>NZ_JAUSYO010000001.1:1268697-1585871 GCF_030816935.1 Arthrobacter sp. B3I9
CAGGTCAAGATCCGTCTCGAAGGCTTCGTCCCGTACGCCGGCTGGGAAGCTCCGGAAGGCTGGGAGCCGGGTCAGACCGCTCTCGTCCAGACCTCCCTGGGCCAGGTCCTCTTCAACGAGACCCTGCCCGAGGACTACCCCTGGGTTGAAGCCGTTGCCGACAAGGGCGAACTGTCCCGCATCGTCAACGACCTCGCCGAGCGCTACCCGAAGGTTGTCACCGCGGCGACGCTGGACAACCTGAAGGATGCCGGTTTCTACTGGGCCACCCGTTCGGGCGTCACCGTTGCCATCTCCGACATCGAGGTGCCGGCCGCAAAGCCGCAGATCCTTGCCGGTTACGAGGAGCGGGCCGCCAAGATCCAGGGCCAGTACGACAAGGGCCTGATCGACGACGACGAGCGTCGCCAGGAACTGATCGAGATCTGGAACAAGGCAACCAACGAGATCGCCCAGGCCATGCGTGACAGCCTGTCGCCGATGAACACCATCAACCGCATGGTGTCCTCCGGTGCACGTGGTAACTGGATGCAGGTCCGCCAGATCGCGGGTATCCGTGGCCTGGTGGCCAACCCTAAGGGTGAGATCATCCCGCGTCCGATCAAGTCCTCCTACCGCGAGGGCCTGTCGGTGCTGGAGTACTTCATCGCCACCCACGGTGCCCGTAAGGGCCTGGCTGACACCGCGCTGCGTACCGCCAACTCGGGTTACCTGACCCGTCGTCTGGTGGACGTTTCGCAGGACGTCATTGTCCGTGAAGAGGACTGCGGCACCGAGCGCGGCCTGGTCACGGCAATCGCCGTGGCTGACGCCAACGGTGAGCTGGTACTGGACGAGAACGTCGAGAACAGCGCCTACGCCCGTACGCTGGCCGTGGATGTCGTTGACTCCAAGGGCAACGTCCTGGCCGCCGGCGGCACCGACTGCGGCGACGTCGTCATTGCCGAACTGTTCGCAGCCGGCATCACCGAGGTCAAGGTCCGCTCCGTACTCACCTGTGAGTCCAGCGTCGGTACCTGCGCCCTGTGCTACGGCCGTTCGCTGGCCACGGGCAAGACCGTCGACATCGGTGAGGCAGTGGGCATCATCGCCGCACAGTCCATCGGTGAGCCGGGCACCCAGCTGACCATGCGTACGTTCCACACCGGTGGTGCCGTCTCCGCCAGCGGCGGCGACGACATCACCCAGGGTCTGCCCCGTATCCAGGAGCTCTTCGAAGCCCGTACTCCGAAGGGTGTCGCACCGATTGCAGAAGCAGCCGGACGCATCACCATCGAAGAGTCCGAGCGCCAGATGCGCCTCGTCATCACCCCCGATGACGGATCCGAAGAGATCGCCTACCCGGTACTGCGCCGTTCACGTCTTCTCATCGAAGACGGCGAGCACGTCAGCGTCGGACAGAAGCTCATCAACGGTCCGGTCGACCCGAAGCAGGTCCTGCGCATCATGGGCCCCCGTGCCGCGCAGAAGTTCCTGGTGGACGAGGTCCAGGGCGTGTACCGCAGCCAGGGCATCGGTATCCACGACAAGCACGTCGAGGTTATCGTCCGCCAGATGCTGCGCCGCGTCACGGTCATCGAGTCCGGCGATTCGGACCTGCTGCCCGGCGAGCTCGCCGAGCGCAGCCGCTTCGAGGATGCCAACCGCCGCGTTGTCTCCGAGGGCAAGACGCCGGCTTCCGGCCGTCCTGAGCTCATGGGTATCACGAAGGCGTCCCTGGCGACCGAGTCCTGGCTGTCCGCGGCCTCCTTCCAGGAGACCACCCGCGTCCTGACGCAGGCGGCCATGGAAGGCAAGAGCGATCCGCTGCTCGGCCTCAAGGAGAACGTCATCATCGGTAAGCTCATCCCGGCCGGCACGGGTCTCCCGCGCTACACCGAGATCACGGTGGAGCCGACTGAGGAAGCAAAGGCCAACCTGTTCACCGGCCCCAGCGCCTTCAGCGACTTCTCCTACGATTCGCTGGGCGGCGACGGAGCTCCTGAGTTCCACGCCATCCCGCTGGATGACTACGACCTGGGCAGCGACTTCCGCTAACCGACTCCCGCTAACCGACTTCCGCTAACCGCTAGGTTGTTCGGAAGCCTGACCAGGGATGGTCCCGCACCGCAAGGTGGGGGACCATCCCCGTTTAACGATCGATTGCTTTGCCTAGCCCGTCGATTGCTCCGATAACGCCCTTTAGAGGGCCCAAAACGGCGGCTACGGAGCAATCGATGGGGAGGGAGGCCCGGATACCCCGCCGATTAAGGGCTGGGAGCCGTCCGTGTTAGACTTGAGACTAATTGTTATTGTGGCAGTGGATGAGTGCGCCGGTTGAGCTGAAAGGCTTCACCAGGACGACGTTTCCGGTTTGCAGGGTTGTTGTGCAACGTATGCCACATTTTCGCATGCCTAGGGGCAGTTCCGGATGAAAGTCCGCGGACCCCGGCGTGCGGTCCGACTATTAAGGCTTCGCCTCGGCCGCTGTGGAGAGAACTTCAGAGCTCCAGCGGCGGGGCGCAGCGACAAGAGAGCGGCCGCCAACGGCCGCTCCGGATAAAACGGAGAACACGAGAGTGCCTACGATTAACCAGCTGGTCCGTAAGGGCCGCACGCCGAAGGTCAAGAAGACCAAGGCCCCCGCGCTTAACGGCAGCCCGATGCGCCGCGGTGTTTGCACCCGCGTGTACACCACGACCCCGAAGAAGCCGAACTCGGCTCTGCGTAAGGTTGCCCGCGTGCGCCTCAACGGTGGCATTGAAGTCACCGCTTACATCCCCGGTGTAGGCCACAACCTCCAGGAGCACTCCATTGTGCTCGTTCGTGGCGGCCGTGTTAAGGACCTCCCCGGTGTCCGCTACAAGATCGTCCGTGGCGCCCTCGATACCCAGGGTGTGAAGAACCGTAAGCAGGCCCGCAGCCGCTACGGCGCAAAGATGGAGAAGAAGTAATATGCCTCGCAAGGGTCCGGCCCCCAAGCGGCCGCTAGTCCTAGATCCCGTTTACGGCTCCCCGCTGGTCACCCAGCTGATCAACAAGGTGCTGGTTGACGGCAAGAAGTCCACCGCGGAGCGCATCGTTTACGGTGCCCTCGAAGGTGCCCGTGCCAAGTCCGGCGGCGACCCGGTTGCAGCCCTCAAGAAGGCCATGGAGAACGTCAAGCCTTCCCTCGAGGTCCGCTCCCGCCGCGTCGGTGGCGCCACCTACCAGGTTCCGGTTGAGGTCAAGCCGGGCCGCTCCACCGCCCTCGCCCTGCGTTGGCTGGTCGGCTACTCCAAGGCCCGCCGCGAGAAGACGATGACCGAGCGCCTCCAGAACGAGATCCTGGATGCCTCCAACGGTCTCGGTGCCGCTGTGAAGCGTCGCGAAGACACCCACAAGATGGCCGAGTCCAACAAGGCCTTCGCACACTACCGCTGGTAATACTTCCCGGACGCCGCCGGCTCAACCGAGCCGGCGGCGAACGTGCAGTCCATCCGAAAGGGAGACACCGTGGCACAGGACGTGCTTACCGACCTTAGCAAGGTCCGCAACATCGGCATCATGGCCCACATTGATGCCGGCAAGACCACTACTACCGAGCGCATCCTGTTCTACACGGGTGTGAACCACAAGATCGGCGAAACGCACGACGGCGCTTCGACGACTGACTGGATGGAACAGGAAAAGGAACGCGGCATCACCATCACGTCTGCCGCCGTGACCTGCTTCTGGGAAAACAACCAGATCAACATCATTGACACCCCCGGCCACGTTGACTTCACGGTCGAGGTTGAGCGCTCCCTGCGCGTCCTCGACGGTGCCGTCGCCGTGTTCGACGGCAAGGAAGGCGTGGAGCCGCAGTCCGAGACTGTCTGGCGCCAGGCTGACAAGTACAACGTTCCGCGCATCTGCTTCGTCAACAAGATGGACAAGCTCGGCGCCGACTTCTACTTCACCGTGGACACCATCATCAGCCGTCTCGGTGCCAAGCCGCTCGTCATGCAGCTGCCGATCGGCGCCGAGAACGACTTCATCGGCGTCGTCGACCTCCTCTACATGCGCGCGCTGGTCTGGCCCGGCGACGCCAAGGGTGACGTCACCATGGGTGCGAAGTACGAGATCCGCGAGATCCCGGCTGACCTCCAGGAAAAGGCCGAGGAGTACCGCGAAAGCCTCGTCGAGGCCGTTGCCGAGTCCTCCGAGGAACTCATGGAGAAGTACCTCGAAGGCGAAGAAATCAGCATCGACGAGCTCAAGGCCGGCATCCGCAAGATGACGATCAACTCCGAGCTCTACCCGGTCTTCTGCGGTTCCGCATTCAAGAACCGTGGCGTCCAGCCGATGCTCGATGCCGTGGTCGACTACCTGCCGAACCCGCTCGACGTCCCGCCGATGATCGGTCACGATCCCCGCGACGAAGAGAAGGAGCTGACGCGCAAGCCGTCCTCCGAGGAGCCGTTCTCGGCCCTGGCGTTCAAGATTGCCGCGCACCCGTTCTTCGGCCAGCTCACCTTCATCCGCGTGTACTCCGGTCACGTGGAGGCAGGCGCCCAGGTGGTTAACTCCACCAAGGGCAAGAAGGAGCGCATTGGCAAGCTGTTCCAGATGCACGCCAACAAGGAAATGCCCGTTGAGGGCGCTACCGCCGGCCACATCTACGCAGCGATCGGCCTGAAGGACACCACCACCGGTGACACCCTGTGCGATTCCGCGAACCAGATCGTCCTGGAGTCCATGAGCTTCCCCGAGCCCGTGATCTCTGTTGCGATTGAACCGAACACCAAGGGTGACCAGGAGAAGCTCTCCACGGCCATCCAGAAGCTCTCCGCTGAGGACCCGACCTTCCAGGTCTCCCTCAACGAAGACACCGGTCAGACCATCATCGCCGGCATGGGCGAGCTCCACCTGGACATCCTGGTGGACCGCATGCGCCGCGAGTTCAAGGTCGAGGCAAACGTCGGCAAGCCGCAGGTTGCTTACCGCGAAACCATCAAGCGCGCTGTAGAGCGTCACGACTACACGCACAAGAAGCAGACCGGTGGTTCGGGCCAGTTCGCAAAGATCCAGATCGCGATCGAGCCGCTGGACACCGCCGATGGCGAGATGTACGAGTTCGAGAACAAGGTCACTGGTGGCCGCGTTCCGCGCGAATACATCCCGTCCGTTGACGCCGGTATCCAGGATGCGCTGAACGACGGCGTCCTGGCCGGTTACCCGGTTGTCGGCATCAAGGCCACGCTGATTGACGGCGCGTACCACGATGTTGACTCCTCGGAAATGGCGTTCAAGATCGCCGGCCGTATGGCTTTCAAGGAAGCCGCACGCAAGGCGAACCCTGTCCTGCTGGAACCGCTGATGGATGTCGAGGTCCGCACCCCTGAGGAATACATGGGTGACGTTATCGGTGACCTCAACTCCCGCCGTGGCCAGATGCAGTCCATGGAAGATGCCCAGGGCGTCAAGGTCATCCGCGCACACGTCCCGCTGTCCGGCATGTTCGGCTACATCGGCGACCTTCGTTCGAAGACCCAGGGCCGCGCTGTGTACTCCATGACGTTCAACAGCTACGCCGAGGTCCCGAAGGCAGTTGCCGACGAGATCATCCAGAAGACCCGCGGCGAATAGTCCTCGGACGCTCGCAGCGACAAACTCGGGTGCATCTCCGGTCTCCGGAGATTCGCTCGGTGCAGATGGCCGGTTCCCGGTCGGACGCAGTCCGGTCAAGCCGGGCCGGCCGTCTGCACCAACAGGCTCAACGGACTAGTATTAGTTCCTGAATCTGCAATTTCACCAATCCAAAGCCCCCCCAAGTAGACTTACTGAAGTTTCTGCCGCGACAAGCGCGGTCGAAGGGTAAGTCATTTGAAAACGTTCTAGGAGGAACCTGTGGCAAAGGCAAAGTTCGAGCGGACTAAGCCGCACGTTAACATCGGTACCATTGGTCACGTTGACCACGGTAAGACGACGCTGACGGCCGCCATTTCCAAGGTGCTGTACGACAAGTACCCGACTCTCAACGAGAAGCGTGACTTCGCGTCGATTGACTCTGCTCCCGAAGAGCGTCAGCGCGGCATTACCATCAACATCTCCCACGTTGAGTACCAGACCGAGAAGCGCCACTACGCACACGTAGACGCTCCGGGTCACGCTGACTACATCAAGAACATGATCACCGGTGCTGCTCAGATGGACGGCGCAATCCTCGTGGTTGCCGCTACTGACGGCCCGATGGCTCAGACCCGTGAGCACGTTCTGCTCGCCCGCCAGGTTGGTGTTCCCTACCTGCTGGTCGCACTGAACAAGGCTGACATGGTCGATGACGAGGAACTCCTCGACCTCGTCGAAATGGAAGTTCGTGAGCTGCTCAGCTCGCAGGGCTTCGATGGCGACGAAGCACCGGTTGTTCGCGTTTCGGGCCTGAAGGCACTGGAAGGCGACCCGGAGTGGGTCAAGTCCGTTGAGGATCTGATGGCTGCTGTGGACGAGTCCGTTCCGGACCCGATCCGCGACCGCGACAAGCCCTTCCTGATGCCGATCGAAGACGTCTTCACGATCACCGGCCGTGGCACCGTTGTTACGGGCCGCGCCGAGCGTGGAACCCTCGCCATCAACTCCGAGGTCGAGATCGTCGGCATCCGCCCGGTCCAGAAGACCACGGTTACCGGTATCGAGATGTTCCACAAGCAGCTCGACGAAGCATGGGCCGGCGAGAACTGTGGCCTCCTGCTCCGCGGTCTGAAGCGCGACGATGTCGAGCGTGGCCAGGTTGTCGTCAAGCCGGGTTCCATCACCCCGCACACCGACTTCGAGGCCAACGTCTACATCCTCTCCAAGGACGAAGGCGGACGTCACAACCCGTTCTACTCCAACTACCGCCCGCAGTTCTACTTCCGCACCACGGACGTAACCGGCGTTATCACCCTGCCGGAAGGCACGGAAATGGTTATGCCCGGCGACAACACTGAGATGACCGTTGCGCTCATCCAGCCCATCGCCATGGAAGAGGGCCTCGGCTTCGCTATCCGCGAAGGCGGCCGCACCGTTGGTTCGGGACGCGTCACCAAGATCATCAAGTAACAACTTGCTGATCGAATTCCTGAACGGCCCGGCCGCCTGACGGTCGCCGTGAAGTAGGAACAGCCCCGCTGCATTGCAGCGGGGCTGTTCTTTTTTGCCTTCGCGCACCTGCCGAACGGCGGTGCTGTCCCCACTGCCGTTTGCTGTTAAGGTTGCAGGATCAGCAGTGGAAGGCAGCGACGGGAGTCCGGTATGGAATGGCTCATTTTCCTGATTGTGGTCGTGGCGGTCGTGGCGGGTGTTTTCTGGGCACGGAAAACCTTCCGCCAGGAGATCGACCGGGCGAAGCGGATCAACCGCGCCAACAAGAACCAGTAGGCCTAGGCGGGCCGGGTCCGGCGGGCCCGGCTGAGCGCCTGGTACCAGTAGTAGGACTCTTTGGGTGTGCGTTCGAGCGTCTCGAAGTCCACGTGTACCAGGCCAAAGCGCTGCGAGTAGCCGGCCGCCCACTCGAAGTTGTCCATCAGGGTCCAGACGTAATACCCGCGCAGGGTAACTCCGTGGGCTATGCCGCCCGGGGAGGTTGCCTGGATGGCGTTCCTGAGGTGGTCTGCCAGGTAGCTGATCCGCCGGTGGTCCGCAATCGGGCCGGTGACGTGGTCTGGTTCAGGGAAGCTCGCGCCGCTTTCGGTGATGTAGACCGGTGGCAGGGCCTCCCGGTACCGGTCTTTGAGTTCCCGCAGCAGGATCCCGAGGTGATCGGGAGCCACCGGCCAGCCGAATCCCGTGGTTCCGCTGTCCGGGTAGCCCACCTCGTGGAAGGGCAACCGCGCGACGGCCTTGTGCGTATTTGCCGGGATGGGGACGGTTCCGCGCCCCAGGGCGACCCGAACGGGAAAGTAGTAGTTGAGGCCGTAGAAGTCCAGGGGCTGGTGGATCGTCCGGAGGTCGTGGTCGGATAGCCGCCCGAGGGAACGGAGCCACGGCCGGGCCATCAGGGGCAACCTCGGATAGCGCCCCAGCAGAACCGGATCCGCATAGATCCTGTTCATGAGCAGGTCGTAGAGCTTCGCCACCATTCCGTCGCCGGGCTTTCGGCTGGCCGGTCGGATGGGGGAGTGCAGATTCGTTACGCCCACCTCGCCCTTGACCCCTGCGGCGCGCAGCGCCTGCACGCCAAGGCCGTGGGCCAGAAGCTGGTGGTGGATCGAGGGCAACGCGTCGAACATCAGGGCCTTCCCCGGTGCGTGCACTCCGAGGGCATAGCCGTTAAGGGTGACGGACACCGGCTCGTTCAGCGTGACCCATTGCGCGACGCGGTCACCGAAGCGCCGGCCCGCGGCTGCGCAGTACTCGGCGAAGCGCTCGGCAGTCGCCCGGTTCATCCAGCCGCCGCTGTGCTCGAGGGGGAGCGGGGTGTCCCAGTGGTAGAGCGTGGCCATGGGGGAGATGCCGGCCTCGAGAAGCTGGTCGATCAGCCGGTCGTAGAAGTCCAGGCCTTCCTCATTGAAGGCGCCGCGGCCCTCGGGCTGGATCCGCGGCCAGGAGATCGAGAACCGGTAGGAATCCACGCCGAGGTCCCGCATCAGGGCCACGTCTTCCGCTGAGCGATGATAGTGGTCGCAGGCCACGGACGGGGAGTGCCCGTCGACGATGCTGCCCGGCTTTTCCGCGAAGGCGTCCCAGCCGGAAGGACCACGGCCGCCGGCCGACAGTGCCCCTTCGATTTGAAAGGCCGCCGATGCCACTCCGAGCTTGAAATTGGGCCCCAGGAGCGCGGCAAGGTCCTCAACGTCGACGGAGTCCTGCACGGTCATGTCCTTATCATCCATTCGAAGGTGACTGAAGGCAATGAGCCGGAAGCGGCGCCGTGTGAGTTCGCCCACGGGCGGTGCTCGAGCACGCCTCCGGGCAGTCCCTGATTAGCTTCTGGCCGATATTTCCGGCATACTAGATGAGTTGTTCAAGCGCTCTTTCGCGTCCCGATCCGGATAATGCCGGGTGCCAGGGTCCAAGTAGGAGACCAAACATAACCCACTCCCCAAGGAATTGCGGACGAGTACGCGTGGAAAGCGCGACACGCCCGACCGCGGGGGTCGGTTGCGCCGGCAGGTTGAGGAACCCGGATTGATCCGGATTCAGCTTGTGCGGCGGGTGGTAGTTACGACTTCAAATGCTTCGGCAGCCGCACAACAGGTAAGTGAACAGGGCAGCCCTAATCAGGGGAAGCACAGACTGAAAGAGAGTCAGGCGACATGGCGGGACAAAAAATCCGCATCCGGCTGAAGTCATACGACCACGAGGTCATTGACGTTTCAGCACGGAAGATCGTTGAGACGGTCACGCGCGCAGGCGCAACTGTAGTTGGCCCCGTGCCGCTGCCGACGGAGAAGAACGTTTACTGCGTAATCCGCTCTCCGCACAAGTACAAGGACAGCCGCGAGCACTTTGAAATGCGCACGCACAAGCGTCTTATCGACATCATCGATCCCACGCCTAAGGCAGTTGACTCGCTCATGCGTCTCGACCTGCCGGCCGACGTGAACATCGAAATCAAGCTGTAGGGAGGTGCTGAGAGACTATGACCGCAACCCGTAACGTAAAGGGCCTGCTGGGCACGAAGCTCGGCATGACCCAGGTCTGGGACGAGAACAACAAGCTCATCCCCGTCACTGTGGTCCAGGCTGACTCGAACGTCATCACGCAGCTGCGCAACGCAGAGACTGATGGCTACGTCGCCGTTCAGATCGGCTACGGCCAGATCGATCCCCGCAAGGTCACCAAGCCGCTGGCTGGTCACTTTGAAAAGGCGGGCGTCACGCCTCGCCGCCACGTCGTAGAACTGCGCACTGCAGATGCTGACTCTTACGAGCTGGGCCAGGAGCTCTCCGTAGAGCTCTTCGAAGCCGGCCAGAAGATCGACGTCGTTGGCACCACCAAGGGTAAGGGCTTCGCCGGTGTTATGAAGCGTCACGGCTTCCACGGTGTTGGAGCTTCCCACGGTGCCCACAAGAACCACCGTAAGCCCGGTTCTATCGGTGGCGCATCCACCCCGAGCCGCGTCTTCAAGGGCATGAAAATGGCCGGCCGCATGGGCGCCGTTCGTCACACCACGCTGAACCTCACGGTCCACGCGGTTGACGTCGAGAAGTCGCTGCTCCTGATCAAGGGCGCCGTTCCCGGTGCCCGCGGCCAGGTCGTACTCGTACGCACCGCCGTGAAGGGAGCCTAGTTCAATGACTAGCACTGTAAAGGTTGACCTGCCTGCAGAGATCTTCGACGTACAGACCAACGTGCCGCTGCTGCACCAGGTCGTCGTTGCCCAGCTCGCTGCTGCTCGCCAGGGTACCCACAAGACCAAGACCCGCGCCGAGGTTTCCGGTGCAGGTCGCAAGCCGTTCAAGCAGAAGGGCACCGGCCGCGCCCGTCAGGGTTCCATCCGTGCTCCTCACATGACCGGTGGTGGCGTTGTCCACGGCCCGACGCCGCGTGACTACAGCCAGCGCACCCCCAAGAAGATGATTGCTGCTGCCCTGCGCGGCGCACTCTCTGACCGCGCCCGTAACGGCCGCATCCACGTTGTCGCTGAACTGGTAGCCGGCACCAAGCCGTCCACCAGCGCCGCACTGGCAGCGCTGCGCGGTGTCTCCGAGCGCAAGAACCTGCTCGTCGTCATCGAGCGCGCCAACGATGTTGCTGCACTCTCCGTGCGCAACCTCGCCGGTGTCCACGTTCTGTACGCAGACCAGCTGAACACCTACGACGTACTCGTTTCCGATGACGTCGTCTTCACCAAGGCTGCCTACGAAGCATTCGTTGCTGACAAGGCAGTGGCAAAGAACGAGGAGGATGCCAAGTGAGTGCAGCCACCATCAAAGACCCGCGCGACGTCGTGCTTGCACCTGTCGTCTCGGAAAAGAGCTACGGCCTGATCGATGAGGGCAAGTACACCTTCCTGGTGGACCCCCGCTCGAACAAGACCGAGATCAAGCTGGCCGTGGAGAAGATTTTCTCCGTCAAGGTCGAATCGATCAACACCATCAACCGTGCCGGTAAGCGCAAGCGGACCAAATTCGGATGGGGTACCCGCAAGAACACCAAGCGTGCAATTGTGAGCCTCAAAGAAGGCACTATCGACATCTTCGGCGGTCCGCTCTCGTAGCGGAGACCACTTTAACGAGGAAATAAATTATGGGAATCCGTAAATATAAGCCGACTACCCCGGGCCGTCGCGGCTCGAGCGTAGCGGACTTCACCGAAATCACGCGGTCGACGCCGGAAAAGTCGTTGGTACGTCCCCTCCCGAAAAAGGGTGGCCGTAACAACACCGGTAAGATCACGACCCGTCACAAGGGTGGTGGCCACAAGCGCCAGTACCGTCTGATCGACTTCCGTCGCCACGACAAAGACGGCGTCAACGCCCGCGTTGCTGAAATCGAGTACGATCCGAACCGTACGGCTCGCATCGCCCTCCTGCACTACGTTGATGGCACCAAGCGTTACATCATCGCCCCGAACAAGCTGGCCCAGGGTGACGTCGTCGAGGCAGGTGCCGACGCTGACATCAAGCCCGGCAACAACCTCCCGCTGCGCAACATCCCGGTCGGTACCGTTATCCACGCGGTTGAACTGCGTCCGGGTGGCGGCGCCAAGATGGGCCGCTCCGCCGGCGCATCGATCCAGCTCGTGGCAAAGGAAGGCCGTTTCGCCCAGCTACGTCTGCCTTCCGGTGAAATCCGAAACGTTGACGTGCGCTGCCGCGCAACCGTCGGCGAGGTCGGCAACGCCGAGCAGTCGAACATCAACTGGGGCAAGGCCGGCCGCATGCGCTGGAAGGGCGTCCGCCCGACCGTCCGTGGTGTCGCCATGAACCCGGTCGACCACCCCCACGGTGGTGGCGAGGGCAAGACGTCCGGTGGACGTAACCCCGTCAACCCGAACGGTAAGCGCGAAGGCCGCACCCGCCGTCCCAACAAAGAGAGCGACAAGCTTATTGTTCGTCGCCGTCGTACTGGCAAGAACAAGCGATAGGAGCCTGGACACATGCCACGCAGCCTGAAAAAAGGTCCTTTCGTTGACCAGCACCTCTTTGTGAAGGTAGCCAGGGAAAACGAAAAGGGCACCAAGAACGTCATCAAGACCTGGTCCCGCCGTTCGATGATCGTCCCCGACATGCTCGGCCACACGATCGCCGTCCACGACGGACGCAAGCACATCCCGGTGTTTGTCACCGAGTCGATGGTCGGGCACAAGCTCGGCGAATTCGCTCAAACGCGGACATTCCGCGGCCATGTCAAGGACGACCGTAAGGGCAAGCGCCGCTAGGCGCCTGCACTTACGTCAAAGACGAGAGAAGGAAAGCAATGGAAGCCAAGGCAATTGCGCGTCATATCCGCGTAACGCCTATGAAGGCCCGGCGCGTCGTCAACCTTGTTCGTGGTAAGCAAGCGAATGAGGCTCTGGCAATTCTGAAGTTTGCCCCGCAGGCAGCTTCGGAGCCGGTATTCAAGGTAGTACAGTCAGCAATCTCCAACGCCCGGGTCCTCGCGGACCGCGACGGTGTGGCGTTTGACGAAGGCGACCTCATCATCAGCGAAGCGTTTGTTGATGAAGGCCCGACCATGAAGCGGTTCCAGCCGCGTGCCCAGGGTCGTGCATTTCAGATCAAGAAGCGCACGAGCCACATCACCGTGGTAGTCGCTACCCCGGAGAAAGAGGAGGCTCGCTAAGTGGGACAGAAAGTAAACCCGCACGGGTTCCGACTCGGCATCACCACCGATCACGTATCGCACTGGTTCGCCGACAGCACCAAGTCCGGCCAGCGGTACAAGGACTTCGTCCGCGAAGACATCCGCATCCGCCAGCTCATGTCCACGGGCATGGAGCGGGCCGGTATCGCCAAGGTCGAAATCGAGCGCACCCGTGACCGCGTCCGCGTGGACATCCACACGGCACGTCCGGGCATCGTCATCGGCCGCCGCGGTGCAGAAGCAGACCGCATCCGCGGCGAGCTCGAGAAGCTCACCGGCAAGCAGGTCCAGCTGAACATCCTCGAGGTCAAGAACCCCGAGATGGAAGCACAGCTTGTTGCCCAGGGCGTTGCTGAGCAGCTGACTTCCCGCGTGGCTTTCCGCCGTGCGATGAAGAAGGCCATGCAGTCCGCACAGCGTGCAGGTGCCAAGGGCATCCGTATCGCTTGCTCGGGTCGACTGGGCGGCGCAGAAATGTCCCGCTCGGAGTTCTATCGCGAAGGCCGTGTGCCCCTGCACACCCTCCGCGCGAACATCGACTACGGCTTCTACGAGGCCAAGACCACCTTCGGCCGCATCGGCGTGAAGGTCTGGATCTACAAGGGTGACGTCACCGCCAAGGAACTGGCCCAGCAGGCAGCTGCTGCTCCGTCCCGTGGCCGCGGTGCCGGCGACCGCCCGGGCCGCCCGGGTGGCGCTGACCGTGGTGACCGCCGTCGTCGTAACGACCGCCCGGCCGCTGACGCAGCACCTGCTGCTGCAGAGGCTCCGGCAGCTGAGGCAGCTTCCGCCGCACCGGCACAGGCTGTAGAAGGAGGACAGGCTTAAATGCTTATCCCACGTCGAGTCAAGCACCGCAAGCAGCACCACCCGGGTCGTTCCGGCGCTGCTACGGGCGGCACCCAGGTCTCGTTCGGTGAGTGGGGTATCCAGGCTCTGAGCCCGGCATACGTCACGAACCGTCAGATCGAGTCTGCCCGTATCGCGATGACCCGCCACATCAAGCGTGGCGGCAAGGTCTGGATCAACATCTACCCGGACCGTCCGCTGACGAAGAAGCCTGCCGAAACCCGCATGGGTTCCGGTAAGGGTTCTCCGGAATGGTGGGTCTCAAACGTCAAGCCGGGCCGGGTTCTCTTCGAACTCTCCGGTGTCAGTGAAGAGGTAGCTCGCGAGGCCCTGCGCCTGGCGATCCACAAGCTGCCGTTGAAGGCACGCATTGTGCGTCGCGAAGGTGGTGAGTAGAAATGGCAGTAGGATCCAAGGAACTTGCATCCGCACAGCTGGACGGTTTCGACAACGAGCGTCTGGTTGAGGAACTCCGCAAGGCCAAGGAAGAGCTGTTCAACCTGCGTTTCCAGTCTGCCACCGGCCAGCTGGAGAACCACGGTCGACTGCGCGCGGTAAAGAAGGACATCGCACGCATCTACACGGTTCTCCGTGAGCGCGAGCTGGGCATTCGTGCCGAGGTTGCCGCACCGGTTGTGGAAGCCAAGGAAGAAAAGAAGTCCAAGAAGTCCGCAGCCAAGGCCGAGAAGGCTGAAAAGCCGGCCGAGGCTGAGACTGAGGAGGACGCAAAGTGACTGAAAAGGACGAGAACGTGACGGAAACTGTTTCCGGCGCAGCTAAGGCTGACGAGCGCGGTTACCGTAAGACGAAGCGCGGTTACGTGGTCTCGGACAAGATGGAAAAGACCATCGTTGTCCAGGTCGAGGACCGTGTGAAGCACGCCCTCTACGGCAAGGTTCTTCGCCGCAACGCGAAGATCAAGGCTCACGACGAAGAGAACAGCGCCGGCATCGGCGACCTCGTTCTCCTCGCCGAGACCCGCCCGCTCTCCGCTACCAAGCGCTGGCGCCTCGTGGAGATCCTCGAGAAGGCCAAGTAACACCTGCAGCCCCGCTCAGCGGACGTTGCCCAGAAACCCCCGTTCCCGCTTGGGAGCGGGGGTTTCTCCGTGTATGCGCGGATTCTGTCTGACGGCGTAATCGTGCTAGGATATTGAGTTTGTATGGCGCCCTCTGTGCGCCATCGTCAACCTCGTAAACAATCGTGCCACGGCATAGTGCCCCCTTGTGTCCCGACCCCGTCGGGAACGCCTGGGAAGCAAATGTTTTTGGCACGGGCGTTTAGGCCTGGTCTGGCAAAATCCAGGCAGGTCAAGAGACACCCCGATCAACCGTTCCGCAAGGCTCATTCCGTAGGAAGATTTTCGGTCTGAGAACCAGCGCGACGCAAGGAGTAAATAGTGATTCAGCAGGAGTCGCGACTCAAGGTCGCCGACAACACGGGTGCTAAGGAAATCCTTACCATTCGCGTTCTCGGTGGATCTGGCCGTCGCTACGCAGGCATTGGCGACGTCATCGTCGCTACCGTCAAGGATGCAATTCCGGGCGGCAACGTAAAGAAGGGCGACGTCGTCAAGGCTGTCATCGTCCGTACCAAGAAGGAACGCCGCCGTGCGGATGGTTCCTACATCAAGTTTGACGAGAACGCAGCTGTAATCCTGAAGGGTGACGGTGACCCCCGCGGTACCCGTATCTTCGGACCGGTTGGTCGTGAACTTCGCGACAAGAAGTTCATGAAGATCGTTTCTCTGGCTCCGGAGGTGCTCTAGTCCATGGCTAAGATCAAAAAGGGTGACCTGGTTCAGGTCATCACTGGCGCCAAGGCTGAGCGCGGCGGCGACCGTGGCAAGCAGGGCAAGGTTCTGCGCGTATTCCCGGAGACCAACCGCGTGTTGGTCGAGGGCATCAACCGCGTAACCAAGCACACCAAGGTCGGTCAGTCGCAGCGCGGCACCAAGACCGGTGGCATCGAGGTCGTTGAGGCTTCAATCCACATCTCCAACGTGGCTCTGGTTGACCCGTCCACCAAGAAGCCCACCCGCGTCGGTTTCCGCACCGAGACCGTTGAGCGCGATGGCGTGCAGCGTGAAGTGCGCGTCCGCGTGGCCAAGAGCTCCGGGAAGGACATCTAATGACTGAGACTCTCGAGACTCCGGCAAGCAAGATCGTTCCTCGTCTGAAGACCAAGTACGCGGATTCCATCAAGGGCTCGCTCACCGAGGAATTCAAGTACCAGAACGTCAACCAGGTTCCCCGCCTGGTCAAGGTCGTCGTAAACATGGGTGTTGGAGATGCCGCCAAGGACTCCAAGCTGATCGACGGCGCCGTCCGCGACCTGACCCAGATCACCGGCCAGAAGCCGATGGTAACGAAGGCCCGCAAGTCGATCGCACAGTTCAAGCTGCGCGAAGGCATGCCCATCGGTGCACACGCTACCCTGCGTGGAGACCGCATGTGGGAATTCCTGGACCGTCTGGTCACGCTGGCCCTGCCCCGTATCCGCGACTTCCGCGGCCTCAGCGGCAAGCAGTTCGACGGCAACGGTAACTACACCTTCGGTCTGACCGAGCAGGTTATGTTCCACGAGATCGACCAGGACTCCATCGACCGCGTACGCGGCATGGACATCACCGTCGTGACCACTGCCAAGACCGACGACGAAGGCCGCGCGCTGCTCAAGGCGCTTGGCTTCCCGTTCAAGACCGAAGACTAATCTAGCTACGTAAAAGGTCCGTTGCGCTTGTTCTGAACTTTGGTTTGGGAACAGCACGGCGGAAACCGTTATGAGGAAGGGCATGAGCCCACCATGACAATGACAGATCCCGTCGCAGACATGCTTACGCGTCTGCGCAACGCAAACTCGGCATACCACGACACCGTGTCTATGCCGTACAGCAAGCTCAAGGCACGCGTCGCCGACATCCTGAAGGCCGAGGGTTTCATCGCCTCCTGGAAAGAAGAAGACGCTGAGGTCGGCAAGAAGCTGACCCTCGAGCTCAAGTTCGGTCCGAACCGCGAGCGTTCAATCGCTGGCGTTCGTCGTATTTCCAAGCCGGGACTGCGCGTTTACGCAAAGTCCACCAACCTGCCGCACGTGCTCGGTGGCCTGGGTGTCGCAATCCTGTCCACCTCTTCCGGCCTCTTGACTGACAAGCAGGCCGGCAAGAAGGGCGTGGGCGGCGAAGTCCTCGCTTACGTCTGGTAACGGGAAAGGAAGAGAATAATGTCACGTATTGGACGTCTCCCCATCACCGTTCCTGCCGGCGTTGAGGTCAAGGTTGACGGCTCTGTCGTCAGCGTCAAGGGTTCCAAAGGCGAGCTGAGCCACACTGTGCCCAGCCCGATCGAGGTTTCCCTGGAAGAAGGCACCCTGACTGTCGCCCGCCCGAACGACGAGCGCGCCTCACGTTCGCTGCACGGCCTGACCCGCACCCTGATCGCCAACATGATCCAGGGCGTCACCGCAGGCTACGAGAAGAAGCTTGAGATTGTCGGTACCGGTTACCGCGTCCAGGCCAAGGGAACTGACCTGGAGTTCGCTCTGGGCTACAGCCACCCGGTCAGCGTCTCGGCACCGAACGGCATCACCTTTGCAGTTGAGACCCCGACCAAGCTCTCTGTTTCAGGTATTTCCAAGCAGCAGGTCGGCGAGGTTGCTGCCAACATTCGCAAGCTGCGGAAGCCGGACCCCTACAAGGGCAAGGGCATCCGTTACGCAGGCGAAGTCATCCGCCGCAAGGTCGGAAAGGCTGGTAAGTAACCATGGCGATCGCAATTAACAAGAAGCGTACGAACAAGAGCAAGGCTGCCCAGCGCAGCCGCCGCCAGCTTCGTATCCGCAAGCGCATCTCCGGAACGGCTGTACGTCCTCGTCTGGTCGTCAACCGCTCCGCACGCCACGTATTCGTCCAGGTTGTCGATGACACCAAGGGCTTGACCGTAGCGAGCGCCTCCACATTGGAAGCTGACCTTCGTGCATTCGACGGTGACAAGACCGCCAAGGCCAAGCGCGTTGGCGAGCTGGTCGCCGAGCGTGCCAAGGCTGCCGGTATCGAAGCTGTTGTCTTCGACCGCGGTGGTAACAAGTACCACGGCCGGATCGCCGCCGTCGCTGACGGCGCACGTGAAGGTGGACTGGCACTGTGACCGAAAATAACGAAAAGGACATTCAGGTGACTGAAGCTGTAGCTGCTCCGGCAACTGAGACCGCTGCGCCTGCTACCACTGACGACCGCCGTGGTGGCGCTCGTCGTGGCGAGCGTGGCGACCGCGGCCAGGGCCAGGGCCGCGGAGACCGTGGTGGCCGTGGTGGCCGCGACGGTGGCCGCGAAGCCGAAAAGAGCCAGTTCGTAGAGCGCGTCGTAACCATCAACCGTGTTTCCAAGGTCGTCAAGGGTGGTCGTCGCTTCAGCTTCACCGCACTCGTCGTCGTCGGTGACGGCAACGGTATGGTCGGCGTCGGCTACGGCAAGGCTAAGGAAGTTCCTGCCGCAATCGCGAAGGGCGTTGAAGAGGCCAAGAAGTCCTTCTTCCGCGTTCCCCGCATCGGCAACACCATTCCTCACCGCGTTCAGGGTGAAGCCGCCGCAGGCGTCGTAATGCTGCGTCCGGCTTCCGCCGGTACCGGTGTTATCGCCGGTGGCCCGGTCCGTGCAGTACTGGAGTGCGTGGGCATCCACGACATCCTCTCCAAGTCGCTCGGTTCTTCCAACGCCATCAACATCGTTCACGCGACCGTTGATGCCCTGAAGCGTCTCGAAGAGCCGGCAGCCGTGGCAGCACGCCGCGGCCTCCCGCTCGATGAGATCGCTCCGCCGGCAATGGTGAAGGCGCTCCTGAACCAGAAGGCAGGTGTCTGAGTCATGGCTAAGAACGTGCTCGTCTCCGATGCAAAGTTGGAGATCACTCAGATCAAGTCCGCCATTGGCGGCAAGCAGAACCAGCGCGACACCCTGCGGTCCCTCGGCCTGAAGCGGATCGGACACACCGTTGTCCGCACCGCCGACGCCGTCACCGTCGGCATGGTCAACACGGTTCCGCACCTGGTAAAGGTAGAGGAGGCGAAGTAAATGGCAGAGAAGAACACCGCCGATAAGGCACAGGGCGCCGCTGCTGAGAAGCAGAACGCACTGAAGGTTCACCACCTGCGTCCCGCCCCGGGTGCCAAGACCGCTAAGACCCGTGTCGGTCGAGGCGAAGGCTCCAAGGGTAAGACCGCAGGTCGCGGTACCAAGGGTACTGCGGCTCGCTACCAGATCAAGGCTGGCTTTGCCGGCGGCCAGCTGCCGCTGCACATGCGCCTGCCGAAGCTGCGCGGCTTCAAGAACCCGTTCCGGGTTGAGTTCCAGGTGGTAAACCTGGACAAGCTCAGCGAGCTGTTCCCGGAAGGTGGCACTGTCACCGTGGAGAACCTGGTTGAAAAGGGTGCCGTTCGCAAGAACCAGCCCGTCAAGGTGCTGGGCACCGGCGACATCACCGTCAAGGTTGACGTCACCGTCCACGCATTCTCGGCCAGCGCCGCAGAAAAGATTGCCGCAGCTGGCGGAAGCACCACCGCCCTCTAACGAGGCGGCGGGGCAGAAGCCCGTTGTTGAAACTCCCGGTACCGGAGGGCCCAGGCCCTCCGGTACCGGGAGTTTTTTGCCTTCCGGGCCCTTCCGATTGTCCGCAGGGCGCATCCACCCGTTAGACTCGGTTGTTGGGTTATTTGACCTGTCTCACACGACTTTACTTATTACTCAGGAGGACGCTTGCTTAGCGCATTCGGCCGGGCCTTTCGCACGCCTGATCTGCGACGCAAGTTGTTGTTCACGCTGGGAATCATCACAATCTTCCGCTTGGGTGCTTTCATCCCCTCGCCTGGTGTGAACTACCAGAATGTCCAGCAATGCTTGCAGAACGGTCAGACCTCGGGCGGTATCTACCAGCTCGTCAACCTGTTCAGCGGCGGTGCATTGCTGCAGGTCTCGATCTTCGCGCTCGGGATCATGCCGTACATCACGGCGAGCATCATCGTGCAGCTGCTCAGGGTGGTCATCCCGCGCTTCCAGATGCTCTACGAGGAAGGCGCGTCCGGCCAATCCAAGCTGACGCAGTACACGCGTTACCTCACCATCGCCCTCGGCCTCCTGAACGCCACCACCCTGGTGTCCCTGGCGCGGTCCGGCCAGCTGCTGCCCAACTGCCAGCTGCCGATCATCCCGGACACGAGCATCATCACCACAATTCTCATCATCATCACCCTGACGGCCGGCACCGGCCTGATCATGTGGATGGGCGAGCTCGTCACCGAAAAGGGCGTGGGCAACGGCATGTCGCTGCTGATCTTCACGTCCATCGCGGCCGGGTTCCCCGGCTCCCTCGGTGCCATCTGGACGGCCCAGGGCCCCGGCACCTTCTTTATGGTCCTGGCCGTCGGCCTGCTGACCGTGGCGCTTGTGGTCTTCGTGGAACAGTCCCAGCGCCGGATCCCGGTGCAGTACGCCAAGCGCATGATCGGCCGCCGGACAGTCGGCGGGACCAGCACGTACATCCCGATCAAGGTCAACATGGCCGGTGTCGTTCCCGTCATCTTCGCGTCGTCGATGCTCTACCTGCCGGGCCTGATTTCCCAGTTCAATCAGCCCAAGCCGGGCGAGCCCGTTGCACCGTGGGTCGAGTGGATCAACAACAACCTGACCCGCGGCGACCACCCCATCTACATGGCTCTCTACTTCGCCATGATCGTGTTCTTCACGTACTTCTATGTCGCGATCACTTTCAACCCTGAAGAAGTTTCTGACAACATGAAGAAGTACGGCGGCTTCATTCCGGGGATTCGTGCCGGCAAGCCGACCGCAGACTACCTGCAGTACGTGCTTTCCCGTATTACCCTGCCCGGTGCCATCTACTTGGGCTTTGTTGCCCTGATCCCGCTGATCGCACTGGTCCTGATCAATGCCAACCAGAACTTCCCGTTCGGTGGCACCTCGATCCTGATCATGGTCGGCGTCGGTCTGGAGACCGTCAAGCAGATTGACGCGCAGCTACAGCAGCGTCACTACGAAGGGCTTTTGCGATGACGAGAATGTTGATTATCGGACCTCCCGGATCCGGCAAGGGGACGCAGGCGGAACGCATTTCGGAGCGTCTGGGCGTCGTGGCGATTTCCACCGGCGACATCTTCCGTGCCAACGTCAAGGGTGAGACCCCCCTGGGCATTGAAGCCAAGAAGTACATGGACGCAGGGGACTTCGTTCCGGACAGCGTGACGAACAAGATGGTCCGGGACCGCCTCGGCGAGGACGACGTCCAGAACGGCTTCCTCCTGGACGGCTACCCGCGCACCACCGCGCAGGTTGACTACCTCGATGAGATCCTGGCCGATGGCGACCAGAAGCTGGACGTTGTCCTGCAGCTCACGGCCGACGACGAGGAACTCGTTGCCCGCCTCCTGGGCCGTGCGAAGGAAACCGGCCGCAGCGACGACAACGAGGCCGTCATCCGCCACCGCCTGGACCTGTACCACGACCAGACGGAGGCCGTGGTGGCAAAGTACGCCGACCGCGGCATCCTGACCCGCGTCGACGGGATCGGCGGCATCGACGAGGTCACCGACCGCGTCATGCAGGCGGTCAAAGAGGCCGAGTCGGCCTGAGCGCCACAGCTTGATCTTGAGGCCCCTCCTGGACCACCGGGAGGGGCCTTAGCCATTTCGCCGCGCGGCCCCCGGAAAGCGTGGCACCACTGAAAGGACGCTGCAGATGGCCTTCGGCCAGCCCCGCATCGAATACAAGACCAACGCCCAGATGCGCACCATGCACGAGGCCGGGCTGGTGCTCAGCCGTGCCCTGGATGCCGCGGTGGCCGCCGCAGCGCCCGGCACGACAACGCGCGAGCTTGACGCCGTCTTCGCCGCCGTTCTCGAGGAGGCCGGCGCCAAGTCGAACTTCCTGGGCTACCACGGCTTCCCGGCAACCATCTGCACCTCGGTCAATGAGGAAGTGGTTCATGGCATCCCGGGCGACCGCGTGTTGCAGGACGGGGACATCATTTCGATCGACGGCGGAGCAGTCGTGGACGGCTGGCACTCCGATTCCGCCCGGACCGTGATTGTCGGGGCAGCCGACCCGGAGGACCAGCGGCTCTCTGACGTGACGGAGGCGGCGATGTGGCGCGGCATCGCCGCCCTGGCGACCGGCAAATTCGTCGGCGACGTCGGCTCCGCCGTGGACGACTACGTCTCCTCGGTGCCCGGGAAGCCGCTGGGGATCCTGGAGGACTACGTCGGTCACGGCATCGGGTCCGAAATGCACATGGCGCCGGACGTGCTGAACTACCGGACGAGCCACCGCGGTCCGAAGATCCGTCCCGGGCTGTGCCTGGCCATCGAACCCATGCTGGTGCGCGGCAGCATCGACACCGCCGTGCTGGAAGACGACTGGACGGTGGTGACGACCGACGGCAAGCGCTCCTGCCAGTGGGAGCACTCCGTAGCCGTTCACGAAAAGGGCATCTGGGTGCTGTCCGCTCCGGACGGGGGAGCCGCGAAGCTGGCACCGCTCGGCGTCGTGCCGGTTCCGATTCCCTAGCCGCTGCCCAACTAACTCGCAGTTGTAGTTGTTTAGCGGGCTCAGAACGACCCTTGCTGCGAGCCAGTTGGGGCCGGGGCGCACAATGGTGCCATGACAGCAATCACGGATGTGCCGGGAATCCGGGTGGGCCACGCCACGAAGGCCTCCCGGGGCTGGCTGAGCGGAGTGACCGTGATCCTGCCCCCGCCGGGCACCGTCGGCTCGGTGGATGTGCGCGGCGGCGGCCCCGGCACGCACGAAACCGATGCGCTGGATCCGACCACCCTCACGTCCCGGGTGGATGCGGTTGTGCTTACCGGGGGCAGCGCCTACGGCCTCGCGGCGGCCCATGGCGCCCAGCGCTGGTGCGAGGAGAACGGGCGCGGCTTCCCGGTGACCGGAGGAGTGGTGCCCATCGTTCCGGCCGCGGCACTCTTTGACCTGGGCCGCGGCGGTGACTTCACCGCCAGGCCTGACCCGGCCATGGGCTACGCGGCCACGGCGGACGCCGCCGCCCGGGAGGACGGGCACGACGTCGGACGCGGCAACATCGGCGCCGGCACCGGAGCGGTAATCGGCCGGGGACAGTTCAAAGGGGGAGTGGGCACAGCTTCAGTCACCCTGGAAAACATCTCAGCTGATGGACCGGTGGTGGTGGGGGCTCTAGCGGTGGTCAACGCCCTGGGGTCGCCTTATCCGGGCCTCGACACGCTCAACGACGAGCAGGAGAGGCTTTCGGACCTGCCGCCCCTGAACACGACGCTCGTCGTCGTCGCCACAAGCGCGGTCCTGGACAAGGCCCAGTGCAAGCGCACAGCCTCGGCCGCCCACGCCGGGCTGGCCCGGGCGCTGAACCCGAGCCACACCCTGGCCGACGGGGACACCGTGTTTTGCCTGGCCACCGGCGGCGTCGCCCTGGACCGCAGCAGCGAGGCCGCGCGCCAAGTGAGCCTGATCGCGCTGCAGAGCGCGGCCGCCGACGTCGTCCGCCTGGCCATCCTGGACGGGGTGGCCAGCGCAGAAGCTGTGGACACTCCTGCCGGCCGGTTTCGTGCATACGGGGACGTTGTGCGCTAGCATGGCTGGATTTAACATTCGGCCTGCAATGGCGTAGTGTTGTCTGTTGGTTGTCTGCCCTGTTGTGCCCTTTTGGGTACCGGGAGGCGTCAGCCAAACAATCAAAAACGTCCGCGGTCATTTCCGGTGCAATCCGGGAGGCGGCGGCAAACAACAGTTAGCGGAGGGTATGGCCAAGAAGGACGGGGTCATTGAGATCGAGGGCGTTGTGACCGAGGCGCTGCCTAACGCGATGTTTCGCGTTGAGCTCACCAACAAGCACATCGTTCTGGCACACATCTCTGGAAAGATGCGCCAGCACTACATCAGGATTCTCCCTGAGGACCGGGTAGTGGTGGAGCTGAGCCCGTACGACCTTACACGTGGTCGTATCGTCTACCGCTACAAATAAACACTGGGCGGCCAGAGCAACAGCCGAAGGCCGGTCCAGCTGACCAACTGCAACACGCAAAGGAATGCCATGAAGGTCAAGCCGAGCGTCAAGCAGATCTGCGAAAAGTGCAAAGTGATCCGCCGTAATGGCCGGGTCATGGTGATCTGCGAGAACCCGCGCCACAAGCAGCGCCAGGGCTAATTTCCCTTCCGGGAAATCCTGGGTTGCTAACCCACGCAAGTAAATAAAGGCAGCACAAGCTGATCTGGGACATTGAGCTAGAACGAGTCCGGACAGCTAACCCCCGGTCGGAGGCTGGGGCCGCACGAACCGTGCGGGTGTACTGCCTACGACCTCCGGTTTATCAAGGAGTACTGCCACTATGGCTCGTCTCGCTGGCGTAGACATTCCCCGCGAAAAGCGGTTGGAAATTGCGCTTACTTACATCTACGGCGTGGGCAAGACCCGTGCACACGAAACCCTGACTGCCACCGGCATCAGCGCTGACGTTCGGGTCAAGGACCTGACCGACGCCGAGCTGGTCCAGCTTCGTGACTACATTGAAGGCAACTACAAGGTTGAGGGTGACCTTCGCCGCGAGGTAGCCGCTGACATCCGCCGCAAGGTTGAGATCGGCAGCTACGAAGGCCTGCGCCACCGCAAGGGCCTGCCCGTACGCGGACAGCGTACGAAGACCAACGCACGTACCCGCAAGGGCCCGAAGCGTACCGTCGCCGGCAAGAAGAAGTCCCGTTAATCCCACTCGGGATTTACGGACTTCCCCCGATAACTTTCTGTAGGAGAAAAAATGCCCCCGAAGACTCGTGGCGCGGTTCGCAAGCCGCGTAAGAAGGACAAAAAGAATATCGCGCTGGGCCAAGCGCACATCAAGAGCACCTTTAACAACACCATCGTTTCCATCACGGATCCGAGCGGTGCTGTCATCTCCTGGGCTTCCTCCGGTGAGGTTGGCTTCAAGGGCTCCCGCAAGTCCACCCCGTTCGCTGCCCAGATGGCCGCCGAAGCCGCCGCAAAGCGTGCACAGGAGCACGGCATGCGCAAGGTTGACGTGTTCGTCAAGGGACCGGGTTCCGGACGCGAAACGGCCATCCGTTCACTGCAGGCTGCTGGCCTCGAGGTTGGATCCATCCAGGATGTTACCCCCAGCGCCCACAACGGCTGCCGTCCGCCGAAGCGCCGCCGCGTCTAAGGCTTACGCACGCCCAGGAGCTTGCCCGGACCGTCGCCGGTCCGGGCAAGCCCAGCCGCGTTAAGTCTGCAGACCAACTTTCCACCACCTGTGTTGCGTCATATAGCGGATGCTCGCCGAAAGGAAACCTAAGTGCTCATTGCACAGCGCCCCACCCTCTCCGAAGAGGTCGTCTCCGAAAACCGCTCCCGTTTCGTCATTGAACCGCTGGAGCCTGGTTTCGGTTACACCCTCGGAAACTCCCTCCGCCGTACCCTGCTCTCCTCCATCCCCGGTGCCTCTGTAACGAGCATCCGGATCGATGGCGTGCTGCACGAGTTCACCACGGTTCCGGGTGTCAAGGAAGATGTCACTGAGATCATCCTGAACATCAAGAACCTCTCGGTTTCCTCCGAGCACGACGAGCCGGTTGTTGCTTACCTGCGCAAGCAGGGCCCCGGAGTCGTCACCGCCGCGGACATTGCTCCGCCGGCCGGGCGTCGAATTCCACAACCCGGATCTGCACATTGCCACGCTGAACTCGAAGGGCAAGTTCGAACTCGAACTGACCATCGAGCGCGGCCGCGGCTACGTTTCGGCAGCTCAGAACAAGTCCGGCGACTCCGAGATCGGCCGCATCCCGGTCGACTCGATCTACTCGCCGGTCCTGAAGGTTACTTTCCGCGTGGAAGCTACCCGTGTTGAGCAGCGCACTGACTTCGACAAGCTCATTGTCGACGTCGAGACCAAGCAGGCCATCGCCCCGCGCGATGCCGTTGCTTCGGCCGGTACCACCCTGGTGGAACTGTTCGGTCTGGCCCGCGAGCTGAACACCGCAGCTGAAGGTATCGAGATCGGCCCGTCGCCGACGGACGCTGCCCTGGCAGCGGACATGGCCCTGCCGATCGAGGATCTGGACCTCACGGTCCGTTCCTACAACTGCCTCAAGCGTGAGGGCATCCACACCGTGGGTGAACTCGTGGCCCGCTCCGAGGCCGACCTCATGGACATCCGTAACTTCGGTGCGAAGTCCATCGATGAGGTCAAGGCAAAGCTGGTTGAACTGGGCCTGTCCCTCAAGGACTCGCCTCCCGGTTTTGACCTCGCAGCGCGCGCCGCCGCAATTGAAGAGGACGACGCCGCGTTCAGCGACGACGAACTCTAACAAACAGATCTTGGCCGGCTGGCTGCCCGCACTCCGGTGTGCGCAGCTGGCAGGCTTCCATATGAGGAGAAACTATTATGCCTACCCCCGCTAAGGGTCCGCGCCTCGGAGGCGGAGCGGCTCACGAGCGTCTTATGCTCGCGAACCTGTCTGCCGCACTGTTCGAGCACAAGCGGATCACCACCACGGTGACCAAGGCCAAGCGACTGAAGCCCTACGCCGAGCGCCTGGTGACTTTCGCCAAGCGTGGCGACCTGGCTTCCCGCCGTCGCGTGCTCGGCCTGATCAGCAACAAGGGCGTCGTCCACGAGCTGTTCACCGACATTGCCCAGGCAGTGGAGAACCGCGACGGCGGCTACACCCGCATCACCAAGATCGGCAACCGCAAGGGCGACAACGCTCCCATGGCTGTCATCGAACTGGTTCTTGAGCCGGTCTCCGCCAAGCAGGCCGTGGTGGCCGAGGCCACCTCCGCTGCCCAGCGTGACGCTGACAAGCAGGAAGCCGCCCAGGCAGAAGCCGCTCCGGTAGCTGTTACCGAAGTTGCCGCTACCGAAGAAGCTCCCGAAGCAGACGTCACCGAGGCTGCTCCTGAGGCTGACGCTGCAGCTACCGAAGAGGCTCCGGCCGCCGAGGAAGCAGCTGTCGAGTCCGAGAAGGACGCGAAGTAATTCGCTGATTTCTTCGCATAGACTTAAGTCTATGAACGACCAGAAACCCGTTGTCCCCGTTGAAGGGGGCGGCGGGTTTCTGCGTGTCCGGCTGGATCTTGCGTACGACGGCGGGCCATTCAGCGGATGGGCTGTCCAGCCCGGCATGCGTACCGTCCAGGGGATCCTTGAGCAGGCGCTGGAGCTGCTGATCCGGCGCCCTATCCGTGTCACCGTCGCCGGACGCACCGACGCCGGCGTGCACGCCCGGGGACAAGTCGTGCACCTGGATCTCACCGAGGCGGAATGGCTGGGGCTGAACCGGGGCGTGGAACTCGACCCCGCGGCGGCCCTGATACGCCGGCTCCGCGGTGCCCTGAGCAGGGGGCTCGGGGACCTCACCGGGGCGATCGCGGTGCACCGGGCCAGCGTGGCTCCGGAAGGCTTCGATGCCCGGTTTTCCGCACTGTGGCGCCGCTACAGCTACCGCATCGCGGACGGCCCGGGGCTGTGGGATCCTCTTGGCCGCACGTCAACGCTTTGGCACAAGGAACGCCTGGACGTCGGACTGCTCAACGAGGGTGCCGCCCGGCTGCTCGGGTTGCAGGACTTCCGGTCCTACTGCAAGCCGAGGGAGGGTGCCACCACGATCCGCGAACTGCAGCGCTTCGAGTTTGCCCGCGGCGCCGACGGCGTCATTGTTGCCACCGTCCAGGCGGACGCGTTCTGCCACAACATGGTGCGCTCCCTCGTAGGGTCGGCGTTGTATGTCGGAGCAGGCGCCGAGGAACCCGCATGGCTGTACGAACGCCTGCTCGCCCGTTCCCGGGACGCCCGGTCGGTCCTGGCCGCTCCGCACCCGCTGGTACTGGAAGAAGTCGCCTACCCTTCCGACGCCGGACTCCTGGCCCGGGCGGAACTGACGCGGGCGTTGCGAAGGTAGGACTTAGTGCGCCACGAGGCGGTCCAGCTCCCGCTGGGCGGAGTCAGGGTCCTCCTCGGCCGGCAATGTCATGGTGAAGGTCGTTCCGGCACCGGCGGTGCTTGAGCACGAGATGTCCCCGCCGTGCCTCTCGACTATGGCCTGCGTGATGGACAGGCCCAGGCCAACGCCCGGTATGCCCGCCTCCCGGGCAGCTCGCGTCCGGAAGAACCGCGTGAAGATCCGCGACGCTTCCTCTTCGCTGAAGCCCATCCCGGTGTCCTGCACGTTGAGCTGGACCGAAGTTCCGTCGCTCCGGGCGCTGACGGTCACGGAGCCGCCCTCGGACGAATACTTGATGGCGTTCGACACGAGGTTGTCGAGGGCCTGACCGATGCGGAGCGGATCCGCGTGTGCCCAGAGGGGCGCCGGAACGTCCGTCCTGAGGGACACCCCGGTGGCATCTGCCTGCGCCTGAGCAGACCCGATGCTCGTCTCAACCAGCCCGGCGAGGTCAGTCCGTCGTGGGTGGACGGTGGGCACAGCTGATGCGGACACAAGCAGGTCCGAGACAAGCGACAAGAGTCTTTCGGCGTTGCGCTGGACTACCTCAAGCCGCCGGACGGCTATGGGTGAGTAGCCTTCCAGCTCGCCGAGCACCAAATCCACGTTCCCGAGCACTGACATCAGGGGACTCCGGAATTCGTGGGAGACGTTGGAGATGAGGTCCTCTTTGGCGGCCAGGGCCTCTACAAGGCCGGTGACATCATTGTGGACGATCACGGCGCCGCTGAATCGGCCGTCGTCGCCCTTGATGACCCGTGCCGCTGTTGACATGGCCCGCTGGTCCTCGCCCTCGCCGATCCACACGAGATAGTCCGCGAAGGTTTCTCCCGACACCGCCCGGTGGACCGGACGCTTGTCCTCGGGAAGGGGCGTCACCCGGTCCTGGCCGAATATCAGCTGCTGCGACTCTTCGGCCGCCGAATTCGAGCCGGCAGGAGAGGCGGTGTGCTGGAATATGGCCTGCTGCCCGTTAACGAGGATGGCCCGGCCCTCAGCGTCGACGGCGACAATCCCGACGTCGATCGTGTCCAGAACGGTCTTGACCAGGCGTTCGCGCTCCCTGCTTTCAACCAGCAGTGCACGCAGCTCCGCATCCTTTTCCTCCAGCCGCCGGCGTTGGACCCGGACGTTGGCGCTGGCGAAGCGGATGGCCAGAGAGATGGCGAGCATCATTAGCGGCAGCAGAATTGCACTGGTGATGTCCGAAGGTGAAATGTTGGGAAACTTTTGCAGCAGGGACGGCAACGTCACCAAAAAACTGCAAAAGAAGCTCAGCAAGAAGGTGGTGCGGGCGTAAGCGTCGGATGCTGACAACCAGATCACTGGAAATATGACCAAAATTCCGAGCCCTGCCACTGCCGGAACTGCCCCGTTGCGGGCGAGGCCAATGACCACGAAATCGAGAATCGGAATCACAAGGTAGGCGTGCGCCGGCAACCGCTCCCAGGGAACCAGGAAACACGCAACGAAGAGGCCAGCCATGAGGACAATCGACGCGATGAACGCCCCGCTTGCGACCAGCACAGGCCATACCGCAGGCGCCGCCAAGGCAAGGGCCGCCAGGAGGACCGTCACCGGAAGCTGGCAGAGAGCCACTTGGCCACGGGGTTTCAGGCGCCGGTAAAAGCGGTCCGTGTCGCGGACCAGCAGCTGCTCACCCAACCCGGCCCCGTCCATAACTGGCCAGCGCTGTCGGTCTCCCTGACCGGAAGTGCATTAACCGAGGCATGGAGACCATTATGCACTGACTCTGTTGAACAATGTGACAAGCGTCCACATATGGGAGCTCGGGTAAAAATGGATTAGCGAATTTAGGGCGCCGACGCTATCCACGTTGTACCGTGGGTAATCTGGAAGTGCTTCCCGCATTGCGCTGGGCGATGCGGTGGTATTGCCGGTTAGAGGGACAGCTGTGAGCGATCTTGGTGTTGCCGTAGTAATTGAAGATGATGACGATGTGCGCGGTCTCCTCGACGCCGTCCTGGGCCAGGCAGGGTTCGAGGTGCACTCGGCGGCCACGGGCGGCGACGGCGTGGATCTTGCCAAACAGCGCCGTGCGAATGTAATCACCCTTGATGTCGGTCTCCCGGACATTGATGGCTACGAGGTGTTGCGTCGGATCAGGCAGTTCAGTGACGCCTACGTGGTCATGCTTTCGGGCCGCGATGAGGAGCTCGATACGGTCATGGCGCTGCAGGGCGGGGCAGACGATTACCTCGTCAAGCCCTTCCGGCCGCGCGAACTCCGGGCCCGAATCTCCGCGATGATGCGCCGGCCCCGGCAAACAGCAGTGCCGGTAGGAACGGAGGGCGTCGCCGCGACGGCCTCCGGTGCGTCCGCACGGAGCACGGCAGATGTGGGAGCTGCGGACACTTCCGGCTCCGCCCTTGAGCCCGGGCTGTCTGAGGGCGGCGAGGTCCTGCGGCACAATGGGCTCACGCTGAATCGCGGAACCCGGACGGTGGTCTTGCAGGGCAGGGAGCTCGTGCTCACCCGCAGCGAATTCGACCTCCTCCACGAACTCTTGCGGGGGACGGGCGCAGTGCGCAGCCGTGCGGACCTGGTGCGCGTTGTCCGTGGCGACCATTACGGGGACGACACCTACATCAGCGGAGCCGACGAGCGGGCCGTGGAGGTCCACATCGGAAACCTGCGTCGCAAGCTCGGCGAAGATCCCCAGGATCCCCGCTGGCTGATCACTGTCCGGGGAGTCGGCTACCGGCGGGCGCCGAAGCGGCCGGAGTGAGCAAGCACTGAGCGGGCGTTAGTCGTCCCGCGCGAGGTATCCGTGCTGGATCGCTTCCATGGTGGCTTTGCCGACTTCGGCCAGGTAGACCGCGCGGGACTGGGCCGAGGCCACGTCTCCGTCCTGGATGATGCGTTGGAAGTCCGCGGCCAGCTGTGCCAGCCGTGATGCACCGACCATGAATGAGGAATTTCGCACGCTGAGCACCGCGTCCATGGCGGCAGCGGGGTCGTTGTGCTCCACCGAACGCATCAGATACTGGATCCGTTTGTCCCAGATGTTGATGTATTCATTGGCAAAGGTGCGGGCGATGCTCGGATCGCCCAGCTCGTCCTCCAGCCGGTGAAGCACGGACAAATCAAGCAGGGGCATTTCGACCCCCAAGACTTCCGTCGCGCCGTGCTCCAGGTCCCGGGATGCCGGCAAGCAGGCGCCGCTCGCTCTGCCGTCGCCCGCACCGGGCCCTGATTTGGACATGATCCAAGGCTACTTTCGGACCTTGGGAAAACCCTGAGCCGTCCACTACTGGCCAGCGAAGGTGTTGATCGCATTGATGACGGCGGGGCCCAGGATGGCGATGAAGAGCACCGGGAAGATGAAGAACAGCAGCGGGAACAGGATGGTGACCGGCAGCTTCATGGCCTTTTCCTCGGCGCGTTGCCGGCGTTTGACCCGCATGACTTTCGCCTGGATTCTCAGCACCCGGCTGATCGCGATGCCGTAGGTGTCCGCCTGTACCACCGCCTGGACGAAGCTGCGCAGCTCAGGGATGTTGGTCCGCTCGGACAGCGCCAGGTAAGACTCGCGGCGGCTTCTCCCCACCTGCATGTCCTGCAGGGTCCGGACAAGTTCCTCGGCGAGCGGTCCCTTACCGTTTTCTCCCGCCCTGGCTACGGCGCCTTCAAACCCCAGCCCGGCTTCGACGGAAATGAGCATCTGGTCCAAGGTGTTGGCCAGTTCCAGCTGCATGGTTTTCTGCCGTTCCTGGCCCCTGCTGTAGAGCAGGAGGTCGGGGATGAAGTAGCCCAGCAGCATCACGAACAATCCGACCAGCTTGAGGACCGGTGCCGGCGCGCTGGCGAGCCACAGGCCGACGACGGCCCCCACCAGCCCGAGCAGCGGTTTGGCGGCCAGCACCCGCCCGAGCGGAAGTGAGGCCGGACGCCCGGCAAGCGCCAGCAGCTTGTCGAGGTTCCGGACGTAGGCCGGGGGAGTCAACCGGTAGCCGATGCGCTCCAGGAAGTTATTGCGTTTCCGCTCCGCGGGTTCGTCCGCGTCCGCATCGCTGCCGCGGGCCAGCATTTGCCGAATGGCCTGCTGCGATTTCCTGTCTACGGACAGGAGAGACCAGGCGAGATAGCCCAGCGGGAGGGAAACCAACAACAGGGCGAGGAGAATTCGGGAGTCCATGGCAGCTCAGAACTTCAGATCGATGATTTTGCGCATCCACAGACCGCCAATAGTCATCAGCACGACGGATGCCGCGATCATGCCCCAGCCGAGGGGATGCGTGAACATGACGTTCATGTAACCCGGGTTCACCAGCATGAGCATGACAACGATCCCGATGGGCATGGCCATCAGGATGTAAGCGGAGAACTTTCCTTCGGCGGCCAGGGACTTGATGTGTCCCTTTATCTCGCTGCGCTCGCGGATCGTCTCATTCACCTGGTCCAGCACCTCGGCCAGGTTGCCGCCCACTTCACGGTTGATTTGGATGGCCTGGGCGATCCAGACGAAGTCCTCGTTCCGCATCCGCTCGGAGGTGTCCGTCAGCGAGGCCAGGAGATCGCGGCCGAGGCTGGTTTCCGTAACGACCCGCCGCATCTCCTCCGAGGTCGGGCTTTGCGATTCGGTGGCGGCGGCGTCGATTGCCCGCAGGATGCTGTGTCCGGCCCGAAGACCCCCGGCAAGCAACTGGAGCGTGTCGCCGAGTTGCTCGTCGAATTTGCTCCGCCGTTTCCCGGCCAGGAAGCCGATGACGAGCTGCCCGACGAGCGGGGCGAGCAGGACCAGGAGCAGTGCGAGGAAGGGCCCGCCGACGACTAGGCCGGCCAGTGCCGCTACCAGCGCTCCGGCCGCCACCAGCACGAAAAAGTCCGCCTGGCGCATGCGCAGGCCGGCGTTCTCGAGGGCCTCCCGGTTGAAGAGCCGGACCTTTCGCTGGGAGAAAAGCCCGTCAACCAGCTGCACGGCGGAGCCGGCGAAGCGGGACAGCTGGGAATCGGATTGGTTTTCGGCCGGTCTCCGCCGGTCCATCGGCACACCCGTTCCACCGGTGGCCAGCAGCGCGTAACCGAGCAACAGCACCGCCGCGAAGAGGAGCCCCACTCCGATCGGAAGAAGTAACATGGCAGGCTTACATCCTTCCGGTCGCGGACGGAGGGGCTCCAAACACGCTGGGGGAGACGTGGATGCCAAGGTCCTCGAAGCGGTCGATGAAGCGGGGACGGATTCCCGTGGGAACTGGTTTTCCGAGGAAGCGGCCGTGCGCGTCGACGCCCGCCGAGTAATCGAACACGAACGCGTCCTGAAGAGTGACGATGTCCCCTTCCATGCCCTGCACCTCGGTGACGTGGGTGATACGGCGGGTGCCGTCGCGCAGCCGGGAAATCTGCACGATCAGGTTCACTGCTGAGGCTATCTGCTCGCGGATAGCGCGCAGCGGAAGGTCCATGCCGGCCATGAGGACAAGGGTTTCCAGGCGCGCGACGGCGTCGCGGGGCGAGTTCGAGTGGACCGTGGAGAGCGAACCGTCGTGGCCGGTGTTCATCGCCTGGAGCATGTCCAGGGATTCGCCGCCGCGGACCTCACCCACCACGATCCGGTCGGGGCGCATACGCAGCGAGTTACGCAGCAATTCGCGGATGGTGACTTCGCCCTTCCCTTCGGTATTCGGCGGCCGGCTTTCCAGCCGGACCACGTGCCGCTGCTGGATCTGCAGCTCGACGGCGTCCTCGATAGTCACGATGCGCTCGTCATCCGGAAGGAAGGATGAGAGCACGTTCAGCAGCGTGGTCTTGCCGGTACCCGTGCCACCCGAGACGATGATGTTCAGCTTCGCCTTCACACAGGCGTTCAGGAGTTCCGCCATTTCCGGAGTGAGGGTGCCGAACTCGATCAGGTTCCGGACGGTCAGCGGTACCTTGCTGAACTTTCGGATGGTCAGCGAAGAACCGCCCACTGCGAGCGGAGGGATAACAGCGTTGACGCGGGACCCGTCCTCAAGGCGTGCGTCCACCAGCGGGGACGACTCGTCGATGCGGCGGCCCACCTTGGACACGATCCGCTCAATCACCTTGCGCAGGTGGTCCTCTGAGCTGAAACGCGATTCAGTCAGGGTCAGCTTTCCGTGCCGCTCGACGTAGATCTGGTCCATGCGGTTGACCATGATTTCGGTGACGGCCGGATCATCCAGCAGGCGCTGGAGGGGTCCGTAGCCCAGAACGTCATCCGCGACGTCCTGGACCAGGCGGGAGCGTTCTTCCGTGGACAGCGGGACCTGCTCGGCGTCGATGATCCGGATGAGCTCCTCCCGCGCCGAGGTCCGCAGCTCATCTTCCTTGATGGCGGAATCGTTGAAACGGGCGCCCATCCGTTCAAACAGTGCAGTCGCGGCGCGCTGCTTGAGGGCTGCGAAGACGTCGACCGGTTGCTGGCTCCTGGTGCGGGAGGCGTTCGCTGGCTCCGGGAATGCGGCAGGAGCCGCGGGCTGCAGCCGACGTTCGGCGACGGTTGCCTGCGCTCCGGGTTCGACGACGGCGACCGGTGGCGTCGTCAGCCCGGTGCGTGCGGGCGCAGGGGCCGGCGTAGTCTGCCCCGGTGCCGGGGTCTGCGTGCCGTCGGCACTGCGGAGTCTTTCGGAGAGTTTCATCTAGACCACCACCCGCCGGTGCAGCTTTTTCTGGGCGGTGGCACGCCAAGCCGGATCGAACCGCTCGACGAGCTGGCGGAGTCCTTTGACGGCCGGGTCCCTGCGTCCGCTCTGGAGCACCGGTATTCCGCGGTTGGTCGAGAACGCCACGGCCCTGGACCGGGGGATGCTGACGTCAACGGGCGCGCCGATGGTCGCTTCGACGTCCTGGACACTCAGCCCTGCCTTGGAATCGGCCATGTTCAGCACCACGTGCCGGGTCTCTGGCAGCAAATCCAGCCGGCGCAGGATATCCAGCCCGGACCGCAGTCCCCGGATGCTGGGAACGTCCATGCCGGTTACCCACACCACGTCCGTGCATTGCTCCAACGCTGCCAGACCGATCTCCGGCAGCCCGGGCGCCGTGTCCACAACGACATACTGGAACTGCTCCGCAAGCTGCTCCAGCAGCCTGGTGATCTGCTGGGGCGTGATGTCATCCGCTTCCGCGGGAGTCCGTGGAGCACACAGGGCGTAGATGCTGCCCGGGTGGACGGTCAGGAAGGCCTTGAGGACCAGGGATTCCTGGCTCGCCGCGGTGGACACGGCGTCCGTCACAGTGTGTTCCGGGTCGAGGTAGAGGCCGGACGCCACATCCCCGAACTGGAGGTCCAGGTCCACGATGACCACGCTCATGGGCGCCACTTTGCCCAGCCCCATGGCGATGTTCGTGGCGATGGTGGTCTTGCCGACTCCGCCCTTCGGCGAGAACACGCCAATGACCAGGCCCTTCGGGCTGTCCGGGCTCTTCGGCATAGACGTCCGGGTCCTGCTGGCGAAGGACTGGCAGGCGCGTTCCAGGAGCACCCGGATCTGTGCGGGGTCGGAATCGGGGCTCAGGATGTCCCGGATGCCGGCGCGCATGGCCAGCAGGACGAATGCAGGGTCAGCCTCGCCGACGAGGATGACGCTCAGCTCCGGCAGCTGGACGTCGAACACGGTGGCAAGCCGCAAGGCATCTTCCACCGGCACGTCCGGCCCGAGGATCAGCACTTCGGGGCGTTCCTGGTTGAGCCTGGCAAACAGCTCGCTCGGGTCCGACGGGTTGACGGCGGCGAAGGTCTGCAGGCCGCCCGGAAGACCCCCCGCAAGTGCCTGGCGCACCCGTGAATCGAAGTCGGCATTGGGGGTGATGAGGACGAAGCGGCTCACTTGTAGACCTCCGGTTTTGTCATGATTCCGGGACGGCCGCTGTCCGCAGCGTCGAGCGGCTCCTTGCTCAACCAGATCTTGGCGTATTCGGCCGCATAGACGATCTTCGTGGCATCCACATCGTTGACAGCCACAGTCAGTAACAGCGGCCCGCTAGGCAATGAAGTATCTACCGCCGGAGCTCCTGGACTGGGGGAGGCTGACGGCTGCGGTGAAGGTGCTGTGGAGGGGGCACGCTGCACGCCGGTCACCAAAACTTTATGGATGGTCAATTGTGTCGTGGGCTTGTCCGGCTTGGCCTCGAGGCCTCCATTATCCAGATTGATGAAGATGCCGATGTGGTCGCCAGGTACCACCTGTCCTCCGACGACACGCGGTGCGTCCAGCTGGAAGGAGACTTCCTGCATTCCCTTGGGGACCTCAATTGACCCACTGGACTTCAGCTCTTCCGGTTGAATGAGCCGCTCGGCCACCAGTTGCTCGCCGGGGAGCAGCTCGACGGCGGTGACCTTGCCCGCTTGCCCGTCCAGGTTGTTGAGGGCTGTCTTTGAGACTGCCTTGCCTGGCAGTTCCTGGCTGCTGACGAAGGCCGTGAGCGATGCGACTGGAGTACCGGCAGGGACGGCCTTCTGAACCACCATCACGCTGACCGGTTCCAGGTTCTGCACGGCTCGGCTGTCGGCGCCCTGCGCGTAATTCACCACGATGATGGCCCCGACGATGGCAAGCACTACGGCGGCCACTCCTGCCAATAAGCGTGACTTCAAAGAACTGCTCCTGAACCGGTTGGTGAACGACGGGGTGAAGAAGGTGCTAGCTGGTGAGCCGGACGATGGTGGCTCCGTTGGCGTCGACGGGGCCGAGGGTGAAGCCATCCGCCAGGGACACGTATTTGATGAAGCTTCCGATGATGCCTCTGCAGTTCCCGTCACAGGCCACGGAGGAAGGGACGTCCGGCGACTTATTGTGGAACGAATCGGGGAGGCTGTTGTTACCGCTGAATTTCCACCCGGCAACCTTGAAGGCCACAAACGAGGTCAGGCCATAAACGGCGCCAGCGCCGGTACCCGTTACCCTGTCGTAGACCGGCAGGAGGACCACCACGTCGCGGCCGGCCGTGATTTCGGCGGCCCAGCTGGTAAGAGTCGCCTGACAGGAGCCCGGGGCGCTGTTGCCGGGGTCGCTTCCGCCTTCGGCGACGGCAAGATCAATCATTGCCCCGCAGATTCCCGGATCGCTTGGCAGCCAGCCAAAGCCGCCCGGCACCGCTGCTCCCGAAGGTCCGTAGAAGCAGTCCGGGTTGGCGTTGCTGCCGTGGTTCTGCAGCAGCTGGAGCGTGCCGTCCACGCGGTTTTTGACCTGGCAGATGGAATAAGTGACAGGGAAGGCCGTCGGACCACTGAGCGGGCTGCCCCACTGGACCGTTGAAGCTGCTGTGACCTCGGCGGTATTGATTCCGAGGGCGCGGGCAAAGAACAGCGAAACCTGGTTGGGCGCCTTGCCGGCCTCCTGCGATCCGGCGGTGACAGACACCGTGCGGGACGTCTTGTCAATCGTGAGAGCCGCGACGTTGCTCAACCCGTCGCCGGCGTTGCTGCTCGCCAAGCTGCGTGCCAGCGGCGACGTAGCGGAACATTCGACGTCGTCCGGGTCCCTGGCGCATTTCTGCGCTACGGCTATCGCAGCGGCATCGGATCCGTTCCGGAGTTGGATCCGCTCGGCATAGAGCATTCCCACGTCCACAACCAGGGCGGCGAATCCGAGAAGGGCAACCATGAGGATCGCCACCATGACGCTGATGGCTCCGCGCTCGCCGTCCTGCGCCGCTGATGCTCTCGCGCCTAGCCGCCGCACAACATGACTCCTTTGCCTTCCATCGGGAACGGCCCGGCGATTCCCGTCATCGTGGTCAGCGTGTAGGTGATCTTGACCGTTGTCTGGACCCCTGCCGTGCAATTGGTCGGAGTGATGGTGATGTTGCCGTCCGCCAGGGCGGGCTGAAGACCAGTAGCCGCATTCTTGACTGCATCCCGGGCGGCCGTAGCGTTGTTGCCGATGGCCATGACCCGGACGCCCTCGCGGGCGGCACTGGAGAGCGTGACCTGGGCGTTGTAGGCGCGGCCGAATTCCATGATCCCCAGAAGCAGCATTACCAGGACCGGCGCCAGGATGGCGAACTCCACCGCGACCGCGCCCCGTTCAGATGTCTTGGACATGCCCGGGGCCGCCTTCCTTGTTGCCCTAACTACGGCGTGGTGGCGACCGAGGGCCACCACCACGCGTTCACAACGCCGATTAGGGGAACGGACTACGGGGCTTTGGGCGTGCAAACACCCTTGCCCGCAGTGGCGCCGGCTGCATAAGTTCCACCGCTGACGGAGCACTGCACTTGTTTGAACGTGTCCTGCAAGGTCCCGCCCAGCAGCGTCACCGCCACGATGATCACGACGGCGATGAGGCTCACCATGATGCCGTACTCGACGGCGGTGGCGCCGCGCTGGTCGCGGCGAAGGCGGGCTGCGATGGTGGTGAGGAAGGAACGCATTGGGGGACTCCTGAGCGAGTTTGTGGCTGGTCCTGCACCAGCACTGAGACGAACGTAGCAAGCGCCGGCAGGGCCTCCGCCGGACTTCGACGCATCCTGCGCCAAGACTTCCCGAGGCGGACAATTCTTGAGAATTTCCTGCGGACAACCTGCGTCTGGACCGTTGCTCGCACTTGCCCGCCCTAGGCGAGCAGCAGGATGACAGCGAGGCCTGCAGCCAGCATGGAGGGACCGTGGGCGACTTCCCCTTGTTGCTCGCTTCCAGGGTGTTGCTTGCTTCCGCGGTTCTTTAGGACGGACACCAGCGAGGCGATGCCGCCGGCAACGAAACCCAGGGCTCCGCCATAGAACAGCTGCGTCCAGCCCAGGTAGCCCAAATAGAGACCAAGGGGAGCTGCCAGCTTCACGTCGCCCATTCCAAGGCCGTTTCGGCTGGTCACCGCCAGGACAAGGTACAAAAGGAACAAGGTCACGGCGCCGGCAACGCCCCGCAGGAGGCCTTCAGTTGCTCCCTGTATTCCGGCGGCGATAGCGAGAAGTGCCAGTCCAGCGACCGACAGCGGCAGCAGGAGCCTATTGGGCAGCAAATGGTGGACGATGTCGATCCGCGCCAGCTGGACGGCTGCAACGCCCAAGACCAGATAGGCAGTGAGTTCGGCGGAGCCGCCGAAGCGCCACGCGAGCAATACGGACAATACGAAGGTGACCGCCGCCGTCGTGATTCTTGCCCATCCCGCAGGCGGTGGGCCAAGGCGGGGGAGCGAGCGGGCGACTACCAGCTCCGTCACGACGCCGGCCAGCATCCCGAACACGCCAACGGCGAGGGCAAGAAGCGGTCCGCCGCCGTCTGCCATACCTGCTATGGACACAAGGACTCCCTGACTGGATCGGTGCGGGCTCGCCCGGCCGGCCGTGCACCCTGCACGAAGACACCCCATTTTGACCCAGCCGCCCGGCTTCCGCTATTCTTGGTAGTCGTTGTGCGTGTCCTTTCTCGATGATGCGTGCCGCTTGAGAATCCGGTTGCAGGATAGCTACTCAACGTGCACATTCGAGACCTTAGGATGACTGGTTACATAGAGCCCTCACCTCTGTTCCGGTAGCGCATAGATAGTAGGTGCACCCCGCGTGACGCCTAAAACAAGAACGCCAGAACAAGAACGAGGCAAACACCGTGCGTACGTACACCCCGAAGCCCGGCGATATCAACCGCCAGTGGCACGTCATTGACGCCACAGACGTTGTCCTTGGTCGTCTCGCCAGCCAGACCGCAATCCTGCTGCGCGGCAAGCACAAGGCCACCTTTGCGTCCCACATGGACATGGGCGACTTCGTCATCATCATCAACGCTGAAAAGGTCGCCCTGACCGGCGCCAAGCTGGAGCAGAAGCGCGCATACCGCCACTCCGGCTACCCGGGCGGCCTGACCTCCGTCAACTACGCGGAGCTGCTGGAATCCAACCCGGTCCGCGCCGTGGAGAAGGCCATCAAGGGCATGCTCCCGAAGAACTCCCTCGCTGCACAGCAGCTGGGCAAGCTGAAGGTGTACCGCGGTGCAGAGCACCCGCACGCCGCCCAGCAGCCCAAGACTTTCGAAATCACCCAGGTCGCCCAGTAGTCCTGGCCACCAAACAACTTATCTATACAAGGAGAATCGTGGCTCAGAACGAAGAGACCACCGAAGCCGTCGAGGCTGAGGAAACCCTGACCAGCTACACCTCGGAAAGCGGTCCTGCGGAAGCAGAAGCGCCGAAGAAGGAACGCCCGGCCCTCACGGTCGCCGGCGCAGCCGTTGGCCGCCGCAAGGAAGCCGTCGCACGCGTACGCATCGTTCCGGGCACCGGCAAGTGGACCATCAACGGCCGCGAACTGGCCAACTACTTCCCGAACAAGCTGCACCAGCAGGATGTCAACGAACCCTTCAAGATCCTTGATCTGGAAGGCGCCTACGACGTCATTGCCCGCATCCACGGCGGCGGCATTTCCGGCCAGGCCGGTGCGCTGCGCCTCGGTATCGCCCGTTCGCTGAACGAGGTTGACACCGAGAACAACCGCGCGACCCTCAAGAAGGCCGGTTACCTGCGCCGTGACGCACGCGTCATCGAGCGTAAGAAGGCCGGTCTCAAGAAGGCCCGTAAGGCTCAGCAGTACTCCAAGCGCTAAACACGCTTGCGCGAAAGCCCGTTCCGCCCCTGTGGCGGGGCGGGCTTTCGCCGTTTAACCGGCGGAACGCCGCACTTTCGAGCGGCACAGGGCGTCCGTGGCCCGCGTCCCGGGCCCGGTGTCCGCCCTGATCGACTAAACTTGATCCGATGTCGAGATTATTTGGAACAGATGGTGTCCGAGGTTTGGCGAACGGCCTGCTGACGGCTGAGCTGGCGTTACAGCTGGCCCAGGCCGCCGCCGTCGTGCTGGGACACGACCGCAATACCAACGGGGCGCGGCCCCGCGCCGTGGTGGCCCGGGACCCGCGTGCCAGCGGAGAGTTCCTCGCGGCCGCGGTGGAAGCCGGGCTCTCGAGCTCCGGAATCGACGTATATGACGCAGGCGTGCTTCCGACGCCGGCGGCGGCCTACCTGGTGGCCGATCTGGACGCGGACTTCGGCGTAATGATCTCGGCCTCCCACAACCCGGCCCCGGACAACGGGATCAAGTTCTTCGCCCGCGGCGGCCAAAAGCTGCCCGACGACGTCGAGGACGCCATCGAGGAACGGTTGGGCCAGGAGCCCTTCCGGCCCCTCGGCGGTGAAGTGGGCCGCATCCAGCGCTTCTCCGACGCTGAGGACCGCTACATCGTGCACCTCCTCGGGACGCTCCCGCACCGCCTGGACGGCCTGAAGGTGGTCCTCGACTGCGCCCATGGTGCAGCCAGCGGCTGCTCGCCCCAGGTTTTCAAAGATGCCGGGGCTGAGCTGGTCGTGATTGGCGCCGAACCTGACGGCCTCAACATCAACGAGGGTGTCGGCTCCACGCACCTGGGTCCGTTGAAGCGCGCCGTGCTGGAGCACGGCGCGGACCTGGGTATCGCCCACGACGGCGACGCGGACCGCTGTCTTGCAGTGGACCACGAGGGCAACGAGGTTGACGGCGACGAGATCATGGCGATCCTGGCGCTTGCGCTGAAGGCCTCCGGGAAGCTCAAGGACGATGTCCTGGTGGCGACTGTGATGAGCAACCTGGGCCTCAAGATCGCTCTGCGCCAGGCAGGCATCAGCCTGCGGGAGACCGGCGTCGGTGACCGGTACGTCCTTGAGGAAATGCGCGCCGGCGGCTTCAACCTCGGCGGCGAGCAGTCCGGGCACGTCATCTTTTCAGACCATGCCACGACCGGCGACGGCGTCCTGACAGGTCTCCAGCTGGCTGCGCAGGTGGCTCTGACGGGCCGGCCCCTGAAGGAGCTTGCCACCGTCATGACGAAACTTCCCCAGGTGCTGATCAACGTCAAGGGCGTGGACCGCACCCGGGTTAAGGGCGACGAAACGGTGGCCGCTGCCGTCGCGCAGGCCGAGGCCGAGCTCGGAGACACCGGCCGTGTTCTCCTGCGTCCCTCCGGCACGGAACCCGTGGTCCGTGTAATGGTCGAGGCCGCAGACGAAGCGACAGCACAGGCTGTGGCAGAACGCCTGGCCCAGGTGGTCCGCACCGAACTCGCCCTGGCGCTCGTTCCGGAGTAAGGACGAGTGCGGCGGGCGTCCCGCCCGTTTCTGAGGTCCAACTGCCGGCGGGATGCAAGATCCAGGCGGTAACGTCCGCTCCGGCCTACAGGTAGGCCGGAGCCGCTTCCAGGCCGAAGTACTCCTCCAGCGTCCCGATGCCGCGGTTCTTCATGTCGGTGGCCGCCTCCGGTCCTATATATCGCAGATGCCAGGGCTCGTAGTAATAGCCGGTGATCCCGTGCAGCATCCACGGATAGCGCACCACGAAGCCGAACAGGTGCGCATTCGCCTTGGCCCAGACGGCGGCCGGCTGATCGGCGAAGCACGGCTGGAAACTGCAGGCACCGCCGCCGTCACCGATGTCGAACGCCCAGCCGGTCTGGTGCTCTGAATACCCCGGACGGGCGGAGGCGGTGTCCGCTTCGGCCTGCCCCCGGGATATCACGTAGCCTTCGTACGTGGCGGACTGCGTGACGTACGAGCGGTACCCGCTGGCAAGCGTCATGATGACGCCGGCCGTTGCCGCGGCGGCAAACATCTTCTCCGCGGCAGCCGCCGTCGTGCTGTTAAGCAGGGCCGCCTCCCCGGTCACGGCGAGGCGGACGGCGGGACGGACGAGGTCTGCCGGCACAAACGTGGCAGGCGCCAGGGGGCGGTGCTTGTTGACAACAACCCAAGGGCTTGCCGGGTCGGTGAGCGAGTGGCGGGGCGCCGCCGGGTCGCTTGCTGGCGCTGGAGCAGTCGCCGTGGGCGCTACGGATGTCGCGTCGGCAGAGCCCGCTGGTGAGGACGACGGCGACGGGCTGGCACCTGCTGCCGGAGCCGCCGTCGTGCTGGCCGAACTTGCTCCGGGCAGCGGCGCCGGAGGGGTCCCGGGGGCGCAGGCGGCGAGAGCCGCAAGCCCGGATCCGGCCAGCAGCAGGCGGCCGAAGGCACGCCGGCCCGGACCGGGCGCCCCGGATTCCGGACGGTGTTGGTTCCCGGCTGCGTCGTGGCACACCTGTGCTAGACCTTCCGCAGAAGCATCCGCCGGATGGAGTGGTCCGCTTCCTTCGTCAGCACCAGCTGCGCCCGGCCCCGGGTGGGCAGCACGTTCTCCTCCAGGTTCGGCTCGTTGATCCGCTTCCAGATGCCGCGGGCAGTCTCCTCGGCCTCGGCGTCCGAAAGCGTGGCGTAGCGGTGGAAATAGGATTCGGGCTGGGCGAAGGCGGTGGTCCGCAACTTGCGGAAACGGTCCACGTACCACTCCTCGATGTAGCTCGTTTTCGCATCAACATAAATGGAAAAGTCGAAGAAGTCACTCAGTGCCAGGCCCTGCCGGCCGTCGTGCCGGGGACGCGCCGGAGCCAGGACGTTGAGTCCCTCCACAATGAGCACATCAGGACGGCGCACCACGACTTCCTTGCCGGGCACGATGTCGTAGGTCACGTGTGAATACCAAGGGGCCCGGACTTCCTCCGCACCGCTTTTGATTTCGCTCACAAAGCGGAGCAGGGCCCGGCGGTCGTACGACTCCGGAAAGCCCTTGCGCTCCAGCAGCTGGCGCCGTTTGAGTTCGGCCAGCGGGTAGAGGAAGCCGTCCGTCGTGATGAGTTCAACGTTCGGGGTTCCGGGCCAGCGGCGGAGCATCTCGCGCAGCACGCGGGCGATGGTGGACTTGCCTACCGCAACAGAGCCGGCAACCGCCGATCACGAAGGGCGTGCGTTGGGTCTTCTCGCCGAGGAAGGTGGTGGTTGCCGAGTGCAGCTGCCCGGCGGCCTCCACATACAGATGCAGGAGCCGGGACAGAGGAAGATAGACCTCGCGGACTTCCCTCATGTCGAGCGGATCTCCGAGGCCGCGCAGCCGGAGCACGTCCTCTTCGTTGAGGGGCTGCTCCATCTGGGCAGCGAGCCGGGACCAGGTCTGCCGGTCCAGCTCCACGAACGGGGAGACGCCGTCGCCGTTCGCTTCATTGCGTTGCAAAGTCACCCTAGAGATTCTGCCCTCCGCTGGGCTGAGAGCGAAATGGGAGACCCCGCAGTTCCGGGCCGGAAGGACGCTGGAGCCTCGTCACAGGAGCGCACCCTTCAGCTCTTCTTCGGGAAACCGGTTAGGCTTGTGCGCATGTGTGGAATCGTTGGATATGTGGGCCACTCCGCTGGCCGGACAAATACTGGACACAATGCCCTGGACGTTGTTCTCGAAGGTCTGCGCCGCCTGGAGTACCGGGGCTATGACTCGGCCGGCATCGCCGTGGTCGCGGACGGAACCATCTCCTCGCGCAAGAAGTCGGGGAAACTGAGCAACCTGATCACGGAGCTGGAGACCGCGCCGCTCCCGGAGTCCCTGACCGGCATCGGCCACACCCGCTGGGCAACCCACGGCGGCCCCACCGACCAGAACGCGCACCCGCATCTGGCCGATGGCGGGAAGCTGGCCGTGATCCACAACGGCATCATCGAAAACTTCGCCGAGCTCAAGCTGGAGCTCCTGAACAAGGGCGTGGAGTTCCGCTCCGAGACGGACACCGAGGTGGCTGCCGCGCTGCTGGGCGACATCTACCGCAACCAGCTGGACGGCAGCGCCGCCAACGGCGGCCTTACCAAGGCCATGCAGCTGGCATGCCAGCGCCTTGAAGGCGCATTCACCCTGCTCGCCGTGCACGCCGACCAGCCCGACGTCGTCGTGGCTGCCCGCAGGAACTCACCGCTCGTGGTGGGCCTTGGCGATGGGGAGAACTTCCTCGGCTCCGACGTTTCCGGCTTCATTGATTACACCCGGCGCGCCGTCGAGCTGGGCCAGGACCAGATCGTCAGCATCACCTCCGACTCCGTGGAAATTACCGACTTCTACGGTGCTCCCGCGGAAGGCAAAGAGTACAAGGTCGACTGGGATCCGGCTTCCGCGGAGAAGGGCGGTTTCCCGTCCTTCATGGAAAAGGAAATCCACGACCAGCCTGACGCTGTCCTGCAGACCCTGCTGGGCCGCTCCGACATCGACGGCAAGCTGACGCTGGACGAGCTCCGGATCGATCCGGAGCTGCTCAAGAGCGTCGACAAGATCATCGTCCTGGCCTGCGGCACCTCCGCCTACGCCGGCCAGGTCGCAAAGTATGCGATCGAGCGCTGGTGCCGGATCCCCACAGAGGTGGAACTCTCCCACGAATTCCGCTACCGGGATCCGATCGTCGACGCGAACACGTTGATCGTCTCGATCTCCCAGTCCGGCGAGACCATGGACACCCTGATGGCCGTCCGCTACGCCAAGGAACAGGGCGCCAAGACCGTCTCCATCTGCAACACCAACGGGTCCACCATTCCCCGCGAGTCCGACGCGGTGCTGTACACGCACGCCGGCCCGGAGATTGCGGTGGCCTCCACCAAGGCGTTCCTGGCGCAGATCACCGCCGCCTACCTGCTGGGCCTTTATTTGGCACAGCTGCGCGGCAACAAGTTCCAGGGCGAGATCAAGGACATCCTGTCGGACCTGGGCAAGATTCCGGCCAAGATCCAGGAAATCCTGGACAACGCAGACCAGATCAAGGAGCTCGGCGTAGCCATGGCAGACGCCAAGTCCGTGCTGTTCCTAGGCCGCCACGTTGGGTTCCCGGTGGCCATGGAGGGTGCGCTCAAGCTCAAAGAACTCGCCTACATCCACGCTGAAGGCTTCGCCGCGGGGGAATTGAAGCACGGGCCGATCGCGCTCATCGAGGAAGGGCAGCCCGTCTTCGTGGTGGTCCCCTCGCCCCGCGGCAGGGACTCCTTGCATGCCAAGGTGGTCTCCAACATCCAGGAGGTCCGGGCGCGCGGCGCCAAGACCATCGTGATCGCGGAAGAGGGCGACGAAGCGGTCCAGGCCTACGCCGAGCACGTCTTCTACATCCCGGAGACGCCTCCGCTGCTGGCGCCGCTGCTCAGCACCGTCCCGCTGCAGATCTTCGCCCTCGCCCTCGCCTCCGCGAAGGGTTACGACGTGGACCAGCCGCGCAACCTGGCCAAGAGCGTGACCGTAGAATAGCGCCATGATTGTTGGGATCGGCGTAGACGTCGTAGACATTGAACGGTTCGGCCGGCAGCTGGAGCGCACCCCCGGGCTGCGCGACAGGCTGTTCGTCCCCGCGGAGCGCGAACTGAACACGCGGTCCCTGGCCGCACGGTTCGCGGCGAAGGAGGCCGTGGCCAAGGTCCTTGGGGCGCCGGCCGGGATGAACTGGCAGGACTGCTGGATCGGGCTGGACCAGAACGGCCCGACGATTCAGGTCAAAGGCACTGTGCTGGCCGTCGCGGACTCGAAAGGCGTCAAACGCTGGCACCTCTCGATGAGTCACGACGGCGGAATCGCCACCGCCACGGTTCTCGCCGAGGGCTGAGCAGGACGGGCATGTCCCGAGTGATTTCCAGAGCGCCAATACCGCGAACGGACTGAAGCCATGATCAGCGCCTATACCGGAACCCAGGTACGCGAGGCTGAAAAGCCGCTTCTGGGTGCCGGCGGGGGCGCTGCCCTCATGCAGCGCGCCGCCTACGGGCTGGCCAACGCCGTCGTCCGGGAGCTGCTGAGCCGGGGACGGCGGCGCTACGGCGCCAGCGTGACAGTGCTGGCCGGCAAGGGTAACAACGGCGGCGATGGACTGTTCGCTGCAGCCCTGCTGGCCGGCCGCGGAATGCGCACGACGGCGGTGCTCACTTCGGAGGAGGCCCACGCCGAAGGCCTCGCTGCCCTTGAGAAGGTCGGCGGACGGGCGGTCCGCCTCACCCCCGGGAACTTCGCCGACCTGGCCGCGGCCGCCGCTCGTGCCGACGTCGTTCTCGATGCCATCCTGGGCACGGGCGCTCGGGGCGGGCTCAGGGGACCGGCAGCTGCGCTGGTGGGGGAGCTGGAGCGGCTCCGCCCGCGGCTGGTCATAGCCTGCGACGTTCCCAGCGGCGTCGAGGCGGACACCGGGGAAGTGCATCCGCCGGTGCTCACGGCCGACCTGACGGTGACCTTCGGAGCCGTCAAAACCGGCCTGCTCACGGACCCCGGAGCCGACCACGCCGGAACGGTGCGGCTGATCCCGATCGGAATCGAACCGCACCTGCCGGAACCCGACCTGCGCAGGCTGGAGGCCGACGACCTGGCCCGGCTGCTGCCGCACCCCCGGCGACGGTCCCACAAGTATTCCCGCGGCGTCCTCGGCGTGGTCGCCGGATCGGACCAGTACCCGGGAGCCGCGGTGCTGGCCTGCCGGGGTGCGCTGGCCTCCGGCGTCGGCATGGTGCGGTACCTCGGCCCGCCCGGCGTCGCCGACCTGGTCCGGCAGGCCTGCCCGGAGGTGGTCTGCGCCACCGGGCGCCCCGCCGACACCCATGTCCAGGCCTGGCTGCTGGGGTCGGGCCTCGACGATGGCGCCTCCGAGCAACTGGAGCGAGTCCGCGAAGCCGCCGCCACCGGTCTGCCGCTCGTGGCCGACGCCGGCGCACTGCCTGTCCTGCCGCGGAACCTCGCGGAAAACACCATCCTCACGCCCCACGCCGGTGAACTGGCCTCCCTTCTCGCCCGGTATGGCGCCGACGCCGGCCGGGACGGCGTGGAGGACGCGCCCCTCGCCGCCGCGCGCCGGGCCGCCCGGCTGACGGGCGCCACAGTGCTGCTGAAGGGCGCGACCACCCTCGTCGTGGCGCCGGGGGGAGCGGTCTTCAGCCAGGCGGAGGCAACGCCGTGGATGGCGACGGCCGGCAGCGGGGACGTCCTCGCCGGGGTGCTCGGGTCATTGCTTGCCCAGCTGGGCACCGAGGAAGAGTCGTTCGCCGCCCGGGGCATCCCCCGAGGAGACCGCTGGGCCGGGATCGCCGCGGTCGCGGCAAGCCTTCATGGCCGTGCGGGGCAACGCGCGTCGGGCGGGGGACCGGTCACCGCGGGGGCCATCGCGCAGGCCCTCCCTGAGGCGATGCGGGAAATGTAACGAAGAGCACATAGAGTGTTCCGAGAGTGATAGTAATCCTGCTTACTAGTAGTCTGTCTAGAGATTGCCCGCATTGCCCGCACCGCACGAGGAGAACACATGGAAGTCTGGCCCGGATCGGCTTATCCCCTGGGAGCCACGTTTGACGGCACCGGTACCAACTTTGCCCTGTTCAGCGAACGGGCTGAACGGGTGGAGCTTTGCCTCCTGGCCGATGACCTGACCGAGACCCGGATTGAGTTGACCGAGGTAGACGGCTACGTCTGGCACTGCTACCTGCCGCTGGTCCAGCCCGGGCAGAAGTACGGCTACCGCATCCACGGCCCGTACGAACCGGAGCACGGCAACCGCTTCAACCCCAACAAGCTGCTGATGGATCCCTACGCGAAGGCCGTCCAGGGCCAGATCGACTGGGACCCGGCGCTCTTCTCCTACGAGTTCGGCGACCCCGACTCCCGCAATGACAGCGACTCCGCGCCGCACACCATGCACGGCGTGGTCATCAACCCGTTCTTTGAATGGGACGGTGACCGCCAGCTGCGCATTCCCTACCACGAGTCGGTAATCTACGAAGCGCACGTCAAGGGCCTGACGAAGCTGCACCCGGAGATCCCCGAGGAGCAGCGCGGCACCTACGCCGGCGTGGCACACCCGGCCACGATCGAACACCTCCAGAAGCTCGGCGTCACCGCGATCGAGCTCATGCCGGTCCACCAGTTCGTCAACGACGGCACGCTCGTGGAGAAGGGCCTCAGCAACTACTGGGGCTACAACACCATCGGCTTCTTCGCCCCGCAGAACACCTACAGCTCCTCGGGCGACGTCGGGCACCAGGTGCAGGAATTCAAGGCCATGGTCCGCGACCTGCACAAGGCCGGCATCGAAGTGATCCTGGACGTGGTGTACAACCACACCGCGGAAGGCAACCACCTCGGCCCCACCCTCTCCTTCAAGGGCATCGACAACGCCGCCTACTACCGCCTGGTCGACGACGACCAGAAGCACTACATGGACTACACCGGCACCGGCAACTCGCTGAACGTCCGGCACCCGCACTCCCTGCAGCTGCTCATGGACTCCCTGCGCTACTGGGTGACCGAGATGCACGTGGACGGCTTCCGGTTCGACCTCGCCTCCACCCTGGCCCGCGAGTTCTACGACGTGGACCGGCTCTCCACCTTCTTCGAACTGGTCCAGCAGGACCCGATCGTGTCCCAGGTCAAGCTGATCGCCGAGCCGTGGGACGTCGGCCCCGGCGGCTACCAGGTGGGCAACTTCCCGCCGCAATGGACCGAATGGAACGGCAAGTACCGCGACACGGTCCGCGACTTCTGGCGCGGCGAGCCCTCCACGCTGGGCGAGTTCGCCTCCCGCCTGACCGGCTCGGCAGACCTCTACGAGAGCTCGGCCCGCCGTCCGGTCGCATCGATCAACTTCGTCACGGCGCACGACGGCTTCACCATGCGCGACCTCGTGTCCTACAACGAGAAGCACAATGACGCCAACGGCGAAGGCAACAACGACGGCGAATCGCACAACCGGTCCTGGAACTGCGGCGCCGAGGGGGACACCGACGACGAGAAGGTGCTGACCCTTCGGGCCCGCCAGCAGCGCAACTTCATCGCCACGCTGCTGCTCTCGCAGGGTGTTCCGATGCTCCTGCACGGTGACGAGCTGGGCCGCACCCAGCAGGGCAACAACAACACCTACGCGCAGGACTCCGAACTGAGCTGGATCCACTGGGATGCGCTGGACCAGCCGCTGATGGAATTCACCGCGGTGGTCAACAAGATCCGCCGGGACCACCCCATCTTCCGCCGCAGCCGCTTCTTTGACGGCCGCCCCGTGCGACGCGGCGAGGGAGAGAAGCTCCCGGACATCGTCTGGCTGAACACCGACGGCAGGGAAATGCTCCCCGAGGACTGGGGCAGCGGTTTCGGCCGGACCATCGGCGTCTTCTACAACGGCCACGGCATCCAGGAACAGGACGCCCGCGGACGCCGGATCACCGACGACAGCTTCCTGCTCGCCTTCAACGCCCATGACGGCAACGTGGACTTCCAGCTGCCGGCCGAGGAGTATTCGCCGTTCTGGGACGTGCTGGTGGACACCTCCGACGAGGCCGACACCGAACAGCCCCTCAAGGCCGGATCCGTGCTGAAACTGGCGGCTAAGTCCCTGGTGGTGCTCCGCGCCTACTCCGGCCCCGAGGTGGAGGTGGACTACTCCGCAGCCGCTTCCCTGGCCGCGATGGCCGAGCATGAGGACGAGGACGAGACGGGTACCGACGCCTCGGCAGCAGCAGCTGCGCCGGAAGCCCCGGAAGCCCCGGCTCCGGAGGCAGGCGAGGCGCCCGCAGCGCCCGCAGAAGAACCGGCCAGCGCATCGGGTGAGGGTTCCGCCAAGGAATCGGCGAAGGGTCCCGCGAAAAAGGCGGACGCCAAGAAGCCCGAAACCGGGAAGGGACCGGCTAAATGAGAACGCCCGCGTCCACCTACCGGCTGCAGATCCGGTCCGGCTTCACGCTCCAGGACGCCGCGGAAGTGGTGCCCTACCTGAAGTCGCTGGGCGTGGACTGGATCTACCTTTCGCCCATCCTGACCGCCGAAAAAGGCTCGGACCACGGATATGACGTCACCGATCCGGCCGTCGTCGATCCTGACCGCGGCGGGCCGGAGGGGCTCATCGCAGCGTCCCGGGCCGCACGGGAGGCAGGCATGGGTGTGCTCGTCGACATCGTGCCCAACCACGTCGGCGTGGCAACCCCGGCGCAGAACCCCTGGTGGTGGTCGCTCCTCAAGGAGGGACAGGCTTCCCCGTACGCCCCCGCGTTCGACGTCGACTGGGACTTCGGGGGCGGCCGCATCCGGATTCCCGTGCTTGGACAGGACTCAGACCTCGACGCGCTGGAGATCCGCGACGGGGAGCTGCGGTACTACGACCACCGTTTCCCGCTCGCGGAAGGCACCTATACCGCAGGGGATGACCCCCGTGAGGTCCACGCCCGCCAGCACTACGAGCTGATCGGCTGGCGCCGCGCGGACAATGAACTCAACTACCGCCGGTTCTTCGCGGTCAATACACTTGCCGGCATCCGGGTGGAAGTCCCGGAGGTCTTCGACGAGGCCCACGAGGAGATCGTGCGCTGGTTCCGCGAAGGTCTCGTCGACGGACTGCGCATCGACCACCCGGACGGACTCGCCGATCCGGAGGGCTACCTGCGCCGCCTGCGTGAGGTCACCGGCGGCAGCTACCTGCTGATCGAGAAGATCCTCGAGCCCGGGGAAGTACTCCCGGCCAGTTTCGAATGCGAGGGCACCACAGGTTACGACGCCCTCGCGGACGTGGACAGGGTCTTCGTCGACGCCGCGGGCGAGGGCACGCTGGATGCCCTGGACACCGAGCTCCGTGGCGGCCAGGCCGCAGATTACGAGGACATGATCCGCGGCACCAAGCGCCGGATCACGGACGGCATCCTCCACTCCGAGATGCTCCGGCTGGCCCGGCTGGTGCCGGCAGAAGCCGGGCTTGAGCCCGAAGCCTCCGCCGACGCGCTGTCCGAAATCATCGCGGCTTTCCCGATCTACCGCAGCTATCTGCCGACGGGTGCGGATGTCCTGAAGGAAGCCTGCGAGCTTGCCGTCAGGCGGCGTCCGGAACTGGACGGCGCCGTGGGCGTGCTCCTGCCGCTGCTGCTCGACGCCGAGGAGGAACTGGGACGCCGTTTCCAGCAGACCTCCGGCATGGTCATGGCCAAGGGTGTGGAGGACACCGCGTTCTTCCGCTACACCAGGCTGGGTACACTCACCGAGGTCGGAGCGGATCCCACGGAGTTCGCCGTCGCGCCGGAGGAGTTCCACGTCCGGATGGCCCGCCGGCAGGCAGAGCTTCCGCTGTCCATGACCACGCTCAGCACCCACGACACGAAGCGCAGCGAGGACACCCGTGCGCGGATTTCGGTGCTCGCGGAGCTGGCCGGCGAATGGACGGCCGCCCTGACCCGGCTGCAGCAACTCGCGCCGCTGCCGGACGGGCCGCTTGCCAACCTGCTGTGGCAGGCCATCGCCGGAGCGTGGCCCGCTGACCGGGAACGGCTGCAGTCCTACGCGCAGAAGGCGGCCCGCGAGGCCGGCAACTCGACCAACTGGACGGACCCGGACGCGGACTTCGAGGAACACCTCACGGCCGCCGTCGACGCCGCCTTTGATAACGAAGAGGTGCGCGCTGAACTGGAGAAGCTGGTGGCGCTGCTGGACCCGTACGGAGCCGTAAACGCTCTGGGCGCGAAGCTGGTCCAGCTGACCATGCCGGGCGTTCCGGATGTCTACCAGGGCACGGAATTCTGGGACCGTTCGCTGACCGATCCGGACAACCGCAGGCCCTTCAGCTTCGATGCCCGCAAGCGCGCCCTTGCGGCGCTCGACGCCGGCGAGCGGCCGGCGTCGTTCCTGGACGAAGCGGCGAAGCTGTTGGTGACCTCCCGGGCCCTTCGGCTGCGCCGCGACCGGCCGGAGCTTTTCACCGGCTACACGCCGGTGGTGGCAGCCGGTCCTGCGGCAGCTCACCTGCTGGCCTTCAACCGGGGCAGCGGCTCCGCCGGGGCGCTCACCCTCGCGACCCGGCTGCCCCGCGGACTGGAGCAGGAGGGCGGCTGGCGCGACACCTCCATCAGCCTGGACGTGTCCATGACCGACGAACTGACGGGCCGGTCCTTTGGCCCCGGCACGGTGGAGGTGGGGGCGGTCCTGGATACCTACCCCGTCGCCTTGCTGGTGCCCACCGCCTAAGCACACCGAAAAAACCGACATGGGGAACGGAAGAATGTCATGACCTTGCCTGCACACGGAAGCGAACGCTTCGATCTCTGGGCTCCGGAAGCGCAGGCGGTCACACTGCTTGCTGACGGACAGCAGTACCCGATGGACCGCGCCGGTGCGGAGCGGAACGGCTGGTGGACGGCTGCCGGCGCTCCCGCCGACGGCGAGGTGGACTACGGCTACCTCGTGGACGGCGAGAGCACGCCGCTGCCGGACCCGCGGTCCCGGCGGCAGCCGGAGGGTGTCCACTCGCTTTCCCGGACCTTCGACCCCGCCGGCCACACCTGGGCCGACGGGCAGTGGGAGGGACGCGCGCTGCAGGGTGCCGTTATCTACGAGCTGCACCTGGGCACGTTCACCCCCGAGGGAACGCTGGACGCCGCCGCCGGGAAGCTGGAGTACCTGGCGGAGCTTGGCGTTGACTTCGTCGAACTGCTGCCGGTCAACGGCTTCAACGGCACCCACAACTGGGGCTACGACGGCGTGCTCTGGTACACCGTGCACGAAGGGTACGGCGGCCCCGCAGCGTACCAGCGCTTCGTCGACGCGGCCCACGCCGCCGGCATCGGCGTCATCCAGGATGTGGTGTACAACCACCTCGGTCCCAGCGGGAACTACCTGCCCAAGTTCGGGCCGTACCTCAAGTCGGGGGAGGGCAACACCTGGGGTGACTCCGTGAACCTGGACGGCCCCGGCTCCGACGAGGTGCGCCGCTACATCCTGGACAACGCCGCCATGTGGCTGCGGGACTACCACGTGGACGGGCTGCGCCTCGATGCCGTGCACGCCTTCAAGGACGAGCGGGCGGTCCACCTGCTCGAGGACTTCGGCGCACTCGCCGACGAGGTGTCCGCCGAGACCGGACGCCCGGCCACCCTGATCGCGGAATCCGACCTAAACAATCCGCGCCTGCTCTACCCGCGCGATGCCAACGGGTACGGGCTCGCCGGGCAGTGGAGCGACGACTTCCACCACGCAGTCCACGTCAACGTCAGCGGCGAGGCCACAGGGTACTACGAGGACTTCGAGTCGCTGGAAGCCCTGGCCAAGGTCCTGCGCTCCGGGTTCTTCCACGACGGCAGCTACTCGTCGTTCCGCGAACGCCACCATGGCCGGCCGATCAACCCGGCGCTGGCCCACCCGGCCGCGCTCGTGGTCTGCAGCCAGAACCATGACCAGATCGGCAACCGGGCCACCGGTGACCGGCTGTCCCAGTCACTGCCATACGGGAAGCTGGCGCTTGCCGCCGTCGCCACCCTGACCTCACCCTTCACTCCCATGCTGTTCATGGGTGAGGAATATGGGGCCACCACGCCGTGGCAGTTCTTCACCTCCCACCCGGAACCCGAGCTCGGCAAGGCCACGGCGGAGGGCCGGATCAAGGAGTTCGAGCGGATGGGCTGGGACCCCGCCGTCGTGCCTGATCCCCAGGATCCGGAGACGTTCAGCCGCTCCAAGCTGAACTGGTCCGAAGCCGCCGAAGGGGACCACGCCCGGCTGCTGGAGCTCTACCGCTCCCTGATCGCGCTCCGCCGCACGACCCCGGAGCTCACCGACCCGGGCTTCGAAGCCACCGAAGTGGACTTCAGTGAGGCGGAAGGCTGGCTTGTGCTGCAGCGCGGCAGCGTCCGGGTGGCGATGAACTTCTCGGCCGAACCCCGGCGCATTGCCGTCCCCGCCGCGGCCCTGCTGCTCGCGACGGACGACGCCGCTGAGCTTGACGGCGGCTACCTCGAGCTTCCCGGCCACAGCGCCGTTGTTGCGACCGAATGAGCGTTTCCAAAAGGACGGGACTGTAGACCCATGACTTACGTTGCTGCCGACAACCGGTACGACTCCATGCCCTACCGCCGCGTGGGACGCAGCGGCCTGCACCTGCCGGCCATCTCGCTGGGGCTGTGGCACAACTTCGGGGATGACCTGCCCTTCGCGAACCAGCGTGCGATCCTGCGCCGGGCGTTCGACCTGGGCGTCAACCACTTTGACCTGGCGAACAACTACGGACCGGAGGCGGGCTCCGCCGAAACCAATTTCGGCCGCCACCTGCGCGACGACTTTGCCCCGTACCGGGACGAACTCATCATCTCCACCAAGGCCGGTTACAGGATGTGGCCCGGGCCCTTTGGGGAGTGGGGGTCGCGGAAGTACCTGCTCGCCAGCCTGGACCAGTCACTGAAGCGGATGGGCCTCGACTACGTGGACATCTTCTACAGCCACCGTCCAGACCCGCAGACGCCGCTGGAAGAGACCATGGGCGCACTGGACCATGCCGTCCGTTCCGGCAAGGCCCTCTACGCCGGCATCTCCTCCTACACACCGGAGCAGACCCTGGAGGCGGCCCGGATCCTGAAGGAGCTCGGTACCCCGCTGTTGATCCACCAGCCCAGCTACTCCATGCTGAACCGGTGGACCGAAAACGGAAGCCCTAACCTGTACGAGGCACTGGACCAGGTGGGTGCCGGGTCCATCGCGTTCTCCCCGCTGGCGCAGGGCATGCTCACCGATCGCTACCTCAACGGGGTGCCGGCCGGTTCCCGCGCAGCGCAGGATAAGTCCCTGGACGAATCCAGCATCACCGAGGACAAGCTGGACCGCATACGCGGGCTTCGGGAGATCGCCCAAAGCCGCGGCCAGACGCTCGCGCAGATGGCCATTGCCTGGATCCTCCGGGACCAGAGCAAAGGCTCGCCGGTCACCTCAGCCCTCGTCGGGGCGTCCAGCGTGGAGCAGCTCGAGGACACGCTCTCGGCCATCCACAGGCTGGATTTCTCGGCCGACGAGCTCACGGCGATCGACGAGTTTGCGGTCGAATCCGACATCAATCTTTGGGCGCAGAAGTAGGGGATTGACCCCGTAAGAGAAATAACCGGCGCCGGGAACAATCCCGGCGCCGGTTGCGTTGGGTAGAATGCTAAGTGGCGCCGTATGGCGCCGTGCCCGCCAGAGCCGCCGTCGTGCAACAGAGCACCGCCGTGCTGGGCACAATTGAAGTTTGTACTCAAAGGAGTTCCGTGTCTTCAAATCCGATTCGTGTTGCAATCGTCGGTGTGGGTAACTGTGCCGCATCGCTGGTGCAGGGCGTGCAGTACTACAAGGACGCTGATCCGCAGGCCACGATTCCGGGTCTGATGCACGTGGAGTTCGGCAAGTACCACGTCAACGATGTGCAGTTTGTGGCCGCCTTCGACGTCGACGGCAAGAAGGTCGGCACCGATCTCGCCGACGCTATCGGCGCCAGCGAAAACAACACCATCAAGATCGCCGACGTCCCGCCGACCGGCGTCACCGTCCAGCGCGGCCCGACCCTCGACGGGCTGGGCAAGTACTACCTCGAGACCATCGAGCAGTCCACTGATGAGCCGGTCGACGTCGTCCAGGCCCTGAAGGATGCCAAGGTCGACGTGATGGTCTGCTACCTGCCGGTCGGATCCCAGGAAGCCGCCGAGTACTACGCGCAGGCCGCTATCGACGCCGGCGTGGCGTTCGTCAACGCCCTGCCGGTCTTCATCGCCGGCACCAAGGCGTGGGCCGACAAGTTCACCGCCGCCGGCGTGCCGATCGTCGGCGACGACATCAAGAGCCAGATCGGTGCCACCATCACCCACCGCGTCATGGCCAAGCTCTTCGAAGACCGGGGCGTCACGCTGGACCGCACCTACCAGCTGAACGTCGGCGGCAACATGGACTTCAAGAACATGCTGGAACGCGACCGCCTCGAGTCCAAGAAGATCTCCAAGACCCAGGCCGTCACCTCGAACGTCGAGGCCGACCTTGCGGCCAAGGACGTCCACATCGGCCCGTCGGACTACGTGCAGTGGCTCGATGACCGCAAGTGGGCCTTCGTGCGCCTCGAAGGCCGCAACTTCGGCGACGCCCCGGTGTCACTGGAGTACAAGCTGGAGGTCTGGGACTCGCCCAACTCTGCCGGCGTGATCATCGATGCCATCCGCGCCGCCAAGATCGGCCTGGACCGCGGCATCGGCGGCCCGCTGCTCTCCGCGTCGAGCTACTTCATGAAGTCCCCGCCGGAGCAGTTCAACGACGACCTCGCCCGCGAAAAGGTCGAGGCCTTCATCCGCGGAGACGTGGAGCGCTAAACCGCATTCCCCCCCGGTTGCCCTATCACTTAAGGTCCCTAAAGCCCCGGCTTGGCCGCTCCAAGTGATAGGGCAACCGGCGTTTAACCGGCCCGGAGGGCGGCCCGGATCCGGCTCACCGCGCCGCGGAAATCCTCGGCCAGATCGTCCGCGTTGAACTTGAAATAGCGCCATCCCGCAGCGTTGAAAATCTCGTCGCGGCGGTTGTCCCGGGACTGCTGTTCGCGCGTCAGGTGGTGGCCGCCGTCGTACTGGATGGCAACGCGCCGCACACGGTAACCGAGGTCCGCAGCGGGGGAGCGGGGATCCCCCGGCACTATCTGGAGCTGCAACTCCGGCTCCGGCATCCCGGCTGCAGTCAGCGCCAGGCGGAGAAAAGTCTCCGGAGCCGAGTCGGCACCGGAGCGGATCATCCCCGCCGCCTCGCGCGCTTTGACGATTCCTTTGAGCTTAGGGTGCCGCCGCAGCATCACCTGCAACTGTGGAAGCGTTGCCCACGGCTCGCCGCGGCCCTCCAGCTCGGGATGGGGATGCCGCACCAGCTGGTCGCCCACCGCCACCAGGTCATTCAGCGGCAGGATGCGCGCCAGGTCCAGCCAGGTCCGCGCCGGCGTCGAGATCCGGATCCCGTCGCAGACCATGATTTCGTCGTCGAACGCCAGGACGGTATGCCCGACGACGCCCTGCCGCCGGACCGGTGGCAGGGCCCTGGGCTTGCTGAGGTGGAGTTCGGTGCTGCCGCGGTGCCAGGGCGGGAGCCACAGGCCAAGGACCACGGCCGCCGTAACGTGGGAGATCCACGCGCCGGGGGTCGCGGCCGACAAGGCACGCGCCAGGCCTCGGAGCTCAAACTCCCAGCCTGCGGGCAGGTAGAGCAGCCTGCCCGCAGAGGCCAGGTCGGATGATCGGAGCCGGCTGCTGCTCAGCCTCGCGGCCCGGGCCTCATAGGTGGTGAACGGAGCCATGGACAGGTGGGCCGGCAGAGCCGCTGGGGGACGCATGCGGACCATTCTGGTCCCCGGGCCCGGTCCCCGCTTTCGCTATCCACAGCCCCGCGTTGCGCTGTCACTTCGAGCGGCTAAACGGCCGGAATGGCGACCCAAAGTGATAGCGCAACGGGAGGGTTAGAAGAGGCCTACCGGGTTCCCGGCCGCGTCGACGTCCATCCGCATCGCGGCCGGGACCTTGGGCAGGCCCGGCATGGTCATGACCGCGCCGGTGAGCGCCACGATGAACCCGGCCCCGGTCTTGGGGATGAGGTCGCGCACATGCACGGTGAAGCCCTTCGGGGCGCCCAGCCGGTTGGGGTCGTCGCTGAAGGAGTACTGGGTTTTCGCCATGCAGACCGGGAAACCCGACCAGCCGTTCTTTTCGATTTCCGCGAGCCGTTTCAGCGCCGGCACCGAGAAGTCGACGCCGTCCGCCCCGTACACCTCCTGCACGATGGTGCGGATCTTGTCCTCCACCGACATCTCCAGCGGATACAGGTGCCGGAAGGCGTGCGGCCCGTCGATGGCCGCGGCAACCTTGGCTGCGAGCTCGTCCCCGCCGTCACCGCCGCCGCCACGGCCCCAGACATCGGCGACGGCGGCCTGAATACCCTCCGCGGCGCACCATTCCAGCAACCAGTCCAGCTCTTCGGGCGTATCGGTGGCGAACTGGTTGATCGCCACCACCGGGGGGACGCCGAACTTCTCCACGTTCCGCACGTGCCGCTGGAGGTTCGCGACGCCGGCCGCCAGCGCCGCGACATTCGGCTCCTTGAGCTGGTCCTTGGCGATGCCCCCGTGCATCTTGAGCGCCCGGATGGTTGCCACGACGACGACGGCGGACGGCGCGACGTCGGCCATCCTTGCCTTGATGTCCATGAACTTTTCCGCGCCCAGGTCTGCGCCGAACCCCGCCTCGGTGACCACGATGTCCGCGAGCCGGCGCGCCGTCTGCGTGGCGATCACGGAGTTGCAGCCATGGGCGATGTTGGCAAACGGGCCGCCGTGCACCAGGGCCGGTGTTCCGGCGATGGTCTGGACGAGGTTGGGCTTGATCGCGTCCTTGAGGAGCATGGTCAGCGCGCCCTGGACACCGAGGTCGGCGACTGTGACGGGCTGGCGGTCGTATGTGTAGCCGAAGGTGATCCGGCCGAGCCGTTCCCGCAGGTCGGCCAGGTCCGTGGCGAGGCAGAACACCGCCATGATCTCGGAAGCCACGGTGATGTCAAAGCCGTCCTGCCGCGGAACGCCCTGCGCCGGGCCGCCGAGGCCGATCACAACCTCCCGGAGCGAGCGGTCGTTCATGTCCAGCACCCGCTTGAACGTCATCCGGCGCGGATCGATGTTCAGCTCGTTGCCCTGGAAGATGTGGTTGTCCACGAGGGCCATCAGGGCGTTGTTCGCCGAGGTGATGGCGTGGAAGTCACCCGTGAAATGCAGGTTGATCTCATCCATGGGCAGCACCTGGGAGTAGCCTCCGCCGGTGGCTCCGCCCTTCATCCCCAGGATGGGCCCCAGCGAGGGCTCACGCAGCGCGATCATCACCTTGTGCCCAGCCCGGGCCAGCGAGTCCGCCAGCCCCACGGTGGTGGTGGACTTGCCCTCACCAGCGGGAGTGGGGGACATGGCCGAGACGAGCACCACCTTGCCGGCCGGGACTGCCGCGCCGCCGCCCAGTTTCGCCGGATCGATCTTGGCCTTGTACCGGCCGTAGAACTCCAGGGCGTCGGCGCTGATGCCGGCCTCGGCGGCCACCTCCTCGATCGGCCGCATCACGGACTGCTGGGCAATTTCCAGATCACTCGTCCCTGCAGGAGGAGCAGCGGCGGCAGGGTCCCCGGCGAGGGCGTCTTCTGGCATTGTTGTCCTTTGGCTCGTGGCGTCGGCGGATTTTCCGGCCATTGGCGGCGGCAGGCCGGCGTTACCGGCTGGCCGCCCCGGCGGCGGGCGCGTGGCCCATCGGGATGGTCAGGTTTCCAAAGTACTGGCTCAGCGCAGTGTGATAGCTCTCCTGGGTGATAGCCGCGGTGCGCTGCCACCCGAAGCCCTGGGCGTGGAGGGCCGCGGCGCGGCCCATGTCCTCCCGGGTGGCGGGGTCGTCGTACAGCGCCTCGAGGACGTCGGCCCAGTCGCCGGGCTTGTGGCCCTCCACGAGCAGTCCGGTGCGTCCGTCGAAGACCGCGCGGGAGAGCCCGCCGACCTTGGTCGCGACCACCGGCGTCCCGCACGCCTGGGCCTCGAGCGCCACGAGCCCGAAGGATTCGCTGTAGGAGGGCATCACCACGACGTCGGCCGAACGGTACCAGGCGGCAAGCTTCGGCGCGCTGACCGGTGGATGGTGGGTGACGACGTCGTCCATTCCTGCGGAGCTGATCAGGGCCTTCAGGTTGAAGTCCTTCGCCCCGCTGACTGCGCCGACAATGCTGAGGTGCAGGTCGATGTCCGGGCGCCGGGCTCGCAACAGGGCCGCAGCCTTGATCAGGATCTGGGGTCCCTTCAGGCGCTGGATCCGGCCGGCAAACAGCAGGTGGAAGCGGCCCGGGGGCACTCCGTGATCGGCCCGGGCCCGGCTGCGGAAGGCGGGCGTGAACACCGTCAGGTCCACTCCGGGCGGTGCGATGTCGATGTGGTCCATGTCCGCGTTGTAGTGGGAGACGAGTTCCGCGGCCTCCGTGCTGGTGTTGGCGATCAGCCGGGTGGCGCCGTCCACGATCCGGTGCTCGCCGTCCTCGCGGCGACGTGGTTCGGGCTGCTCGCCGGACTCCAGCAGCAGGTTCTTGACCTTGGCCATGGTGTGCATGGTGTGGACCAGGGGGACGCCCCACAACTGGGCGAGCTCCAGGCCGGCCACCCCGGAGACCCAGTAGTGCGAGTGGATCACGTCGTAACGGCCGTGCGGCTGCAGCCGGCGGATCCGGTCGATCTCAGCCACCATGCTGTGCAGCAGTTCAGGGAGCTCTTCCTTAGGCAGCTTCCGCGGCGGCCCGGCCATGACGTTGTGGACGCACACGCCAGGAGAAGGATGTTCGACGGCGGACTGGCCGGGGGAGGTTGACCTCGTGAAGATTTCCACCTCGACGCCGCTCTCGGCGAGAGCCGCGGCCAGCGCCCGGACGTACACGTTCATGCCGCCGGCGTCACCGGAACCGGGCTGCTCCATCGGCGAGGTGTGCAGGGACAGCAAGGCAACACGGCGGACCAGCGACACCCTTCGCCTCCCTTTGTTCCCGAACTGTATGTCGATAAAACACTACTCCTGAAGTCCCGGGAGGTTCACAGGCCGCTGCGGGCCACCGTCACCTGTGGCGCAGCGCTCTCCAACGAACATCAGTGCCGGTTGCCGGCGACGGCTGTCCAAAGCTGCTGCAGCTCAGGGAAAGCCGCCTCATAGCCGGCGAGGAGCTTGGCCGCGAGTGCGGTCGAATCAACGAGGGGGTGGCGTGCGAAGGCCCCCAGCGCCGCCTCGCGCCGGGTCCCGGATGCGGTACCCGCCTCCGCCCCCGCCGCAGCTTCCAGGCCCGCGGCCTGGACAACCAGCCGTTCAACCTCCTTCACGCGCTGCATCAGGGCGAGTTGTGCGGGCGCGGGGCGCTCCTGCCGAAGCGGCACCACGCCGTCGGGCGACACCCGGCACGGAACCTCGACGACGGCGTCCGCCGGCAGCCCCGGAATGGCGGGCTCGGGAACGGCCGGGTCCGCTCCCGGGACGGTGTTGGGCGTGTTCAGGACCAGCTCCGCCGGGCCGCCGCCGGAGAGTGCGCGCATGACCGACAGCGCCACGCGTTCGTAACCCCCGCCGTCGAGGTCCGCCTCGTTCCGGCGCTCGCTGGCCGGGCGGGCTTCGGCCAGGTACCCCTCCTCGCGCGAGCGGCGCGCTTCCTCCCAGAGCCGATACGCCCCCGCCCCGGCAGCCGCGAGCCGCGGGTAGAGCTCGGACTGCTGCCGGTCGATGGATTCACCACGGGTCTGGACGGCGGAGCGGATGCCGGACAGGGCGCGTTCCGTCTCGTAGTAGTAAAAGAGGTACTCGTTGGGCAGGCACCCCAGGTCCGCGAGGAAGGGCTGCGGGAACAGTTTCCCTTCCTCGAAACCGGCGAGGGCACCGGCATCCGCCAAGAGCCCGGGCAGCGCGTCCCGGCCGCCGGACTCCAGCCGGTACAGCCAGCCGAGGTGGTTGAGGCCGTAGTAACCGGCGCCGTCGAGCCTGCCCTCGGGCAGCGCGACGCCGGCCGCCCGGGCTGCACGGTGCACGAGTCCGCCGGCGGAATCGCAGATGCCAACCACCCTCCGCCCGAGCACCGGAACCAGGGCCTCGGTGACCATCCCGGCTGGATTCGTGAAGTTCAGCAGCCACGCCTCCGGGCAGCGGTCGCGCATCTCTTCGGCGAGCTCCAGCATCCGCGGTATCGACCGCAGCGCATAGGATATGCCACCGGCACCTGTGGTCTCCTGGCCAAGCAGCCCCAGCTCCAGGGCGATCCGCTCGTCGGCTATCCGGCCTGCGGTGCCGCCCGGCCGGATGGCGGCAAAGACCATATCGGTGCCGTCGAGGGCCTGCGGCAGCGAAGTCGTGGTGCGGACCGCGGGCAGGTTCCCCGGGGACGGACGGCCGGACGACTCCTGGATCCATAGCGCTGCCAGGACCGCTTCGACGGCGGCCAGGCGGCCGGCGTCGACGTCGTACAGCACCAGCTCCCGGACCAGCCCCGCGAAGGGGCCGGTGGAGAGAGCCCGGTAGACCAGCGGCACCCGGAATCCGCCGCCGCCGGCAATCATGAGCCGCATGCGGACAGTCTATGCACACCTGCTGCGGCTGGTAGCCCGGCGGGGGCGCATGGAACGCCTTTCCTGCCACCCCGGGACGGCGTAGTCTGCCGTACATGGACGCGAACCCACCGCGGCGCTTCGACCCGCTTTCTTCCGTCCGTTCCCCGGCCTCCGAGGGGTTCGATCTGCTTCTCACCGGCACAGTGTTCCAGGACATCATTTTCACGGGGTTGCCACACGCGCCCGTCGCCGGGACGGAAATCTGGAGCGACGGGATGGGAAGCTGCCCGGGCGGGGTCGCCAATCAGGCGATAGCCGCGGCCAGGCTGGGCCTCCGGACGGGCCTGGCGGCTGCCTTCGGCGACGACGGCTACGGCGACTACAACTGGAAGATCCTCGCGGCCCAGGAACACGTGGACCTTTCACTCTCCCAGCGGGTACCGGGCTGGCATTCCCCTGTGACGGTCTCGCTCAGCGTCGAGCAGGACCGCTCCATGGTCACCCACGGCCATCCGGCCCCGGTGACCTCATCGCAGCTGATCGGCACACCTCCGGCAGCGCTCGCGGCGGTTGCGGAACTCAATGAGGAACTGGAGCCCTGGGCCCTTGGTGCGCACAAGGCGGGAGTCCGCTTGTTCGGCGACGTCGGCTGGGACCCCACCGGGGCGTGGTCACCGGCGCGGCTGGAGAGCCTGAAGTACTTCCACGCCTTCATGCCGAACCAGCACGAGGCCATGGCGTTCACCGGCCGGGACAACCCGTGGTCGGCGCTGTACTCGCTGGCAGACCAGGTCCCGGTGGCCGTTGTGACGCTGGGTCCGCAGGGCGCCATGGCGGTCGACTCGGAGACAGGCGAAGAGGAGTGGGTGCCGTCCCTGCCGGTCGCGGCATACGATCCGACCGGCGCCGGGGACTGCTTCGGCGCAGCTTTCATCGTGGGCTGCCTGGCAGGCTGGCCGCTCGGGGACCGGCTGCGCTTCGCCAACCTGTGTGCCGCCCTGGCCGTGCAGGAAGTCGGCGGTTCGCTGGCCGCGCCCGGGTGGGGCGACATTGCCGACTGGTGGCAGCGCGCCAACGCCCGGAAGGAACGGCAGAGCAGCCAGTGGTTGCGCCGCTACTGCTTCCTGGACGACATCGTCCGCGACGTCCCGCCCGAGGCCCAGCGGCGGGCGACGGCAACCATCGCGCACCTCTCCGACGCCTAGAAGGACTCCGGCGGGGCTGGGGATTGGACATGCTCTCCGGCCCGGGCCTGGCCCGTTGAACATGCTCTGCGGCGCGGCTGGGGATTGGACATAGTTCCTTTATGCTCATTGTTCGGCGCCAGCAACGGGCATGTCCGCCGCAAGGGGAGGGCATGTCCACTGGCGGGCGAATTAAGCCGCACGCGCTCCCGCCCCTAGAATCGTTAAGTGACTTACCCAGCAGCAACCGGTGACTTCCATTCCGCCCCGGAGGCCGCGTCTGCCTTCGCCGAAGAGCGCGCGGCCGTAATCGATCTCGAAGCCATCCGCCACAACGTGCGTCGTCTTGCGGCTGTCGCCTCACCCGCGCAGGTCATGGCGGTGGTCAAGGCCGACGCCTATGGCCACGGTGCCGTGCCGGTCGCCCGGGCGGCCCTCAGTGCCGGTGCCAACTGGCTGGGCGTGGCCCACATCTCCGAGGCCCTGGCCCTGCGGGCGGCCGGTATCGAAGCGCCGCTACTGGCGTGGCTGCACACCTCCGACAGCAACTTTGGTGCCGCCGTCGCCGCCGGAATCGACATCGGGTGCTCGGGCTGGGAACTGCAGCAGATAGTCGCGGCGGCCCGAGAGCAGGAACGGCCGGCCCGCGTCCACCTGAAGGTCGACACCGGCCTCGGCCGCAACGGCGCGACGCTGGACACCTGGGACGGCCTCGTCGGCGAAGCCATGGAGTACCAGGACCAGGGGCTGCTGCGGGTTGTGGGCATCTTCTCCCACCTTGCCGTCGCCGACGAACCCGAGCGGCCCGAAACCGACGAGCAGCTCGAGGCCTTCCGGGTGGCGCTGGCGATCGCCCGGGACGCCGGGGTCGACCCCGAGGTCCGGCATCTGGCGAACACGCCGGCGACGCTTTCCCGGCCTGACACCCACTTCGACCTGGTCCGGGTGGGGCTGGGCATCTACGGGCTTTCCCCTTTTGAGGGGCAACGCTCCGAGGAACTGGGCTTGCGCCCGGCCATGACGGTCCGAACGGTCGTTTCGCACTGCAAGGACGTGCCGGCCGGCCAGGGCGTCTCGTACGGGCTGAACTACCGCACGCACGGCAAAAGCACGCTCGGGCTCATTCCGCTGGGCTACGCCGACGGCGTTCCCCGCGTCGCCACCGGCGGGCCGGTCCGCGTGGAGGGCGTGACCTACCCGGTGGTTGGCCGGATCGCGATGGACCAGATGGTGATTGACCTTGGCCCCCTGAACGTTTCCGCCGGCGGGCACAGCGTGCTCGGATGCGAGGCCGTGCTGTTCGGCAACGGCGACGACGGCGGACCCACCGCCGAGGACTGGGCCCGGGCCGCCGGCACCATCAACTATGAAATAGTCACCCGGATCAGCCCGCGGGTGCCGCGCCGCTACATCAACGAGGTGCCCGCTCTCGCCGACGAACCGGGCACAGAGGAACCGCGCAACGAGGAATCCAGCCAGGCGCCCGGACGCGCCGGGGAGCCGGGGCAGTGACCGGGCCCGCGTGGGAACTGACGCTGAAAGTCGGCACAGCCGGGCAGACCCACGCCCTAGCCGCGGTCCTGGGGGCGCAGCTGGTGGCCGGAGACCTGCTGGTCCTCACCGGCGAGCTCGGAGCCGGCAAGACCACATTTACGCAGGGACTCGGGGAAGGCCTGGGCGTCCGCGCCGGAATCATCTCACCCACTTTCGTGCTGGTGCGCATCCATCCGAGCCGGCCCGACGGACCCCGGCCGGGCGGCCCGGACCTGGTCCACGTCGACGCCTACAGGCTCGGCTCCGCCTCGGAGATTGACGACATCGACCTCGAAAACACTATGGACGGCGCCGTGACGGTGGTGGAGTGGGGCCGGGGCCGCGTGGAGCACCTGAGCGAGAGCCGGCTTGAGGTGGACCTGGTCCGCACCCTCGGCGGCGGTAGCCCGGCGGCCAACCTGACTGCGGGCGAGCTCACCGGGCGCGCACCTGCCGCTGCCACTGCCACCCTGGACTTCGACACCGACGACGACGACGAGCCCCGCACCATCGTGCTCCGCGGCTTCGGTCCGCGCTGGGTCACCCCGCCGGACCTGCCAGAGGCAGGACCAGGGCCAGCACCAGAGCCAGAACCAGAACCAGAGCCAACGGAACGGACCTCCTGATGCTGATCCTCGCAATCGACACCTCCGCGGTGGCCAGCGCCGCGCTCGTCTCGGATGACGCGATGGAGTCCGTCGTCGGCAGCTTCGCCACCGAGGACACGCGTAGCCATGCAGAGGTCCTCGCCCCGGGCATCGAACGGCTGCTTGCGGAGGCCGGCCTGGCCGGGGCCGACGTCGACGTCATTGTCACCGGGGTGGGTCCCGGCCCGTTCACCGGGCTGCGCTCCGGCATCGTCACCGCCCGCACCCTGGCCTTCGCCTGGGGCAAGCCGCTGTACGGGCTGATGAGCCTGGACGCCGTGGCCCTGGAGGTGGCCGAGTCCGTTGATGCCGCGCCGGAGTTCATCGTCGCCACGGACGCGCGGCGCAAAGAGGTCTACTGGGCGCGGTACAGCCTGGCCGGCGGGCAGCTGCCCGAACTGCTCGACGGGCCGCATGTCGGTTTTGCGGCTGATTTGCCGGACCTGCCCGTCTACGGTGCGGGCGCGGGAATGTATGCCGACGTCGTCAAGGCCGTTGACGGCTTCAGTTCCCGCCAGCCCGAGGCGCTCTCGCTCGGCCAGTTTGCGCTCGCCCGGCTGGCCGCGGGGGACAAGTTGCTGGATTCGACGCCGCTCTACCTGCGGGAATCGGACGCGCAGGTCCCCGGCCCGCGGAAGCGCGCCCTGTGAGCGGCCGGCACGCAGCGGCGGCGGAGCTGCCGGGCGGAACGGCGCTGCGGGACATGACCGCGGCGGACATCCCGGCCGTGCACGAGCTCGAACGCCAGCTGTTCCCGGTGGATGCCTGGCCCCTGCAGATGTTCCTCGACGAGCTGGCGCAGGCGGAAACGCGGCGTTATCTGGTGGCCGAACATGCCGGACGCATCGTGGGTTACGCCGGGTTGATGTGTATCGAGCCCATCGCGGACGTGCAGACAATCGCCGTCGTGCCGGAGCAGGAAGGCAGGGGCATCGGGTCGGCGCTGCTGCGCGAGCTCATCCGGGAAAGCCGGCTGCGCCACGCCCAGGACGTGCTGCTGGAGGTCCGGGCGGACAACCCGCGGGCGCAGCAGCTGTACCTCCGCTTCGGCTTCGAACAGATCCACGTCCGCCCCCGGTACTACCGCGACGGCGTCGACGCCCTGATCATGCGCCTCCGGCTGGAGCCTGACTCCGACCGCAGCCCGCACAGCCCTCAGCCACGGGAAGCAGACCGCCCATGAACCGCACCGAGCCCCTTGTCCTGGGCATCGAATCCTCCTGCGACGAAACCGGCGTCGGGATCGTCCGCGGAACCCGGCTGCTGACCAACACGGTGGCCTCCTCCATGGAGGAGCATGTCCGTTTCGGCGGCGTCATTCCCGAGATCGCCTCGCGCGCCCACCTGGACGCTTTCGTGCCGACCCTCCGGGAATCACTTGCCGAAGCCGGGGTGACGCTCGCGGAGGTCGACGCCATCGCCGTCACCTCCGGCCCGGGACTCGCGGGGGCGCTGATGGTCGGTGTGTGCGCGGCGAAGGCGCTCGCGGTCGCCACCGGGAAGCCGCTGTATGCCATCAACCACCTCGTGGCGCACGTCGGCGTCGGGCTGCTCGAAGCGGACTCCGGCGGCCCGCAGCCCTTCGCCGGCTCCACGGCGCAGAACGCGCTGCCGGAGAACCTCGGCGCGCTGCTGGTCTCCGGCGGCCACACCGAAATCCTGCGGATCCGCAGCATCACCGACGACGTCGAACTGCTCGGCTCCACGATCGACGACGCCGCCGGCGAGGCATACGACAAGGTCGCACGGCTGCTGGGCCTGGGCTATCCCGGCGGTCCTGCCATCGACCGGCTGGCGCGCACCGGCAACGCCAAGGCGATCCGCTTTCCGCGCGGGCTGACCCAGCCCAAGTACATGGGGACGGCGGAGGAACCCGGGCCGCACCGCTACGACTGGTCCTTCAGCGGACTGAAGACCGCCGTCGCCCGGTGTGTGGAGCAGTTCGAAGCGCGCGGCGAGACGGTCCCGGTGGCGGACATTGCCGCAGCCTTCCAGGAGGCCGTGGTGGACGTGATCACGGCCAAGGCCGTGCTGGCCTGCCGCGAGCACGGCATCACCGAGCTCCTGCTCGGCGGCGGCGTGGCCGCGAACTCCCGCCTGCGCCAGCTCACCGAGCAGCGCTGCAGCGCCGCCGGGATCCGGCTGACGGTCCCGCCGCTTTCGCTCTGCACGGACAACGGTGCCATGGTTGCTGCCCTCGGGGCGCAGCTGGTGATGGCCGGAATCGCGCCGAGCGGCATCGGCTTCGCGCCTGATTCGTCGATGCCGGTGACGTCCGTGTCTGCCTAAGCGGCGTGGCCGCCCGGGGACGCTAGGCTTCCGGTCCCTTGCGCATTTGCTTGACCAGGTCGAGGACGACGGCGCGAAGGTCGCCGCCGTGCTCCGCGGCAACCCGGCGCTGCCGCTGGTAGCCGGCGCCGCGGTCGATGATCTTCAGGACGTCGCCGAGTTCGGCGGTGCAGCCGAGCTTTGCCGCGACCGGTTCCAGCCGGTGGACCGTCTCACGGATGTGGTCGGTCACGAGCTGTTCGTTGCCTGCGGCGTCCAGGATGATGATGGCGTCCAGGCCGTAGCGGGCCGCGCGCCATTTGTTCTCCTGCACGTGCCAGGGCGGCATGGTGGGGATGGTGCCGCCGTTCTCCAGCGTGGTGGAGAACTCGTCGACAAGGCACTGCGTCAGGGCGGCGATGGCGCCGACTTCCTCCAAGGTTGCCAGGCCGTCGCAGATGCGCATCTCGATGGTGCCGAGGGCGGGGACGGGGCGGATGTCCCAGCGGATCTCGGAGATCGTGTCGATCACGCCGGTGGTGAACATGTCCTGGACGTAGGATTCGTAGTCCTCCCAGCTGGAGAACTGGAACGGCAGCCCGGCGGTGGGCAGCTGCTGGAACATCAGGGCACGGTGCGAGGCGTACCCTGTGTCCTCGCCGCCCCAGAACGGGCTGGACGCGGAGAGCGCCTGGAAATGCGGGAAGTAGTTCACCAGGCCGTCAACGATCGGGAGGACCTTGTCCCGGCTGTCGAGGCCCACGTGCACGTGGACGCCGTAAATGACCATCTGGCGGCCCCACCACTGCGTGCGGTCGATGAGCTTCGCGTAGCGCTCCTTGTCCGTCACGGGCTGCAGCTGCGGTGGGCTGAAAGGGTGGCTGCCGGCGCAGAAAACCTCGACGCCCATCGGGTCGGTGACGTCCCGGACCGCCGCCAGCGAATCGCTCAGGTCTGCCTTGGCCTCCGCAACCGTGGTGCAGATCCCGGTGACCAGCTCAACGGTGTTCAGCAGCAGTTCCTGCTTGATGTGGGGGTGCTCGTCGTCCTCGTTGAGCTCGGGATGGGCGGCGGCGACCCCCCGGAGCACCTCGTTGGCCACGGAGGCGAGTTCGCCGGTTTCGGCGTCGACCAGCGCGAGCTCCCATTCCACACCAAGAGTTGATTGCCTGGATGAAGCGAAATCAATCTTCATGTGGTCCCTTTACTGTTCTGCTGCCCGTTGCCGTGACCCCTTCTGGCAGCGGTACTGGCAGGGCGGTTGGCGTGGGCAACGGTGGTCCCAGTCTAATGCAGGGGCGGCAGGCAGACCGGTGATGAACGGCCGTCGGGAGGTGACTGTTTTCACACCATGAACGGCCGCATGAGCGGTGCCCAGCGGCCGCATGAGCGGCGGCCCAGCTGGCGCGCCGCGTCGGGCCGCTGGACCCCGGGCGCTGCTGGCGTTTAATGGGAGCGTGCCCATACTGAACAAAGACATGACGCTCTGCATCTCCCTCTCGGCCCGGCCGAGCAACAACGGGACGCGCTTCCACAACCATCTGTACGAACAGCTGGGCCTGAACTGGATCTACAAGGCGTTCGCGCCCACCGACCTCGCCCAGGCGATCGCCGGGGTCCGGGGCCTGGGCATCCGCGGCTGTGCCGTATCCATGCCGTACAAAGAGGATGTGATTGCCCTCGTGGACGTCATGGACCCGTCCGCCAAGGCGATCGATTCGGTCAACACCATCGTCAACGACGGCGGCCGCCTCACCGCGTACAACACCGACTACACCGCCATTGAGCAGCTGCTGCGGAACAACGCCGTTCCCACGGACTACTCGGTGTGGCTCCGGGGCTCCGGCGGCATGGCCAAGGCAACTGCGGCAGCCCTCCGCGACGCGGGCTTCACGGACGTGACGGTCATCGCCCGCAACGAGGCTGCGGGACGGTCGCTCGCCAAACTTTACGGCTTCAAGTGGCTGGCCGAGGTCCCGGACGCCGTGAGTAGCGGTACCGCCCAGATGCTGGTCAACGTGACACCTATCGGTATGGCAGGGAGTATGGCCGGCGGCCCGGACGCCGATGCGCTGTCCTTCCCGCAGGAGGCGGTGGACGCCGCGGAGGTGGTGTTCGACGTCGTTGCGCTGCCGGCCGAAACACCGCTGGTCAGGGCCGGCCGCGCCGCAGGCAAGACCGTGATCACCGGTGCCGAGGTGGCCACCATCCAGGCGCTGGAGCAGTTTGTGCTCTACACCGGGATCCGGCCCAGCGACGAGCAGGTCCGTGCCGCCGAGGACTTCATGCGGGCACAGTAGCCGGACCCGGTAACGGTGAAAAGGGCCTAAACGGGCTCCACCGAGATGGCCACCCGGTCCTCGCCGATCCTGGTGAGGACCAGGGTGGCCGTCTTTTTGCCCTTGTGCTTCCCGGGCAGCAGCTGCTTGCGCAGCTCCTCGGGCGTCACGGAGGTGCCGCGTTTCTTGATGTCCAGCACGCCGATGCCGCCGTCCTTGACCCACGCCTTGAGTGCCTTGACGTTGTAGGGCATCACTTCGAGGATCCGGTAGGCGCGGGCGAACGGCGTGTCCACCAGTTCCGGTGCGCAGATGTAGGCGATGTGCTCGTCCACAAGGTGCCCGCCCAACTGGAGTGCGACGTCGGCCACCAGGCCCGCGCGGATGACGGCGCCGTCGGGCTCATAGAGGTATCCCTCAACGGGGCCTACCGGGGCTGCCGGGCCGCCGTCGAAATCCTCGGGGCTGGTCAGCTCCGCGGCGCCCTGCGCTCCGAGCAGGAGCGCGGCACGCCGGACGCCCGGGCGCCGGACGGCGTTGAACCACAGCGCGACCTCGGTGACTTCCCCGCCCACGGAGACCCACTGCGCCTCGCAGTCGGCGGGTACCGCCTCGTGCGGCATGCCCGGGCCCATCTTCACCCCGACGGCCCGGCCGGAGCCGGCCAGCGATTCCGCAAAGGACAGCGGCGGGGAGAAGTCCTCAGGCTCCCAGAGCCGTTTCGTCCCGGACGTGGAGGTGGTGCGCCGGGCCGGATCCAGCCAGACGCCGTCGATCCCCTCGAGGGGCAGGGCCGTGGCGTCGGCGTGGACCACGGTGGCGTTCCGGAACGGGATCAGGTTCATGGTGGCGCAGGCTGCCGTTGTCTCGTCCATCTCCACCGCCGTAACCCGGATGTCCAGCGACGCCATCGCCATCGCGTCGGCTCCGAGGCCGCAGCCAAGGTCCGCCACATGTTCCACTCCGGCTTCCGCAAAGCGCTGCGCGTGCCGGGCCGCCACCGGAAGCCTGGTGGCCTGCTCCAGCCCCGCCTGGGTGAAAATCATCTGCCGGGCGAATTCGCCGAACTTGGCCTCTGCCTTGGTCCGGAGCCGGGACTGCGTCAGCGCCGCTGACACCAGTTCGGGAGAGTGCCCGGCCTTGCGCAGGGCTGCGTTCAGCCGGAACGCCTCATCCTCCCGGTACGGTCCCAGCGACGCCAGCAGCTCCCAGCCTTCGGGATTGAGGAGGGGCGCGATCTGGTCCTGCTGTGCGTCAGCCATGGAATCAAGGGTAGTTCAGGCGGCGGTGCCAGGGCGCGGCGGCTACGCTGGACGGCATGGAGGACAACGGCAGGGAAACCGGCGGACCGGAGGGCGCCCGCCCGGATCCCTGCGCCGCTGGGGAGGATGCCGCGGAGGGCCGGGCCCGCCGCCACGGCGTGGCCAGGTACGCGCGCCCGGCGCTGGTCACGGGCGTTGTGATCGCCGTCGTATGCCTGGCGCTGCTGGTTATCATCTTTTTCCTCGACTCCTTCAATGCCACCGTCTATTCGGTGGGCGGCAAGGACGTCCACGACGCCACGGACGAAGCCCGCTCCATCCGCGAGACCTACGCTGCCGCCCGGCTCGGCGGCGTGGTGTTCCTCATCGTCGGCCTGGCGCTCGCCGCCGCCGGCGCTTTCCTGGTGTACCGGGACCGGAACGGCGCAGACCGGAATGGCGCCCGGGACGACGGCGAGGACGTGGACTTCGAGGACCTCGGCGGGCAGTGAACCGCGCGGTCCGCACGGCCGCGGCACCTGCCGGGCGTCCGCCGTCGACGCATTTCTGGCACTCGCCTTGACCGAGTGCTAACCAATACATAGAGTCGTCATTAGCACTCTCCCTAGGAGGGTGCTAACCCCAAAGCTTCAGCCAGGCTGCGGCCGGCACCGCGACGACGGTCTGTACGCCATGGCACCACAGCTTTATAGTCCACGAATTTGCTGACGAATAGGAGAGGTCCTTGTCGGTCTCTATTAAGCCTCTTGAGGATCGTATTGTTGTCCGCCCGCTCGAAGCCGAGCAGACCACGGCTTCCGGCCTGGTCATCCCGGACTCCGCGCAGGAAAAGCCGCAGGAAGGCGAAGTTGTCGCAGTAGGCCCCGGCCGCTTTGACGACAACGGCAACCGCGTGCCGGTCGATGTCACCGTCGGCGACGTTGTCATCTACTCCAAGTACGGCGGAACCGAAGTTAAGACCGGCGGCAACGAGTACCTCGTGCTGTCCGCCCGCGACGTTCTGGCGATCGTCGTAAAGTAACTCTCTTGGACCCCGCGCCGCCGATCCCTCTTTGACGGGTCAGCTGCGCGGGGTTCGGTCTTGAAAGGACAAAAACCATGGCAAAGCAGCTTGCGTTTAACGACGCTGCCCGCCGGTCGCTTGAAGCCGGCATCGATAAGCTCGCCAACACGGTCAAGGTGACGCTCGGCCCGCGCGGCCGCAACGTCGTGCTGGACAAGAAGTGGGGCGCGCCCACCATCACGAATGACGGCGTCACGATCGCCCGTGAAGTCGAACTGGACGACCCCTACGAAAACCTTGGCGCGCAGCTTGCCAAGGAGGTCGCCACCAAGACCAACGACGTCGCCGGTGACGGCACCACCACCGCAACGGTGCTGGCACAGGCTCTGGTCAAGGAAGGCCTCCGCAACGTTGCGGCCGGTGCCGCCCCGGGCCAGATCAAGCGCGGCATCGAGGTCTCGGTCGAGGCCGTCGCAGCCCGCCTGCTCGAGAACGCCCGTCCGGTCGAGGGCACCCAGGTTGCCAACGTGGCCTCCATCTCCGCGCAGAGCGACGAGGTCGGCGAGCTCCTGGCCGAAGCCTTCGGCAAGGTCGGCAAGGATGGTGTGATCACCATCGAGGAATCCTCCACCACGCAGACCGAACTGGTCCTGACCGAGGGCATGCAGTTCGACAAGGGCTACCTGTCCCCGTACTTCGTCACCGACGCGGAACGCCAGGAAGCAGTCCTCGAAGACGCTCTGATCCTGATCAACCAGGGCAAGATCTCCTCGGTGCAGGAATTCCTGCCGCTGCTGGAAAAGGCGCTGCAGAGCTCCAAGCCGCTCTTCATCATTGCCGAAGACGTCGAAGGCGAAGCCCTCTCCACGCTGATCGTCAACCGCATCCGCGGTACCCTGAACGTCGTTGCGGTCAAGGCTCCGGGTTTCGGTGACCGCCGCAAGGCCATGCTGCAGGACATCGCCACCCTCACCGGCGCGCAGGTTGTCTCGCCGGAACTGGGCCTGAGCCTGGACACCGTCGGCCTCGAGGTGCTCGGCACCGCCCGGCGCATCACCGTCACGAAGGACAACACCACCATCGTCGACGGCGCCGGTTCGGCCGAGGACGTTGCAGCACGGGTCGCCCAGCTGCGCGCCGAGCTGACCCGCACCGATTCCGACTGGGACAAGGAAAAGCTCCAGGAACGCCTGGCCAAGCTGGCCGGCGGCATCGGCGTGATCAAGGTCGGCGCTGCCACCGAGGTCGAGCTGAAGGAAAAGAAGCACCGCATCGAGGACGCCGTGTCCTCCACCCGCGCTGCCCTCGAAGAAGGCATCGTGGCTGGCGGCGGCTCGGCCCTCATCCACGCCCTCAAGGCCCTGGACGAGGATCCTGCTGTTCAGGCGCTCGAAGGTGACGCGGCAGCTGCTGTCGGCATCGTCCGCCGCGCCCTGACCCAGCCGCTTCGCTGGATCGCCCAGAACGCGGGCTTCGACGGCTATGTCGTCGTTGCCAAGGTGGCCGAATCCGCCAACAACCAGGGCTTCAACGCCAAGACCGGCGAGTACGAAGACCTCATTTCCGCCGGCGTCATCGACCCGGTCAAGGTGACGCGCGCAGCACTGCGCAATGCCGCCTCGATCGCGGCGCTGGTTCTCACCACGGAAACCCTCGTGGTTGAGAAGCCGGCGGACGAGGACGAGCACGCGGGCCACCAGCACTGAGGCCCACCCACCACATAAAAACCGGTCCAGCATCCGCTGGGCCGGTTTTTTGTGCACGGGTGGCTGCGCTACGTGGCAGCCATTTCCTCCGTCTCGACGTCTCCCGCCCGCTCGTACACCAGCGACACCGCCCCCTTCGGGAAGGTGCGCGCCGGCTCGGCGAGGCGGAAGGAGGCGGGGATGGTCCCGGCGTCGAAGAGGCGCTTGCCCTGCCCCAGAGTGATCGGATAGAGCCAGAAGTGGAGGCGGTCGATCACGTTTTCCGCGAGCAGCGAACGGATGAGGACGCCGCTGCCGAACATGTGCACCTGCTCGTACTCCTCGCGGAGCCGACCCGCGGCCGCGGCATCCGGCAGCACCGTCGTCCCGGCCCACCCTGGGTCGGTCAGGGTGCTGGAGACGACGAACTTGGGCACCCGGTTGAGCGTGCCGCCGATCTCGTCGGACTGGTTCGGCCAGTAGGCCGCAAAGATGTCGTAGGTCTTCCGGCCAAGAAGCAGGGCGTCGATGCGGCTGATTTCGGCACCGATGGCCTCGCCCGCCTCGTCATCGGACACGGGAGCCTGCCAGCCGCCGAAGGCGAAGTCTCCTTCGGTGTCCTCCTCGCGGCCGCCGGGTGCCTGGTAGACGCCGTCGAGGGTGATGAACAGGTTTGCGACGATGATGCCCACGGGTCCCATTCTGGAACGGCCTTCGGACGCTGTCCAGAGCCGGCGGCCAGGCACTGCGCATCCGTGCCGGGCCCGCATGGCAGACTGGTGCCATGCTGCTCGAGGAGCTCGTCAGAACCGCGGATGCCGTCGCATCGACCCGCTCCCGGCTCGCGAAGGTCGACGCACTGGCCGACCTGCTGCGCCGGCTTGAGCCCGGGGACATCGCGACGGCCGTCGGCTTGCTGGTCGCCAAGCCGCGGCAGGGCCGGGTAGGGGTCGGCTGGCGCGGCATGACGGCGGCCATGGGGGAGCCGGCCGCCGAATCGAGCCTTACTGTCGCCGACCTCGACGCTGCTCTTGACAGGCTGCTTGCCACGGCAGGTGCCGGATCCGCCGCGGAACGCGCCTCGACCCTTAGGACGCTTACGGCGGCCGCCACCGAACGCGAGCAGGCCTTCATCGCCGGTGTGCTGCTCGGCGAACTGCGAACCGGTGCGCTTGAGGGGGTCCTGACCGATGCCGTTGCCCGAGCCGCCGATCGGCCCGTCGACGCCGTTCGCCGTGCGGCGATGCTCTCGGGTGATCTCGGCGGGACAGCCCTGCTGGCGATCACGGGCACGACGGCCCAGCTCGACGCCGTCGGCCTCGTCGTCGGCCGTCCGGTTCAGCCCATGCTCGCCTCAACCGCGTCCAGCGCCGGGGCGGCCCTGGAGGCCACGGGGACGGCGTCGGTGGAATACAAGCTCGACGGCGCGCGCATCCAGGTGCACCGTGCCGGCGACGAGGTGCGCATCTACACCCGGACCCTGGCCGAGGTGACCCACCGGCTGCCCGAGGTGGTGGACGTGGTGCGCGGACTGCCGGTGCGCGATGTGATCCTCGACGGCGAAACCCTTGCCCTCGACGAGGACGGCGGTCCGCGGCCGTTCCAGGAGACCATGTCGCGGTTCGGGGCGGACGCCGCACGGGCCACGGTGCTGCATCCCTGGTTCTTCGACGTGCTGCACATCGACGGCCGCGACCTGCTGGACGAGCCGCTGGCGACGCGCATCGGCGTGCTCGAGCGTATCTCCCCCGGCTACCGGATCCCGGGGGAGATCACGGCGGACGCCGACGTTGCTGAGAGTGTGTCACGCGATGCGCTCGCTGCGGGCCACGAGGGCGTGGTGGTAAAGGCGGTCGGATCAACCTACGCGGCCGGCCGGCGTGGTTCGAACTGGATCAAGGTGAAGCCGGTGCTCACCTACGACCTGGTGGTGCTCGCCTGCGAGTGGGGATCGGGACGGCGTACCGGGCTGCTGTCGAACCTGCACCTCGGGGCCCTCGACCCGGCCGGCGAGTTCGGCGAACCGGGCGGTTATGTGATGGTGGGCAAGACGTTCAAAGGCCTCACCGATGCGCTGCTGCGCTGGCAGACCGAGAGGTTCCAGGAGCTCGAAGTGCGCCGCACAGCGGGCACCGTCTGGGTCGAACCTGTCACCGTCGTCGAGATCGCGATCGACGGCGTGCAGCATTCCCCGCGCTATCCGGGCGGAATCGCCCTTCGGTTCGCACGCGTCAAACGGTACCGCGACGACAAGACGGCGGCTGAGGCCGACACCATCCAGACCTTGCGCGCGCTGAGGCGTTCCTAGCCCGGACGCCCCGCTTGTGCCCCTTCCCCTCCGGGCGTACGGTGACGCTTAAGTACCGTCTGGGGCGGCGAACGGTGGCGTGAAGCTGGCTGGGTGGGATCCGAAGGAGGCCAGATGTCAGCTGAGACGGGCATTGACCAGGGCCGTGCGGCCTTCCGGGAGCACCGCTGGACCGATGCCTTCGAGAATTTCCGGGATGCCGACCAGCAGGGCGGCTTGCCCGCGCAGGACCTTGAACGGCTCGCAACAGCGGAACTCCTGACCGGCAACCTCACCATGGGCCTGGATACGCTTACCCGCGCACACGAGGAATATCTGGTTCTCGGCGACCTGGTGGGCGCCGCCCGTTGTGCCGTCTGGATGGTGATGCATCTGGCGAACGCGGGGGAGACGGCTCGTGCTGGCGGCTGGTTGGCACGGGGCCAGCGGCTGGTGAACGAACTTGCCGAACCGGACGCGGTGCAGGGCTTCATGCTCCTCCCCGTGGCCCTGGAGACGCTGTACGGCGGCGATCCGGAAGCAGCCCTGCAGCTCTTCTCCCGGATGGCGGACTTCGGACAAAGGTTCGGGGACAAAGACCTGTCCGCGTTCGCCCTGCTCGGCAGCGGGCAGGCAACACTGGCGATTGGCCGGGCCGAGGAAGGCCTCGCGATGTTCGACGAGGTGATGGTGGCCGTGACCGCGGGGGAACTGTCCGCAGTGCCGTCCGGGATTATCTACTGCGCGGTCATCGGCAACTGCCAGCTGGCCTTGGATCTGGAGCGGGCGCTGGAGTGGACAGCGGCCCTTGACCGCTGGTGCCGCGACCGCCCGGACACCCTTGCGTTCAGCGGCCAGTGCCAGGCTCACCGCGCAGAGCTCTTCCGGTTGCACGGTGCCTGGCCCGAGGCGCTGGCGGCGGCCGCCGTCGCCCAGGAGCGTTCCAGCAACGGTGATCCCCGGGCGCTCTACGGCGGTTTCTACCAGCAGGCGGAAGTGCAGCGCCTCAGCGGCGACCTGGATGCAAGCGAAGCCTCCTACAGGCAGGCGGCCCGCAGCGGCTACGAACCCCAGCCAGGCCTTGCACTCCTGTCGCTGGCACGCGGAGACGCGGTGCGCGCCCAGGCGATGATCCGCAGGGCGGCCGGCACGGCGGACGCTGCCACACGCCGCCACCTGTTGCCCGCCCTGGTGGACATTGAACTGGCTGTTCCCGACCTTCCGGCGGCCCGTCAGGGTGCCCAGGACCTGCTCGCCTTTGCCCGGGAATGCCCCCGCCCCATGGTGGGCGCCGTGGCCGGCCAGTCAGACGGCGAAGTCCGGCTGGAAGAGGGCGATCCCGTGGGTGCCTCCCGGTCCCTGCGGCAGGCCTGGCACCTCTGGGCTGGACTTGGTGTGCCCTACGAGGCCGCCCGCTGCCGGGTCCTGATCGGGCGGGCCTGCCGTGACCTCGGCGACGAAGCCTCGGCCCTGATGGAATTCGAGGCCGCGCACGCGGAGTTCCTCGAGCTGGGGGCCGCTCCCGCTGCTGCCTGGGCCGCCTCCTTTATGGGCACTGCCGACGGCGGCGGGGCTGGGCCGCTGACGCCGAGGGAAGCGGAGGTGCTGCGGCTCGTTGCGTCCGGCAGCGGCAACCGTGCCATCGCGGGCGAGCTCTACCTGAGCGAAAAGACCGTCGCGCGGCACATCAGCAATATCTTCCTCAAGCTCGGCTTGTCTTCCCGGGCGGCAGCCACACGTTATGCGTTCGAGCACGGGCTCGCCGGCTGAATGCACAAAAATACCCACGTGACGGTGCGGCACAATTGCATGTTTCGGCCGACGCGGAGCGGAAGGCCCGGCTCGTAGCCTCAAAGCATGGACCTGCAAGCCGCAGGTTTCCACCTCAGGCAGGAGCAAGCAATGAACAGCAACCACGTGGCCGGCATGCTGGACACGATCATCATCGGTGGCGGCCAGTCAGGCCTGGCCCTGGGCCACCATCTGAAGGAGCAACAGCGAAATTTCCTCATCCTGGATGCGAATCCGCGTACCGGCGACGCATGGCGCGGGCGCTGGGACTCGCTGCGGGTGTTTACCCCGGCGAAGTACGACGGCCTGCCCGGCGAACCGTTCCCGGCGGATCCCCTGTCCTTCCCCACGAAGGATGAGGTGGCCGGATTCCTGGAGGGCTACGCTGCAAGAAACAGCCTGCCGGTGCTCCACGGAACCCGGGTGGAGCGCCTGTGGCGGGAGGCCGGCCACTTCGTTGCGGCTTCCAACGGCCAGCGCTGGGAGGCGCGCAACGTCGTCGTGGCCACCGGAGTCAGCCAGGCTCCCAACGTTCCCGGCTTCGCCACGGAACTGGCACCGTCGACGGTCCAGTTCCACTCCGGCGGCTACCGGAATCCCGGCCAGCTGCAGGACGGTCCGGTCCTGGTGGTCGGGCTGGGAAACTCCGGGGCGGAGATTGCCCTTGAGGTGAACCGGACACATCCCACCATCGCCGCCGGAAAACCCGGCGGTGAGCTTCCGGTGAAACATGGCCGGACCGCGGCGCGGTACTTCCTTCCGCTTGTGCGCTTCCTCGGGTTGCACATCCTCACCCTCGACACGCCCATCGGGCGCAAGGCGGCACCCTCCTTCAAGGCTCACGCTGCGCCGCTGATCAGGACCAAGACCAAGGACCTGGCGGCAGCCGGGGTACGGCTTGTCCCGCGGGTCACAGGAGTGGAGGATGGCCAGCCTGTCCTGGCGGACGGGACCAGGCTGGAAGTATCGAACGTCATCTGGTGCACCGGTTTCCGGGACGACTTCAGCTGGATCGATCCGGACCTGCTCGACGGCGGTGCGCTGCCGCGCCAGCACCGCGGCGTCGCCTTCGATGCGCCGGGATTGTTCTTCCTGGGCCAGGAATTCCTGTACGCGGCGGCGTCCGCCACCCTTCCGGGTGTCTGCCGCGATGCACGGTACCTGGCATCCAGAATCCCGGTCCCCGCCAGCAGCCAGGCCCTCGCCTCATCCACATGAGCCGGCGTGGCAACGGCACGGGGGTGCCGCCCGCGGAAACGCCGGCGGCACGCCGGATGCCGTTGCTCACATTCGGGCTTCGGAATATGGGGATCGCCGCCAAGGTTCTACTATTTATTCAACACTTCTGCACAGGCCATGCCCGTAATGACGGGCTGGTCATCTGTTGCAACCCCTACCCGTGAACCCCGTAACCAAGGTAAGAGGCGCACTCATGACCCAGCCCGAACACGACCCCTTCGGCTTCATCGGCCTGACCTACGACGACGTCCTGCTGCTCCCCGGCCACACTGACGTCATCCCCTCGGAGGCGGACACGTCGTCCCGGATCTCCAAGCGCATCTCGGTCCAGACCCCGCTGCTGTCCGCGGCCATGGACACCGTCACCGAGTCGCGGATGGCGATCGCCATGGCGCGCCAGGGCGGCCTGGGCGTGGTTCACCGCAACCTCTCGATCGAGGACCAGGCTGACCAGGTGGACCGGGTCAAGCGCAGCGAGTCCGGCATGATCACGAACCCGCTCACCATCGGTCCCGAGGCCACGCTGGCCGAGCTGGACGACATCTGTGCCCGTTACCGTGTTTCCGGTCTTCCGGTGGTGGACGAGGGCAACCGGCTTCTGGGCATCGTCACCAACCGCGACACCCGCTTCGTGCCGGAGTCCGATTTCCCGCTCCGGCTCGTCAGCGATGTCATGACGAAGATGCCGCTCGTCACCGGGCACGTCGGGATCAGCCGCGAGGAAGCCTCGCACAAACTCGCAACCAACAAGATCGAAAAGCTCCCGCTCGTTGACGAGCAGGGCCGGCTGAAGGGCCTGATCACCACCAAGGACTTCACGAAGGCCGAGCAGTACCCCCTGGCCACCAAGGACGAGGAAGGCCGCCTCCGTGTCGGTGCGGCCATCGGGTTCTTCGGCGACGGCTGGGAGCGGGCCATGACCCTGATCGACGCCGGCGTGGACGCCCTTTTCGTGGACACCGCCAACGGCCACTCCCAGGGCGTGCTGGACATGATCCGCCGGCTGAAGTCTGACCCGGTAGCCGCGCACGTGGACATCATCGGTGGCCAGGCTGCCACCCGCGAGGGCGCCCAGGCACTGATCGACGCCGGCGCCGACGGCATCAAGGTGGGCGTGGGCCCCGGCTCGATCTGCACCACCCGCGTGGTGGCCGGCGTGGGCGTCCCGCAGATCACCGCCATCTACGAGTCGGCCAAGGCGGCCATCCCGGCCGGAGTGCCGCTGATCGCCGACGGCGGCCTGCAGTACTCGGGCGACATCGGCAAGGCACTGGTTGCCGGCGCCGACACCGTGATGCTCGGCTCCCTGCTGGCAGGCTGCGAGGAGTCCCCGGGAGACCTGATCTTCGTAAACGGCAAGCAGTTCAAGAGCTACCGTGGCATGGGTTCGCTCGGGGCCATGCAGACCCGCGGCAAGAACACCTCCTACTCCAAGGACCGCTACTTCCAGGCCGACGTTTCCGGTGATGACAAGCTCATCCCCGAAGGCATCGAAGGCCGGGTGGCCTTCCGCGGCCCGCTGGCGTCCGTGGCGTACCAGCTCGTCGGCGGACTCCGCCAGACCATGTTCTACACCGGCGCCCCGACGGTGCCCGAGCTGAAGGCACGCGGAAAGTTCGTCCGGATCACCCCGGCCGGTCTGAAGGAGTCGCACCCGCATGACATCCAGATGACGGTGGAAGCGCCGAACTACGGTTCCCGCTAATCCCCACCCGCACCCGGGGGGCCCCAGCACCCGGGGGCCCACCCAAGTAGCTCGCAGTAGGAGTCGTTTTGGAGGCTCATAACGGCCTCTGCTGCAAGCCAGTTGGGCACATGCGTGTCCTAGGCTGAAGGTATGTCTGAACTCCGTCCTGCGCGTGAGCCGAAACGCAAGCTGGCGCTTCGCCCTTACGCGCGTGCCGTCGCGCAGGTACTACGGGTCAGTTTCCGGGCCTCGCCGGCCGCCGTGGTGATGAAGGTGGTGGGCTCGCTCATCTCAGCCCTGCTGCCGCTGGTCACCACGTACTTCGCCGCCCTGACGACGACGGCGCTTGCGGCTGCCTATGCCGGCGACGCCGGGGCGGGCCGGCAGGCCATCGTGTATGTCGTCATCACCGCGGCCCTGGGCCTGTTTTGGGGTGCGTTCAGCAGCGTGGACCGTTACATCCAGCAGCTGATGAGCTTCCGGGTGGGGGCGATCGTGGGGGACCTGATGTACGAGCGCTTCCTGGCGCTCGAATTCTGGCGTTACGACGACAAGGAAACGGTCGACCTCTACGACCGCGCCAAACGCTTCTCCGATTCGTATGCCCGCGTGCTCGACCGGATCGCTGCGATCTTCACGCAGCTCGTCTCGGTGGTGCTGGCCATCGGCGCCCTGCTGCTGGTCAGCTGGTGGATCGCCATGATCGTCCTCGTGGCGATCGTGCCAAGCGTGTACCTGCAGTTCAAGCTTTCGCGGGAACAGATCGCACACTGGAACACCCAGGTGGATTCCCGCCGGCAGCGCCGGATGATCGAGACCAACCTGCTGCGCCCGCAGCACATCGCCGAGATGCGCCTTTACGGAATCGTCGGCTATCTGATGGGGCTGCGCTCCCGGCTGCGGGACGCGGACGAGAAGCGCCGGCTGGATTTCCAGAAACGCTATATTCCCAAGCAGCTGGCCGCCGACGCCCTGCAGTACGGCGCGGAGGTGGTATCGCTGATCTGGGTAGTCGGCCAGATCATAGCCCGGGCCCAGCCGGTGGGGCAGTTCCTGTACGTCCAGCAGATCGTCAGCCGGGCCCTGTCCACCGCCAACAGCCTCGTCTCCTCACTGAGCTCCATCGACGAGGATCTCGCCAACCTCAAGGACTACGAGCTGTTCATGGCGCTGCCGGTCCACTCCAGCCACGCCCCGCCCCTATTGCAGGCGCCGAAAACGGTGGAACTCCGCGACATCCGTTTCACCTACACCGGAAGCGACCTGGAGGTCATCAAAGGCATCTCAGTGACCATCAGTGAAGGCCAGCACGTCGCCATCGTGGGGGAGAACGGCGCGGGCAAATCCACCCTGATCCGGATCCTCGCCGGGTTGTACCGCCCGGATTCCGGCCAGGTACTGCTCGACGGCGTCGACCTCGCCGCCGTGGATGTGACGTCCTGGCACCGGCACCTGGCGGTGCTGAGCCAGGAATTCCTCAAGTACGAGTTCGCCACCGCCGCGGACAACATCTTCTTCGGCGACGTCGACGCGCCCCGGGACGACGGGCGGATCCGGCGTGCCGCGGCTGACGCCGAAGCGCTGGACTTCCTCAGCAGGCTGCCCAACGGGCTGGACAACCACGTCAGCAACTGGATGGAGGACCCGCGCGGGCGGAAGGGCAGCGGGCTGTCCGGAGGGCAGTGGCAGCGACTCGCGATGGCCCGGAACTTCTACCGGGACGCGTCCTTCATGGTGATGGACGAGCCCACCTCGGCCATTGACGCGCTGGCCGAACACCGCATCTTCACGCGCCTTTTCGCGGACCACAGCAGCACGATCATCGCCATCAGCCACCGGCTCGCGACCATCGAAAAAGCGGATATCGTCTACATGCTCGAAGACGGCCGCGTTGTGGAACAGGGAACCCATAAGGAACTCGTCGCGTTGCGGGGCCGCTACTTCCGGATGTTCGAATCCCAGCTGGCCGTTCCGGACGCGGAGAACGTCAGCGGGGAGTGACCGAGGGGCCCTCGATGGTGGTCCGGACACGCGCCAGGCTGGGCTCCGGGGGAACGCTGCTGAAGCCGAAGCCGACGGCGGGCCGGATCGCGGAGAGCACGCCGGCGTCGGTGCCGTTCCAGCTGACCGTGGCTGATTCGATCCGGTGCAGGTCGGTGACCCCGTAGTACTCCAGCCTGCCGCCCTTTGCCGAGCCCGCCGTGCTGACGCCGGGCAGGATCCAGGCCGCGAGCGGGCTGACGGCGCGAAGCCACCGAGGATGCACCGCCAAGGCGCGCGGAATCAGCCGCGCGGCCGCGCCCAGCGGCGTCCGGGTTCCGAGGCCGGCGCGGATCCGCAGCGGCCCGGCGTCGATGCTCAACTGGCCGGCGGCCTGCGAGGCAGCCAGCGGGACGATCCGGGTCTCGTCGAAGTTGTAGACCGCGCTGATGAAGCCGCCCGCTTCTTCCGTCGGCGCGAGCAGGATCCGGTGGCCGGACGGCAACTGGACCATCGCGTCGGCGAAAGGGCCGAACGGGGACTGCGCCCACAATCCCACAACGGCCCGGAGGCCGGACGCAGTACCGATCCCGGCGATGTGCCCGTCGAAGATCCAGCGCTGGTTCATGACGCCACTGTACGTCGAAGCGGAGGCCTCCGTCCGCTGGGATAACCTAGAGCAGTGACTTACGAGATTGAGATTGGCCGCGGCAAGCGTGGGCGTCGTGCCTACTCCCTGGATGACATTGCGATCGTCCCCAACCGGCGTACGCGTGACCCCAAGGACGTCTCGGTGTCCTGGCAGATCGATGCCTACAAGTTCGATATGCCGGTCATCGCAGCGCCGATGGATTCGGCGATGTCGCCGGAGACGGTGATCGCACTGGGCCGTTTGGGCGGACTCGGCGTGCTGGACCTCGAGGGCCTCTGGACCCGGTATGAGGACCCGCAGTCGGTGCTGGACCAGATCGCGGCACTCCAGGACGAGACCAACAGCCCGGCCGTGACGCGCCGCATGCAGGAGCTCTACCAGGCACCCATCCAGCCCGATCTGATCACGTCACGGCTCGCCGAGATCCGGGCCGCAGGTGTCACCGTGGCCGGCTCGTTGACCCCGCAGCGGACCCAGGAGCACTACAAGACCGTCGTGGCCGCGGGCGTCGACATCTTCGTGATCCGCGGAACCACCGTCTCCGCCGAGCACGTCTCCAAGGACCACGAGCCGTTGAACCTCAAGCAGTTCATCTACGAATTGGACGTGCCTGTGATTGTCGGCGGGGCGGCGGGCTACACCCCGGCCCTGCACCTGATGCGGACCGGCGCGGCCGGCGTGCTCGTCGGCTTCGGCGGCGGGGCCACGACAACCACCCGCCGCGCCCTCGGGATCCACTCGCCGATGGCCTCGGCCATCTCGGACGTGGCGGCGGCCCGGCGTGACTACATGGACGAATCCGGCGGACGCTACGTCCACGTGATCGCCGACGGCGGCATGGGTGCCTCCGGTGACATCGTCAAAGCCATCGCCATGGGCGCCGACGCCGTCATGCTGGGCAGCGCCCTGGCCCGTGCCGACGAAGCGCCGGGAAAGGGCTGGCACTGGGGCCAGGAGGCGCACCACCTCGAACTTCCCCGCGGCGACAGGGTCAACGTCGGAACGGTCGGCCCGCTCGAAGAGGTGCTCTTCGGACCCGGCCACCAGACCAACGGAACGTCCAACCTCATCGGTGCCCTGCGCCGTTCGATGGCCACCACGGGCTACTCGGATCTGAAGGAATTCCAGCGCGTCGACGTCGTCGTTTCACCGTATGAGGGCAACTGACCCGCCCCTGCCCATCCGGTTGACTAGGAAGTAGTCTGGTGCCCTACGAGGTTCGATCCGGATGGAGGCGTGACATGAACAGTTTTCCCGGCGGTTCTCCCGTGGCCGGCGGTGCCCTTGGCCCTGCCGAACGCGAGGCTTCACTCGAGGTGCTCAAGGCCTCCGCGGATCCGGGCAAGGAACTCGACATCCTGATCGTGGGCGGCGGCATCGTCGGCGCCGGGGCTGCCCTCGACGCCGTCACGCGCGGGCTGACAGTCGGCATCGTGGAGGCGAACGACTGGGCGGCGGGTACGTCCTCGCGGTCCTCCAAGCTCATCCATGGCGGACTCCGTTACCTCGAGATGCTCGACTTCGGGCTGGTCAAAGAGGCGCTGCACGAACGCGGCTTGATCCTTTCGGTGCTCGCCCCGCACCTGGCCCGGCCGGTCCCGTTCCTGTACCCGCTTACCAAACCGTTCCTGGAGCGGCCCTATGTCGGCGCCGGCATCGCCCTGTACGACGCGATGTCCATCACTGGCGGCCACAGCCGCGGCGTGCCGTTCCACAAACACCTGACCCGCCGCGGGACCCTGCGGGCTGCTCCCAGCCTCAAGGATGACGCCTTCGTAGGCTCCATCCGGTACTACGACGGCCAGGTCGATGACGCCAAATACGTCGCAAACCTCATCCGCACAGCCGCGTACTACGGAGCCCACGCGGTGAACCAGACGTCCGTGGTGGACTTCCTGCGTGAGGGCGAACGCGTGGTCGGCGCCAAGGTGATCAACCACGAGGACGGGTCCACCTTTAATATCCGTGCCAAGCAGGTCATCAACGCCACGGGAGTCTGGACGGACGAGACCCAGGCCATGGTCACCGACCGCGGCCAGCTGAAGGTCCGCGCCTCCAAGGGCATCCACCTGGTGGTCCCGCGGGACCGCTTCCAGTCCACCGTCGGGCTCATCCTGCGGACCGAGAAGTCCGTGCTCTTTGTCATCCCCTGGGGCCGGCACTGGATCATCGGGACCACCGACACGGACTGGCACCTCGACAAGGCCCACCCCGCGGCCTCCAGCAAGGACATCGACTACATCCTCGAGCACGTCAACAAGGTCCTGAAACGCCCGCTCACCCGTGAGGACGTCGAGGGGGTCTATGCCGGGCTGCGTCCGCTGCTGGCCGGCGAGAACGACTCCACCGCCAAGCTTTCCCGCGAACACGTCGTGGCACATCCGGTGCCCGGCCTCGTCGTCGTCGCCGGCGGCAAATGGACCACCTACCGGGTCATGGCCAAGGACGCCGTCGACGAGGCGACCCGCAGCATGGACGAACGCGTCCCGGACAGCTGCACCGAGTCCATTCCGCTGCTTGGCGCGAGCGGCTTCAAGGCCGCCTGGAACAGGCGGAACCGGACGGCGGAAGAATCGGGCATCCACGTGGCGCGGATCGAGCACCTGCTCAGCCGCTACGGTGCCATGACGCCCGAAGTGCTGGCGCTCATCACCGAGCGGCCGGAACTGGCGGAACCGCTGCCGGGAGCCGACGATTACCTGGGCGCCGAGGCCGTCTACGCCGCCACCCATGAAGGCGCACGCCACGTGCAGGACGTTCTCACCCGGCGGACCCGCATCTCCATCGAGGCGTGGGACCGGGGTGTGTCCGCCGCTCCGGTAGTCGCTAAACTTATGGGGGACGTTCTCGGCTGGAGCGATGCGCAGCGCGAGAGTGAAATCAAGCACTACCTGGCCCGGGTCGACGCCGAACGGTTGAGCCAGGAGCAGCCGGATGACGAGTCCGCCGACGCCGCGCGCATGGGCGTCGAGGACATCGTTCCGCTGCGCTGACCGGCAACGCCGGACGGCGGCCCCACCGCGGGCGGCCGGACGGCCTGCACCCACGCACCTTCGAAGGGACACCTCTTGGCGGAACCACTGGACCGGTATGACGCCGATCTCACCACCCCCGAGATGGTGATCCTTGAAATGGACGCCGCGGACAAGGTCGACGCCGCGTCCCAGCTCGCCGGACGGATGCACGCCGCCGGCCGGATCACCGACCTGGAAGGATTCCTCAAGCACGTCAACGCGCGGGAACACCAGCTCGCCACCGGACTTCCGGGCGGGATCGGCCTGCCCCACGCCCGCAGCGAGTTTGTCTCCCGGACCTCGATCGCCATCGGGATCACCAAGTACGGCAGGGCCCTCGATTTCGGCGCCGCCGACGGGCCGGCCACCGTGGTCCTCCTGATCGCGACGCCGGCCAGCTCGTTTTCCGACCACCTCGAAGTGCTGGCCACGCTGGCCCGTTCCTTGTCCAAGGAGTCGTTCCGCGAGTCGCTCCGGCGGGCCTACGATCCCGAAGTGATCGCGGAGCTCATCAACTCCAGCCTGGTCTTCTTCGACCACTGAAGAGTGGGGCAGCAGGCCACCCCGCTCTTGGGGCAGCCGGCCACCCCGTTTCGTTGTTCTACACGAGGACGAAGTACGGTTAAGGGGTGCTGAAAACTGCCCTTAAGCCCCGTTGGATTGCAGGCCTGGTGTTTGCGATCCTCATCTCCGGGGTGTTTGTGCTGCTCAGCCAATGGCAGTTCGGCCAGTCCACCAAGTCAGCCGCTCCGCCCGCTGCCACTACCGAGGAACTCAAGCCGCTGACAGCTGTGCTGAAGCCTGCCGATTTCTTCCCGGCCTCCGCAGCGGACCAGAAAGTGTCCACAACGGGCAGCTATGACCCGCAGAAGCAGGTCCTGGTTCCGGGCCGCCTGCACGGCGGCGAGAAGGGCTACTGGATCGTGTCGGCCTTCGCTGTCGCGGATGCCCCGGTGCTGACCGGTGCAGGCGCGTCGCCGCAGACCTGGATCCCGGTGGCTCGTGGCTGGGTGGCGCATCCGGCTGAAGCGGTAGCGCCGCCGTCGGGCGTCATTGAACTCACCGGCCGGCTGATCCCGTCTGAGTCACCGCTGCCCAACACCGACGCCGGCCCCGGGCGGGCCACCGCCGTTTCCGTCGCGGAACTGATCAACGTCTGGGAGGTCAGCAGCTACCCCGGCTTCATTGCCGCGGACACGGAGAAGTCGGGCACCACCGACGTTTCGGCAGCCGCCGGCGGTGCTGTTAAGCCGCTGAACATCGGGCCGCAGCCTGCCGCGCAGAAAGTCAATCTGCTGAACATCTTCTACGCGGCCGAATGGGTTGTTTTCGCCGGGTTCGCGTTGTTTATCTGGTGGCGGCTGGTCAAAGACGACTACCGCCGGGAACTTGAGGACGCGCTCGACGACGCTTCCGACGGCCATGGAGTCCTGCCCCACGATCCGGACAGCACCGAGCCGCACATGGATACACAGCACGCCGCTGAACAGCACGCCACCCTACAGAACTCCCCGCAACAGAGCCCCACCAACCCGAGAGTGCAATGATGATCGAGCCCCAGCCGGCAGTCCAGCCACAGCAGAGCAGCGGAACGGGAAGCGCCACCGGCAAGAAGCGCCGGTTCGGCGGAACCGAGGCCCAGGTCCGCTCCGCCCTGAAGTTCTATAAAGCCCTCGCATACCTGACCGGCAGCATGTTGCTGCTGCTCTGCCTCGAGATGATTGCGCGCTACGCCTTTGGCCAGTACCTCTTCGCAGGCGGCACCAACGCCGCAACCGGGGAGCCGTTCGGGCTGGGGCTGGCTGACGCAGAGCCGCCGGGCGTTATCGGCGGGGTCAACCTCTCCGTCGCGGTCCTGATTGTTCATGGCTGGATGTACGTCGTGTATCTCATGTCCAACTTCCGGCTCTGGTCCCTGATGCGCTGGCCGTTCGCGAAGCTCATCATCATGGCCCTGGGCGGCGTCGTGCCGTTCCTGTCCTTCTTCGTCGAGAAAAAGTTCCACGCCGAGGTCGAAGCTGAGATCGCCGCCAACCCGCAGGCTCCGCAGCGGTACTGAACTCCCTTACTACTGGATGCGCTGGTGTGAGATCCCTTACCAGGCCGCCTGTTTGGCCGCCTGGAACGGCTCCTCGATGTGCGGCCCGGCCATGGCGCAAAGTAGGCTAGAGGGGTGACTACTCCCACTGCATCCCAGACGTCCCACAAGCCCGTGCTGGTTGTTGACTACGGTGCCCAGTACGCGCAGCTGATCGCCCGCCGCGTCCGGGAAGCGAATGTGTATTCGGAAGTGGTTCCGCATACCTACAGCACCGAGCAGCTGCTGGCCAAGGACCCCGCCGCCATCATCCTCTCCGGCGGCCCGTCCAGCGTCTACGCCGAGGGCGCCCCCCGTGTCGGCGCTGACCTGTTCGAAGCCGGTGTCCCGGTTTTCGGAATCTGCTACGGCTTCCAGGCCATGGCGAACGCACTGGGCGGCAGGGTGGCCCAGACCGGGCTCCGGGAGTACGGGGCGACGGAGACCACTACCGTCGGCGACGGCCGCTCCATCCTTGAGGGCATGCCCCAGCACCAGAGCACGTGGATGAGCCACGGCGACTCCGTCCACGAGGCGCCCGAGGGCTTTGAGGTCCTGGCCACCACGGCCGGCGCTGACGTGGCCGCTTTCGCCAACGAAGCAAAGGGGCTCTACGGCGTGCAGTGGCACCCCGAGGTGAAGCACTCCGCGTACGGTCAGCAGGTCCTGGAGAACTTCCTCTTCAAAGGCGCCAAGCTGGAGCCGAACTGGACCACGGGCAACATCCTTGAGGAGCAGGTCGAGCGCATCCGGGCGCAGATCGGCGACGCCAGGGTCATCTGCGGGTTGTCCGGCGGCGTCGATTCCGCAGTGGCGGCAGCCCTCGTCCAGCGCGCCGTCGGGGACCAGCTGACGTGTGTTTTCGTGGACCACGGGCTGCTCCGCGAAGGCGAGGCCGAACAGGTCGAACGTGACTTCGTGGCCGCGACGGGCGTCAAGCTTTACGTCGCCAACGAGCAGGAGCGGTTCCTCAGCGCCCTGGCCGGCGTCAGTGACCCGCGGAGACCAAACGCAAGATCATCGGCCGCGAATTCATCCGCGCGTTCGAGGAAGCTGAGCTGGCCATCATCTCCGAGGCGGCCGCGCACGGCGAGAAGATCAAGTTCCTGGTCCAGGGCACGCTGTACCCGGACGTCGTCGAATCCGGCGGCGGCGAAGGCGCGGCCAACATCAAGAGCCACCACAACGTGGGCGGGCTGCCGGAAGACCTGCAGTTCGAACTCGTGGAGCCGCTGCGGGCACTGTTCAAGGATGAAGTCCGTGCCGTCGGCGCCCAGCTCGGCCTGCCCCAGGAAATCGTCGGACGCCAGCCGTTCCCCGGTCCCGGCCTCGGCATCCGGATTGTCGGCGACGTCACCAAGGAACGCCTCGAGCTGCTGCGCAAGGCGGACGCGATCGCCCGTGCGGAACTGACTGCCGCGGGCCTCGACAACGAGGTCTGGCAGATGCCGGTCGTGTTGCTCGCGGACGTCCGCAGCGTCGGCGTCCAGGGCGACGGGCGCACCTACGGCCACCCGATCGTGCTGCGGCCGGTGACCTCCGAGGACGCCATGACGGCGGACTGGTCCCGGCTGCCCTACGATCTGCTGGCACGGATATCCAACCGGATCACCAACGAGGTGGACGGGGTCAACCGCGTGGTGCTGGACGTCACCAGCAAGCCGCCGGGAACCATCGAGTGGGAATAGCCCTTTAGCGAAGCGGCCGGCCTTCCGAGGCCGGCCGCTTCGCTTTTGGCCCGGGGTTCGGGCCGTCGGCCCGAGGCAATTCTGGTCAAATTTTGCCGGCGCCAGTGTTGCGGGCACTTGCTCGCCGCCGATTCGGGCTACTCTCGAAGGCATGCCGGTATGGTCCAGGGCGTCACGCTCCAAAACGGAAAACGCGAGCACAATCAACGCGAACCCAGCAAAAGCGAGCAGAGAAAAGAAGGCAGAAGTGTCAGTTGGTCAAGGCCACCACGAAGGCTCCGAGGAGCTCAGGAAATGGCTGTCGGGTCTCAAACCCGTCACCGGAGCAGATACCATGCTGCGCTTTACCAAGACGCCCGAGGGCTCGATCGACCTGACCCACGCGCACCCGTCGGGCCTGGCCCAGCTCATGGCCGGCCGCCGTACCCGGCTTTCCACCCTGATCCGGGACCGCCAGCAGTTCGTCGTAGCGGCCCGCGCCTCCCGGAACCTGCGCTCGAAGATTTTCGAACTCTCCAACGACCGCGGCATCGACGCAGGGTACTTCTCCGCCGGAACGGTCGTCTGGACTTCCGCCGTCGGGGGCAAGCCGCAGCGCGTCTCGGCCCCCGTCCTGCTCATTGCCGTTTCGCTTACCGTCCGGCCGGGCGAGGACGACTACGAACTCCAGCTGACGGAGCAGGCCCGCATTAACCCGGCCCTTGTCCGCCACCTGAAGACCGTCCACGGAATTGTTTTCGACGTAAACGCCGTGACCCGGATGGCGTACAGCACCGCCCGCTTCGATCCGCAGCCGGTCCTGGACCGGCTCGGCACCCTCGTCCAGCCCATCCATGGCGCCGAAGTGGAACACAACCTCCTGGTTTCCACGTTCTCGGACCTTTCGGGGAACCTCGAGGATCCGTGGATCAACGAAAACAACGCCATCGTTGCCGCCCTGGCCCGCGCTGCCGCCGGCGAGCCGGTGGCGGTGCCCGAACCCGATCCGGGCCGCTTCCCGAGCACGGATGCGCGGCACCCGGCCCAGGAACTGCTGCTGCTCGACGCCGACGCGGACCAGCAGTATGTCGTGGATGCCGTCCGCGCCGGGGACTCACTCGCCGTGAGCAGCCCGCCGGGGACGGGTCAGACCCAGACGGCCATCAACACTATCGGCGCGCTCGTCGACGCCGGCAAGACCGTCCTCGTGGTGGGCGACAGGCGCGCTGCCCTGGCCGAGATCTCGGGCCAGCTGGAGAGCCTTGGGCTCGAGTCCATGCTCCTCCAGCTCTCCGGAAACGCGGCCCCGATGCAGCTCAAGGGCCAGCTGGTCCGGGCCATCGTCCGCAATGAGAAGTCCCTCGAACCGCAGCTGAGCAACCTGCACACGACCCTCGTCGAGCACCGCCACGCCCTCATGGACCACGTGGCCTCGCTTCACAACATCCGCGAACGCTGGGGCTGCTCACCCTACGAGGCGATGCAGTCGCTCGCCGGTCTGACTTCTATCCACCCCGCACCGGCCACCACGGTGCGCCTGAAGCGCAGCGTGCTGGACAACATCCGGGACCGGGCGGAACTGGCCGGGAGGCTCCGCCGGGCTGCTGAGCTGGGCAGTTTCAGCCGTGCCTCCACCACCAGCCCCTGGCACGGAGCACGGCTGCTGACCCGGAAGGAAACGCAGGAAGCACAGCAGGTCGCAGTGTCTGTGGCACAGAAGCTGCCGCTGCTGCGCGAGCGGATGAACGGCGTCGCTGATCATGCTGAAATCCGGCTCGGCAACACCTTTGCTGAATGGGGAGAGCAGATCGAACTCCTCGTCGCGGTGCGCGAAAGCCTCGACAAGTTCACCCCGGACATTTTCGACCGCCCGGTCCATGACCTCATTTCGGCGACCGCTACCTCCTCCTGGCGGCGGGAGCGGAACATCGAAATGCCGTCCATGCAACGTTCCCGCCTGCGCCGCGTCGCGAAGGAATACGTCCGCCCCGGCGTCCACATTGCTGACCTTCACAGTTCGCTGGTCCTCGTCCAGGAACAACGGGCCGCCTGGTCCGGCTATGCCACCACGCAGCGCCACCCTGCGGTCCCGTCCGGGCTGGCGGATATCTCGGCCCTTTACCGTGAAGTGGGCGCCGAGCTGTTCGAACTTGGATTGGCCGTGAAGTACACCGCTGACGGCGGTGAGCTCGCGTCCACACCCTACGAGGAACTCATGGCGCGGCTGGAACGACTGGTGTCCGACACCGGCACGCTCGAGACCCTTCCCGAGCGGACCCTGCTCGTGGAGAACATGCGTGAGCACGGCCTGGGCGAGCTGCTCGCCGACTTGGCCGAGCGCGAGGTGCCGGCGGAATCGGTGGCGGCCGAACTTGACCTCGCCTGGTGGCAGTCCGCCCTGGAGGCCATGATCAGCGGGGACGACTATCTCGCCATGTCCGACGGCGACGCGCTGCGCCAGTTGGAGGCCGAGTACCGCCTCGCCGACAACGCCCACATCGCCAGTGGCGCTGCCCGGCTTCGCTGGGCGCTTGCGGAGCGCTGGCGGGCGGCTATTGCGGAGAACCCGCGGCAGTCGGACCTGCTGCGCAGCCTCCTCAAAGACGGACGCGTGACGCTCTCGGCCTTGACCGGTCAGGCCCCGGAACTGCTCCCCAAGTTGGTGCCCGTCTGGTCCGTCAGCCCGTACCTGATGCCCGGACTGCTGCCGATCGAGCAGACGTTCGACGCCGTGGTCATCCTCGACGCCGAGGCGACCTCACTGCAGGCCGTGCTTCCGGCCATCGCACGCGCCCAGCAGGTCATCGCCTTCGGCGACGACCGGATCGCCAGCCCGCGGACCTTCACCGTCTCAGTGGAGCGGCTGGCCGCCGGCGAAAGCTCGCACCAGGGTGTTGAAAGCGCCTACAAGGCCCTCGCAGCCGTCCTGCCGGTCGCCAAGTTGCGCAACGTCTACCGGGCGGTGGACGAGGACCTTGTGCGCCAGCTGAGCAAAGCCTTCTACGACGGCGGGCTCCGCCGGCTTCCCGAGGGCCAGTCCGCCACCGGTCTGGACCGTGCACTGACCGTGGAATACCTGCCCGGCGGCACCGGACTGCCCAGCGCGGACCACGACGGGGTTGAGTCCGTCGTCGCCGAGGTGAACCGCGTCGTCGAGCTTGTCTTCGAACACGCGCGCCTCCGGCCCCGGACCTCCTTGGCCGTGGTCACCGGCAGCCTCCGCCATGCCGCGCGCATCGGCGAGAGCATCCGGCTGCAGCTGCCCAACTACCCGCTGCTTGCAAGCTTCTTCACCGCAGGCGATGAATCCTTCCGGGTGGTGGACCTCGAGCGTGCCCAGGGCCTGGTCCGCGACCATGTCATTTTCTCCCCGGGCTATGGACGCACCCCGCACGGGCGCGCCCTGCACAGCCTCGGCCCGCTCTCGGCGGAGGGCGGACGGGCCAAGTTCGCCCTGGCGATGACCCGGGCCCGCCGCTCCCTGCACGTCCTCACCTGCTTCCGGCCCGAGGATCTCGACGTGACCCGGCTGAGCCACGGAGCCGTCGACTTCTACGAACTGCTGGACCGGGAAATGACAGGAAACTCCGACCTCGGCAGCCCCGCCTCCCGGGCCGCCGCGAGCGAGCAGGCCCTGGGCGCCGATCCGCTGGTGGCCGATCTGGGAGACCGGCTCCGGGCCCGCGGTGCCCGTGTCTGGCACCAGTACGACGGCGTCCTGAACATGGTGGCCGCCGCCGATCCCCTGCACACGATCGGCCAGGACGACGCCGAGATTCCGCGTCCCGTGGCCATCGAATCCGACGGGACCGAACAGTACCTTCGGATGACGGTCCGGGAACGCAGCCGGCTCCGGCCCCAGCAGCTGGAGAGGCTGGGCTGGCGCTACCTGCCGCTGTGGACCATAGAGGTGTTCACCGACCCGTCGGCCTGTGCCGACCGGATCGGCGGCTACCTGGGCTTGGAAAAGCCTCCGGTGTCCAGCGGCCGACGGTCCTCGTCCGGATTCTTCGACGATGACGTGGAACATCTGGCCGTCAGTGATGCACAGGCCGCGGCGGCACAGGAAACCGAGGAGCCGGCTGCCCGCGCCCTTTCCTCGGAGCCAGACACCGCAGATTCCCCGGACGCAGCGCACCAGCAGGCGCCAGCAACAGGCAGCAAGGAGGCCGACGGCATGAGTGCGGACGGCGACAATCACGACAACGCCCCGGAACAGCACACCGGTGCGCAGGATGTTGCACAGGACGTTGCACAGGCACCTGAGCCTGCCGGGGTGCCGACGGCTGCCAGCAGCTCAGCGTCCGCCGGAGTGCTGCCGAACAAAGCGGCCGAGGACGACCCGCGCCGCTGGGGCGACCGGCCCGACAGCTACGACCACGACTCCTGGCTGCAGGAACAAAAGCCCCCGCACTGGGGCTAGGCGGAGCTTGGGGGAGCGGCCCGCCGGTGTCCTGATCGAACCGGCGGCCGCCTGACCCTAGGAGACCCGTTTGACGCGCCGGCCCAGCCGGGCGCCGCAGGACGTGTCGCCCTAGCCGGGCGCCGTTGGCCTGCCGGGCGCCGGGGCGACGAGGACGAAGAACAGCTTCCCCTGGGTGGATGAACCGGCCAGCCGACGGGACTGGTCCGCATCTGCCGCCACGACGATGAGGCCGTCCGTCTCCCCGTCCCCAAGCCACTGCGTACCTTTGCCGCCCTGCGTTGAGGTCCACAGCACGGGAACGGAGGCGGCCAGCACCTCGGACCTCGCGGGTTGCTCATAGCCGTCGCCGCCGGAGAGGACCACGTTGATCAGTTGACCGGGGGAGACCAGCTGGATGGAGGACGGGTCCGCCATCCGGAGCGGCACGGCTACCGAGCCCGGAGGATTTCCGGCCAGCAGGCCGGGGCCCAGGAGCTGGGAGTCCGAGATCAGCTGGCCCTGCCGCAGGGGTACGGCAAGCTGTTTTCCTTGAAGCGCTGTGGTGTCGCTGAAGCTGCCGCCGGGCAGCAGGCCGCGGGGAACGTTCAGGAGCGCCAGGTCGGCCGGGTCGAGGGTCTTGCCGGCAGCCAGATCGCGGGTCGCGGCGAGGGCGCCGACAGTATCGTCCGGTGCCGGTGTGAGTTGTTGGACCGTGATCCCGGCGGCAATGCACAGCAGTAGGGCCACTGCCAGCCGCCGGTTCCGGTTGAGCCAGCCCGTAAGGCGGCTTCTTCTCCGCACCCCGCCCGGACGGCGGGGCCGCGGCGGACCCACGGGGCTCTGTCCGTAGACCCTCTGGCCAGCGGAACGGCCCCGCGCACGGCGGGAGCTGGCGCGGAAGACTGCACTTATACGTTGTGCGCGTAGGGTCCTGCGCGGAGGACAAAACAATGCGACGGTGGCCATGCCGCCACGCTAGCTCCGGGCGCCACAGAGTCGCAGGTGGCGGTGAGGCTATGTGGAAAGCCGCAGTTCAGCACAGGGGCCCGGTGGTATGGGGCGCCCGCTGATCAGGGTTGGTCTCAGCTCGCGGCGGCAGGCGCGGGGGCAGCAGGAGCGGCCGGGGTCGACGCGGGAGCGGGCGCAACAGTGCTGCCCTTGGTGTCGCGGGAATCGGTCCGGTAGAAGCCGGAACCCTTGAAGACCACGCCGACGCTGTTGAACTTCTTGCGCAACGTGCCTTCGCACTCAGGGCAGGAGGTCAGGGAGCTGTCGGTGAAGGACTGCACGATCTCAAAGGCGTGGCTGCAATCCTTGCAGGCATATGCATACGTGGGCACTGGAAATCCTCCTCAGGTACAAACGAGAGGTCCCGTGCTGCCCGGTCCGGACCAGGCCGGGCTATCAACCGACGGGTTCCGGCCTTAGCAGTCGCAGGGCCTGAGTGCTAATTCTATCACCCCCGGTTCAGGGCCTTATAGCAGGCGGACGAACCCGCCGGGGGTCAGGGCGGACGGAACCCGGCGGTCGAAGGACTCCACGGGAATGCTGCCGGCGGGCAGCACCTCGCCGTCGTAGAGCACTGCGCTTGCGGGGATCGGCGGAAGCCGTCCGCCGTCGTCGGACGGTCCGGCAGGGGCCGGGAAGAGCGATTCGAGCGTCGCCAGAAACTTGTCGTAATAGCCGCCGCCCTGGCCGATCCGGTTGCCGGAGAAGTCGACGGCGGTGGCCGGCACAAAAATGCCGGCGGCGGACCGCATGATCTCCGGCCCGAAGTGTTCGCCGACGGGCTCCTGGATCGGGGCAAAGCGGCTGCGGACGAGCGTGGATTCCGGCGTCCAGTACACCCAGCTCAGGCTGATGCCCGGTTCGCACACCGGCAGCAGCACCCGGTGGCCGGCGCCATGCAGGGCCAAGAGCAGGGGGAGGGTGGGGGGCTCGGTGCCGACTCCCACGTAAGCCGCAAACGTTCCCGGGCGGCCGCCGGCGAGTCCGTTGGCCCACGCCAGGCCGTGCCGGGCTATCGCTGCACCGGCGGCGTCGAGCGCGTCCGGGGCAAGCGCGGCCCGCCGGGCACGGTGGCTCGCGCGGATCTCTTCCTTTGCTGCGTTCATGCCGCCGCCTTCCACCTGTTCCCGCTTCAACCGGAGTCGCGGCAGCATCCGCGCCCAACACCGGCCGTAGCTAATTACCGAATGTTTAGTACCTCCGTTAGATTAGTCGGGTGACTACACCCAACGCTTCCGTCCGCAAGGCCGTCATCCCCGCTGCGGGCCTCGGCACCAGGTTCCTTCCGGCCACCAAGGCCATGCCGAAGGAAATGCTTCCCGTCGTGGACAAGCCTGCCATCCAATACGTCGTCGAAGAGGCCGTCAACGTTGGTTTGAGCGACGTCCTGATGATCACCGGCCGCAACAAGCGCGCCCTCGAGGACCACTTCGACCGCGTCCCCACCCTCGAAGCCACGCTTGAAGCCAAGGGCGACACGGCCAAGCTGGAATCCATCCAGGCGGCGAGCAACCTCGGTGACATCCACTACGTGCGCCAGGGCGACCCCCTCGGCCTGGGCCACGCCGTCCTGCGCGCAAAGCAGCACGTGGGCTACGAACCGTTCGCTGTGCTGCTCGGTGATGACCTGATTGATGCCCGGGACGAGCTCCTGAGCACCATGATCGAAGTTCAGGCCAAGACCGGCGGTTCTGTTGTTGCACTGATCGAGGTGGATCCTTCCCAGATCAGCTCCTACGGTTGTGCGGACATCCGGGAAATCCAGGGCGAAGAGTACGTCCGCATCAACCAGCTGGTGGAAAAGCCCAACGCTGAGGACGCCCCGTCCAACCTTGCCGTCATCGGCCGATATGTTCTTCACCCGGCCGTCTTCGAGGTTCTGGAAGGCACAGAGCCCGGGCGCGGCGGCGAAATCCAGCTTACGGACGCCCTCCAGACGCTCGCCTCCGGCGAGGGCGAAGGCTACGGCGTGTACGGCGTCGTCTTCCGCGGCCGCCGCTACGACACTGGCGACAAGCTCAGCTACCTCAAGGCCTGCGTGCAGCTCGCCTGCGACAGCGAGGACCTCGGTCCCGGCCTGCGCGAATGGCTGCCCGAGTTCGCCTCCAGCCTCACCTCCAGCCTGATCAAGTAACACCCGTGGGGGGCAGCTTCAACTGGCCGGTTACGCTGGAATGCGGTGACATCCAGCTGCGCCCGATCCGTTACCGGGACCGCAAGGAATGGACGGATGTCCGTTCCCGGAACAGTGAGTGGCTCGCCCCCTGGGAGGCGTCCAACCCCCTTCCGGGCGGCGGCCTTCCCGACTACCGGCAGATGGTCCGCTCCCTCAAGGCCCAGGCGGCGCAAGCCTCCGCCCTGCCGTTCGTCATCACGGAGTGGACGCCGGGCTTCCGGGATCCGGTGATTGTCGGCCAACTGACTGTCTCTTCCATCGTGTGGGGTTCTGGCATGATGGCCACCCTCGGTTACTGGGTGGACCAGCAGCGGGCGGGCCGCGGGATTGCCCCCACGGCCGTGGCCTTGGCCACCGACCACTGCTTCGGCACGCTCGGGCTGCACCGGATGGAAATCAACATCCGGCCCGAGAATTCGGCGAGCCTCCGGGTGGTGGAGAAGCTGGGCTTCCGCGATGAGGGCTACCGGCCACGTTTCCTGCATATCAACGGGCAGTGGGCCGATCACCGGACTTTCGCGCTGACCTCCGAGGAAGTGCCTGAGGGTCTCCTGGCAAGGTGGCTGAAAACCCGTCCGGGCGGCCACTGAACCCTGCGGTGACCAGCCGCAACGATCCTCGGTCAAGTATTTGCCGGTTGCCTCGCGACACACCGGCGGCAATGCGGTCGCTCCGGCCGTGTTGCTCATACCGTTTTGAGTGTGGACTTCCCCCTTAGCAGCTCTGTGATCCTTGTCATTGCTGTTGCGCTCTGGATTGTCTGGGTCGCACCCTACGTGCTCCGGAACGGACGCCACCAGCTGCAGCCCGCGGGCGAGCACCTGGCGGATGTCGTTGACAATGCAGCAGCCGACCCGCAAGCCGGGAAGGTCATGATGATGACGCCCCAGCAGGAGAGACCCGTGAGCACTTCCCACAGCAGAGTCCCCGCCCTGAGCTCCACTCCTCCTGCCAGTGATCCAAGGCATGAAGAGGCCGGCCAGGTTTTCCGGATCCGGTACGGGCGCCTCGGGCTTGCGTTGGCCGGCTTGCTCTGCCTTATCACGGGTGTCGTCTCTGCCGCGCTGCGGCTCTTCGGGATCGGCTCCGGCTGGCTGCCCGTCGGGACCCTGCTCGCCGCTATCGGATCGGTCGCGTTGCTCCGGCGGCTTGCCGTGCGCGACCGCCGACGCAAAGTGAACGATGCCTTCAGGGCCGCAATGAGCGCACCCTCCAGTGCCCCGGCGGAATTCGCTCAGCAATCAGCGCCACGCGAGACTGAGCTGCGCCGTGAGAGCCCTCTCTTCGACGCCCAGGCCGTTGCTCCCACGACCGCCCCGGACCCGATGCCGAAACCACTCGCAGCCTGGGAACTCCGGGAAGCGGCGCTGGCGGAAGCGGTTGCGTCCGGCGATCTCGCGGCTCGCCTGGACCAGGGCACCGAACCTTCCGAGGGCGCCCCGTGGGAGCCGGTGGAGGTGCCCAAGCCCACGTATGTCGAAGCGGCAAAAGCTGAGCGTGCGGCCCCGGGGCCGCTGGACCTGCCAGATGCGCCCAAGGCTGTTGGCAAGCCGTCGCTGAAGCAGGGCGCTAACCAGGCAGCAGCTGCCGTTTCTGCCGACGCCGACGACGACGCGAAAGCCGTCGGTAAGGGCCAGCGGGCGCTGAGCAACCTGGACGACGTCCTTCAGCGCCGCCGCGCCTGAACCTTCCTTCGCAACCCCGGGCAGCCACTGCGGCGGCCCGGGGTTTTTGCGTCCAGGGACTGCCTTGGACCGCTACCACGCGGTAACCTCGGGGCATGACACGAATTTGCGTTGCAGGCGGAACCGGGCAGGTAGGCCGAGAGGTTGTGCGGCAGGCGGTTGCGCGCGGGGTCTCCGCAGCCGCCCTCAGCCGCCGCCCGCCGTCGCCCGGTGCTCCCGGCAGGACCGACGGCGCGGACTATTTCCGCGGTGATGTCACCACCGGCGAGGGTTTGGTGGCGGCGCTTGTAGGTGCGGATGTGGTGATCGACTGCCTTGAGGGGCAGTCGGGCAGGTCCCTGAAAAACTTCGCCGACGGCGGGGCAAGGCTGCTGGCGGCAGCCCAAGATGCCGGGGTGACCAAGGCTGTGGTGCTGTCCATCATCAACTGCGACCGAAGCGGGTTCCGCTATTACCGTTCCAAAGCTGCGAAGGAGCAGGTTTACGAACGCTCCGGTCTCGAAACGGTGGTGCTCCGGGCGACACAGTTTCATTCGCTGCTGGCACAACTCTTCGCGGCAGGCTCGAAGGTCCGGATGATCCCGGTGGTCAAGGGCGCCCGGTTCCAGCCGATCTCGCCCGCCGAGGTCGCTGCTGCCCTGTTAGACGCCGCACTGGAGCCGTCGTCGGGCGATCGTCACCGCGTCCGAACCATCGGGGGACCGGAGGTCGCCGGCATGGCGGAACTGGCGCTGGACTGGAAGCAGGCAACCGCCTCGCGCGGACGCCTGGTGCCGCTGCCGCTGCCCGGGCCCATGGGAAAATACCTGCGCGCGGGCCTGAACGTGATCCCGGAGGAACGACACGGCACCGAGACATTCCGTGGCTGGCTGGCAAAGCGCGCAGATACTTTGTAGCCTAGGGTAACCGGCGACGCCGTTCCTTCTGGACCGGCGTTGCTTCGGGGCTATAGCTCAGTTGGTAGAGCGCTTCGTTCGCATCGAAGAGGTCAGGAGTTCGAATCTCCTTAGCTCCACCATAGATGTCTTATTCGAACCCATGGTTGAAAAGACGGCAGACAGTGAAATCGCCTCTGACGCCCCCGCATTGCGGGGGCGTCTTTCTGTTCCAGCCATGGCGTATTCGCCCTGGCGGCCGCCAGACCCCTCCCGGACAGCCCTGGCGCGATGGATCCCGGCGAACGGGTTAGCCAGATCCGTAGTCAGGCCGCCTCGCTCATCAACGTAGATCTTTTCAAAGAACGACTGATTCATCATGCGGCGGATACTGTCCGGCACCAGAGCAGCTATGCAAATATGGAAGTTTCAGCCTCCCGAAGGGTTCTCAACCGGTGTACCGTCGGGGTCTTCCGTAATAGGCGTGTCATCCTCAGGTTTGGTGCTCGGGTTGTTGGTTTGAGGGTCCTTGGGCTCGCCGGTGGGCTGCTCTTCGGGTTCTTGATCGCTCACGATGTCCCTCCTGTTGATTCGTGCCATGTGTCCAGTGAAGTAACCCCACTACAATGGGCGCATGTTTACGGGTTCGGCTGGTAGCCGGTCGGATTCGGCTGCCAGCATCATAAGCATGCTTAGGATCGGCTTTTCAAGTCCTATGCGCCTGCATGGCTCGTCTGTTGGCCTTGGTGCATGGAGGCGGAAAGGGACGAAGACCGCGCCACGACTCGTATCAGACCCGGGCCTAGCGTAAGACCGGGAGGGGTCGAGGAGTCACAATCTGCAGATCTCGCGCGACGAAAAGCTTACGAAGCAGCGGACTCCAGGGTCAGGGTCTCGAAAGCGGGGGTCGGGAGCCGACTGCAGCCACCGAGAGCGTGCGTCATCATCGCGCTGCTCGGGCTGAGTTGAGCCCTAAACGGGCGGCCACCTCGCCCGGGCGGTGGAAGCGGAAGAAAAACGGTCCGAGGTCACCCCTGCCGAGCGTGGCGGTTAGAGCGAGATCACGTTCTCGGTCAGCTTGAGAGCATCGGCATCGGCGGCGAAGAGGGTACTCGGTGGTATTGGCTCCGCGTCGATGGCGTCATAGATCGACGCGAAGTTCGTGTTGAAGGCCTTCGCTGTGGGTCCACCGGTAATCGCTTGGACCTGTCGCGCAATCGAGTCTTAGCCGGACGGACGATCGCCAAAGGTGTGGGTGGCATCGATTGTCACCTGCCCGGCCAGGCCGGAGACCTTGGCCAACCCGGCCACGATCGAGTCTCCCGGAATGGAGACCACCACAACCTGGGCGGCAGTTGCATCACCGCCGCCCCGGCCAAACGGGGAGCTGCGCGCCATACAGGTAGGTGGCCGGGCCGTCTGGCGCTTAGGCCTTCATGATCTCGAGTGCTACATCGCCGCCGCGTACCGGCGCACCGCCGAACGGGTCGCCGCCGATGAGATCGTAGACGACGGGGAGCCGAACCTCGAGTAGCGGGCACTGGCTTTTCGGAGGGTCACCTGCCTCCGCTCACCCGCACACCGCCAACCGCCCCTGTCCACGGAGTATCGCCCGGGCCGGGCAGGAACAGATGCGCGAAAACGTACCCCTGCTGAAGTGCAATGACCTGCGAAGTGGCACCGGTGCAATCCAGCGTGACTTCCACCGGTTGAAAGGGGGCGCCAGGATGCTCCTGCCCAACGAAGACCATCGCACTGGAAGCACCAACACAGGCTGCGGTGACGGTGTACTGCCCGGCCGCCGGCACCCTCTCCAATTTGCCAAAGCCCCTGAGCGGGCCGTCCAGTGGTCCCACATCGGAAAGGAGGACCCGACCCGGTGATGCCCCGAGGAGTCGCTCCAGCTCAGCGTAATTCTCCGCTTCCTGCTCCAGGACCTGGGTGTTGTTGTATGGCTGATGGGACGCTGTTACGGGCGCGGGGTCAGCTGTTGGGGTGTACTCGGGGACAGGCTCGGGCTCGGGGTCGTCATACGCGCACCCCGTCATGCCGCCCAGAGGCAACAGCAGGCAAAGGGCAACTGCAAGCAGGTGCCGCATGTCCCTCATTCCCACGCTTCCATGGTGGGCAACGGTGCCGTTCAATACAACCGCTTTCGGAGGCTCGCGGCCCGGAATATCAATCCTGTCGGTGCTGCACCCAGTTCATCAGTACCACTGGCACGGCAGTTTGGTCTCAACCTGAACTAGCAGCGAGATTTTTTCATCCGACCGGCACCGGGCCACATGGCATACTCCTTCGAGACTTCGGACAAAACCCGGCAGGACTGTGATTGCGGCTCATCTGGGTACGTCGGCCATGATTGGCGAGAAATTCGGCGTCCGCGCCTACGCCTGAGACAAGCCTGACTTGAAGGTGTGCATCCGGTGCAGCCCGAGGAAGTACAACCCACGGACTGGAGTGACGCCGCGCTGCTGGTCGGGCCTGCCGTGGCCGTCGAACACCGGGATCCCGATCATCCAGTTGAAGTCGTAGGCATGGCCGGTCGCCCAGATGACCGTTTTGATGCCTTTCCTAGCGAGGTTCAGCGAGTCGGCTTCTTCCACCCCAGGGAGAGGGATCGGTTCCTCCCGCTCGTCAGGGTCGAGCTGATCGTCGATCCCGTTGTTGCTGACGAACTGCCGTGCTGTCGACAAGAATGAGGTGTAGGCCTCATCGGCCTCAGCGAGCACTTGGTTCGCGTTGTCCTGGACAGCGGGGGTTGCTCCAGATGCGGCGATGACCCTGCCTATGACCCTGACACCGTGCGCGGCGAGTTGCCGAACGTTCACGTCGTATCCGCCGTTCACCCCGGTTACGACTGTGGAAGGCGGAAATTTGGCGCGCGAGATCGGTAACGCGTGGGGTCGATCTGCAGAACGGATGGTGGAACGTCATGGGCCAGTTCGGGGATCCGTGCACGCTGAAACCGCAACGAATCCCATCTTTCGGCGCGCCAGCGTTCACCGATCCGCCGGCGTTCCAAGACGACGTGCTCGCGCCCTCGCCGCTGCAGGACGCTGCTCATCGCGAGCCCGGCCTGGCCGCCCCCGATGACAACGACGTCCTGCTGCTCCCTCATGCTCAGCCCCGTGCGGAGTGGTGACACGCTGAGCGTACCAGCGGCGGTCCACAGGATGGGAGAGAGACACCCGCCGCAATTCAGATACAGCCAGTCTTCTGAGGGAAGCGAGATTCGTTGCCCTGGAGTTCCCGGCAGCGCGCCCAGTCTCAGGAACTATAGATCAATAGGACATTGCTCTGGCCTGTGGCTTTTTCCGGTGCGAGTTCGTGCTGGCCTGACGTGCGGCGGGGCGCCCCTCTGCCGTGCCTTCATAGCCGCGGGCCTACCGGTTCTATCAGCCGAGTAAGGCCGGGCCAAGCACCGGCGCCAGTTTCGCCGAGAACGCCGGAGTGAGGTGATCACCGTCGACAAATACGGGAGTGTTGCCGACAAAGGATGGGCAGAGGCCGTCCTTCGAGCAGAACCAGGAGAACGTCGAAACGTACTTCACGCCGGGCACGGCCGCTGCGGCGTCCTTGTCTGCCTGGAGGACTGCCTTATAGGAGCCACCGTCACTCACGCAAGCCCAGGGCTTGCTGATCTTGGTCGCGCACTTCTGAAGGTTCACCCCTGATGATGCGGGCGACAGCAGGACCACCTGCGCCTTCGAAAGCCCCTCAATCGTTTTAAGGGTTTCGATGCTGGCCTGCCGCCAGGAGTCATAGACGTCGGGGTTGTCTTTGGCGCCGATCATTCGATTCGGCGATTTGAGCGCGCTTGAGACGATGACCATCTGTGGCTGGATTTTGCGCACCTTGTCGAGGGCCCACTGCTGGTGAGCGCTGCAGATCTGTTCAAAACCAGGGTCAGTGGGGCGGGTCATGGGCACTTCGATAGCCGGGCACTGTCCCCGCGTCAGGACCTGAATCTTCCATCCCTGCTTGCCGATGGACTCACGCAGCCCCGGCATCCAGCTGATGGCCGCCGAGTCCCCGAGCAGGACGGCGGTCTTGGTTGCCGCGCGGTCACCGTAGAGGCAGCGGCCAACATTCTGGTCGTCGGTGTCGAGGCAGGCATCATCCTTCCACTCCGGCACCAAGGCCCCGTTGAGGGAATCGATGCTCGGTTGAAGCTCCGGCCATGCCTGGGCATCCAACGCGGCTGTGATCTGCAACGCGAATAACGCCTCCGGTGTGGGGCCAGTCTGCCGGGGCATAGCAGTGCTGCCCGCGCTGGCAGGCGCCGGTGTAGAAGTAGTAGCGTTGCCTGCGACAGTTGGCGGGACCGCAGGCGATGGCGCAGTTGCGCCAAGAGCCGTGACGGTGGTGGCAAGAACCAGCAGGGAAAGCACCCCCAACCCGACGTACTTCAGCCGATCACCCGATGGCAGCCGGCGCTTCTTTTCAGGTTCCAGCCATGAGGATTTCCGCACCTTATCTTCCACGAGGTGGTAGGACAGAGCTGAAACGGCAAGTAAGGCGGCGAGCACCATGAGGTCATTAGCAGCGCTGGTCCGCGGAAGCAGGGTTTCCCGGATGATGATGACGGGGAAGTGCCAAAGGTAAATCGAGTATGAGATGTCGCCCAGATAGACGGTGACCTTATTGGTTAGCGGGTACAGCCGACTGTCCCCACCGGTGCCCGAAGCGATAACGAGAGCCGCGGCCAGCGCCGGTAAGGCTGCGCCAGGCGCAGGAAACGGCGTCTCGGAACTGATGACGAAAAGGCTGGCTGTGATGCCAGCTAACCCGACGTATCCGAGTGAGGGCCTCAGCGCGCCTGGTATCGGCTGGAGCGCCGGGACCATCAGGGCCAGCAGCGCACCGATCCCCAACTCCCAGACGCGGGACGTCGTTGAGAAGTAGGCGATGGTGGGGGCGTTGGCAGTTTGAACAGCAGCGATCAGGAAGCTCCCGGCGACGATGAACACCATCACCAGGGTCAGGACACGCCGGGCCCGAGAGACCTCCCACTTCAGCCGGTGGACCAGCAAACCAAGGATGCCGACGATGATCAACGGCCACACCACATAGAACTGTTCTTCGACGGCGAGGGACCAGAAATGCTGCAGTGGAGACACTGGCCCGGCGGCCTGCATGTAGTCCGTCCCAACCGCCACAAAGCGCCAGTTCGCTCCGAAGACCAGCGCGAACAATCCATCCCAGGTAATCTCCTTTGCTCGGCCAGCAGGGAACACCGCCCAGGCTGCTGCCAGGGTGACGGCCAGGACGAGCACCGCTGCCGGGAGAATCCTTCGGGCCCGCTTCCGGTAAAAGCCAGCGAAAGAAATGCGCCCCTGCTTCTCATGAGAGCGCAAGGGAATGCCGGTGATCAGGAACCCCGAGATAACAAAGAACACGTCCACACCAACGAACCCACCCGCTGGCCACTCGAACAAATGGTCCGCGACCACAGCCATGACAGCCACGGCGCGAAGACCCTGGATGTCACGGCGGAGCCTGTGTTTCTTTGGCATCTGGTTTGTCTCTTGGTGAAGCGTCGATTCAGCCGACATCTAAGTCCCCCGCCTCGAAACCTGCCCCTGCTTGCCAGCCAAGCCAGGTGATCGCTTCCTGGGCGATGGGGGCCGGCACAGTGTGGGATCCATGGAACTCCCGGTAGGTAACGTCGTAGCCATTCCGCCTGAGGAGTGGCACCAATCTGCGACTGGTGCGATCGATCGGCAGGACGCTGTCGCTGTCTCCGTGGGAAAGGAAGACACGGGGCTGGCCTACCCGGGTTGCGGGAGGAATAAAGCCTGGGGAAAAGGCAATGATGCTGGAAAACAGGTTCCCGTTGGCCAGGCCTAAGCCCAGCGCATACGAAGCACCATCTGAGAACCCGCCGACGGCGGTGCGGTTCAGGTCCACGGGCGCCAGCTGGAAGATCCGCTCCAGTGCCTGGTCGATCAGCTGCACGTCAGGTCCGAAGTCGCCGCGGATGCCATCCCAAGTGGGCCCCTGTGATGACGGTGCCGCCATGATGATCTTGTGCGCGTCGGCAAAAGCTGACAGTAGGCCCAGGCCTCCTGCCGCATCCCCTCCGGCGCCGTGGAGCAGAAGAATTAGTGGGGCCGGCACGCTGGCCTCAAGCCCGGGAGGCACATAGAGCAGCGTGTCCCTGACGGATTCCAGGCCGAGCAGACGCTGCCCTGGAAGAGGCACTGAGGCGGGGGACCTGTCGGGTCTGGCGCTCAGTACAGCGGGATGTCGCTGGGCTCCCGGAGGGTACATGTCTACTCCCGAACACGCGGAGAGGGCAGCAGGCGCCGCGAGGGCTCCTGCACAAATCAAGAAGCTTCGTCGTGCTATCACCTGGGCTGCCAAATGGTTAGTGGCTGGTGACTCTTTAGTGCGGTTCAAACTATGGCGCGGTCCAGCGGTCAGCAACAGCGCCTGTTGTCAGGGGTAGATTGCCTGTTCTGATGGTAAGACGACCGGGGCGCCGTAACCAGCAAGGGGGATTGGTGGTTTTGCCGGCGTGTTCAACGGGGCAAGGATTTACCTGTACTGGCGCATCTCAGCGGTGGCCACAATCGGCGTTACGAGGGACTGGGGAACCAAAGATTCGTTCTAGCGTGGCTGGAGGCAAGGAATCGTTGCAGTTCACACCCTAAGGCTCTTCCTGGTCGAGCCCCCGGCTGGTTCAGCTGCCATGCCCACCGGCGTCTCAGGAACTATACCTGTCATTCACCTGGGTGGCCGACAGGGTCTGTCCCGCGAATCAGCTGAACCGGCGGGCGTGTGTTAATCCTGAAGCCCGCACGCTGCCAGCCCTAGGATACTCCATTCCCGGGAACCCAGCGGAAAGTGCTGAGCCACAGCAGCACGCCCGCCAGCCCGACCATTCCCGGGGCGAGCACCGGGGAGGCGCCAACTGACCCGGTGGCGGCCGCCCACAGGTGCGACATTGCCGACATCGACTCCCACTTGCCGGTGAAGCGCCCGCTGAGCGGACCAGCGTCCAGGTTCGCGCTGACATGTTGGTAAATACCGAACGCACTGCCTATTGCGGCTACCACTGCGGTCCCTTGCAGGATCCGCGCGGTCGTCGTGGAGCGACGAGTCAGCCATGCCGCCGCGGCGAGAAGCAGGAGGCCCAGGACCGCCCAGGGCACGAACTGGCCAGGGGTCTGCCAGTGGTGCAGCATCGCGAGCTCGGCGCAGGCTCCGAGAGCGGTGCCAACGCCGAGCCACGTCAGTATGCGGCGATATAGGGCGACCAGCTTCACCGGGTCGGAGCTGGCTGCTACGGTGCTCACCACGCTCAACCCACCTTGAGGGAACTGAGCACCCTTCGCAGCTGATCCTGGGAGATGTCGTACTTCCCGAGCTCCTCGGTCAGCTTGGGCTGGAGATTCTCGGCCGTGTAGGGGGCATACTCCTTGACCTCATCGGCCCACTTCTCGGGGTTATCGACCCCGGCCGACCGCAGTGCCGCTGTCACATCGTCGGCCGTCGCAGTGTTCGGATCGACGGTCTGCACGGCGGTGCCTGTAGCGGCCGACGAAGCAACCAATGGGGAGGCCGAGGAAGCAGTCGACGAAGCGGCCGCGGGGGCCGAGGTGGCGGCAGGGCTGCCCCCGCCCGGGCTTGAGCAACCGGTGAGTGCGGCCACGAGGACAAGGGAAAGAGAGGCGAAAAGTACCGGGGTATTTTTCATACGACCGGTTTTAGCAGGCTGGATCTGAGCGCGCAAGTGCCTGCGCATGGCGGGCCTTCACCTGCTCAGCGACGTCGACAGGGGTCATGCGCATCGCGCCGGCACGGCCGCGAGGCGGTCCTCTACGCCAGGCGGAGTTGGCAACCTGTTCACGGATGAGCCGGCCCACGAATTCGGACCCGGAGGTGCCCGGGGCGCTTTCATTGTGCAGGGCGACGATCTTGGTGCCGTTCCGGGCCGCGCCGGTGACGGCGCCCTCGATGAGAGGTGCGTCCGGCAGCGAGGTGCTGCATTCGACGCGGACTTCCTCATAGTCCTGGTTGTCCAGGTCCGCTTCGTAGCGATCGCGGATGAAGTGGATGTTCACGGTGTTCCGCGCGGACACGACGTAGGAGCTGTCATCGACATGGGAGCGGCGGACGTCGATGGACTCGATGACCTCACCGTCGGCGAGTTCGTTGATGTTTTCGTCTTCGCCCGGTGCGAGGTAGACCGGGCGGGCGGCCGGATCGGCGAGGGCGATGCCGGCTTCGGCGTGGGAGACAGCGGCGAATTCGCCACCGGTGGGGACTCCGGACGGTACACGGTTCTAGTTGCTCACGCCTGTCTGTGTGCAGCGACCTTAACCAGGTGTCAGCACCCGGTTAAAGGACTTCGGCTGCCGTAGGGCCATGCCGCAAAGCCCTTGTAAAATCCTGACCCGGCCAACTAAGGGCGCACCCCGGGTTGGAGGTGCGCCCTTCGTCTGCAGTCAGGACAGTCCTACTTGAAGGCGTCCTTGACCTTTTCGCCGGCCTGTTTCACATCGCCTTTGGCCTGGTCGGTCTGACCTTCAGCCTTCAGGCTCTCGTCGCCCGTGGCGTTCCCCGCAGCTTCCTTGCCCTTACCGCCAGCCTTCTCGGCAGCGTTCTCAATCTTGTCGCCTAGTCCCATGGTGTTTCCTCCTCTGGTTTGGCAGCCGGTTGATACGGCCATAACCCCATCCTAAGCATGCTTAGGGTTGCGATTTCAAATCCGGTGGGCCTGCTTGCGTGCCGCCGACCGTCTGCCTGCATGGAGGAATGACTGAGGGGCCTGGCCTACGGTCAGCGTGCCGGAACGTTGGACTTCATCACGACGTCTCGTTGGGATGAATCAACGCACCACAGTGCGGTGGCCGGCATCAAGGCGCCGCGTCCAGCCGCGCGAGTCTAGATGTTCCAGAAGGGGAACCGCCACCCGTCGTGTTGTTCCCAGCGCCTGGCGCGCCTGGCTGGTGGTGAAGGGTTGCTCCAAGCGGGCCAGCTCGCGCATCGCGAAGGCCGGCGCGGTAGGCAGCAGCACCACCCCGTCGCGCAACCGCAGCAAGCGCCCGGCGCGCTCGGCGGCAGCCAGTTCGCGAGTGCCTAGGCCCAGCCCGGCCAAGTCGTCCGCTTCCGGCGCGTGGAACGCGTCTGCCGTAAGCCTGCGCTCCAACTCGGCGATTGCGGGCCCCGCGGCGCCGAGGTTGGTATGGCTGCCGGGCAGCCGGACGTGGCCGCTCTCCTGTTCCAGGCCGGCGTGGCGCACGACGGGGGCAAGAAGCCTTTCATCGGGCAGCTTGAGCAGATCCCGCGCCGCACCCTGGGAAAGGCCCGGTGCCAACGGATCACGCTCATGCAGTGCCTCGAGCGCCGTGCGCAGCCGCTGCTGCCAGGCTTCGAAGACCGGAGCATGCACCCACCAATCGCCGAAGACGAGGACGCCGGAGGGCGCCTCCGCGTCGTGCGCACCGAGCAACCCGAGCCGACGCAGGTGTTGTTCCTGCACCGCCCCGCGGCCTGCCACTTCACTCAGCACGTCTCCGGAAGCGTCCAGGCCTGCGAGCCGCTCCGCCCAGTGGACGCCGTCGCCACGCCGCCGCAAGGCCGGGGGATCGGCGTCGAGGACTTGTGCGCCGCCCAGCACTGCCCGGCTCCCGGGGTCCCGGAGCACCAGACGGTCCCCGAGAACGAGCGGCAGGGGCCTGTCAAGGACTAGCCGGGCGTGGTCGGCACCAAAGGGACGCAGCCGGGCTGGCACCGCTGCTGTGCCGGCATGCACCATGAGCTGCTCCGGCACATCCGTGTAGGCCACGCCGGTGACGCGGTGGATGCCCAGAACGCCTGTGATGGGCCACGCGTCAGGAGTAAGCAGCGCGTCTCCGCGGCGGACGTCGGCGGCGGAAACGTCACGCAGGTTCAGCGCCACCCGGTTTACAGGACCCAGCGACGTGTATGACGTGTCGCGGCTTTGCAGGCCGCGGACCACGACGGGCCGCGAACCGTCGTGGCCGAGAAGCTGCAGCCGGTCACCCTGAGCGAGCGTTCCCGCCCCCAGCGTTCCGGTCACCACCGTTCCGGCACCGGTGATGGTAAACGAGCGGTCCACCCACAACCGGAGCCGCCCCGTGGTAGTGGGCGAAGGCACCCCGGCCAGTACGGCGCCGAGCGTGGCACGCAATTCGGCCAGGCCGGTGCCCTCGGTGGCAGACACAGCAACGGCGGGCGCGTTCTGCAGACCCGTTCCGGCCAGCTCCCTGCGGGTCCGGGCGAGCACTTCGCCGACCCGCCCGGGCGCCCGGTCGACGCGGCTGAGGACCACGACGCCGTACTCAATTCCCAGCGCAGCGACGGCGTCCCGGTGATCGCTTGACTGCGCCTGCCAGCCCTCATCGGCAGCGACGACGAAGCAGACGACGGGCGCCGGCCCGATTCCGGCAAGCATGTTGCCGAGGAAGCGTTCGTGGCCCGGTACGTCCACGAAGGCGACATCCTGCCCGGACGGCAACGTGGTCCAGGCGTAACCCAAGTCAATGGTCAGTCCGCGGCGCCGCTCTTCCTCCCAGCGGTCCGGCTCCATGCCGGTAAGGGCACGCACCAGCGTGCTCTTACCGCAATCCACATGTCCGGCGGTGGCGACGACATGCACGGTTCAGCCCGCCCTGCCTGCGTCCGCGCGGTCAAGGGTTGCCAGCGCGTGGCGTATCGCGTCGAGAATCCGGTCATCGTCCCCTTCGGGCACGCAGCGCAGATCGATCAGGCAAGAGCCGTCGTGGACGCGCGGCAGCACGGCCGGGTCGCCGGTACGCAAGGGACCCGCGGCCGCTTCGGGGAGCTGGAGGGCCCATCCCGGCAGGGCAACACCGGGTGCTCCGCCGCCGCCGACCCGGCCTTCGTGCGCGACGACCGGCACCCGGAGCGCCTCGGCGAGCCGGTCCGTACGGCTCCGCAGCTGATCCAGGTCCGCGTGCAACGCCTGGACCACCGGCGGTAATCCGCCCGCGAGCGTCGCCTCCAGCGCGGCAAGGGCAAGCTTGTCGGCCCGAAGGGCACGGGCAAGCGGGTGGCGTGCCAACCGGGTGATGATCTCCTTGCGACCGAGCAGCAAACCGGCCTGTGGTCCGCCCAGCAGTTTGTCGCCGCTGGCGATGACGACGTCGGCCCCGCTGGCCAACGCGGTGGCAACGTCCGGTTCTTCGGGCAGGTACGGATCCGGCGCCAGCAGTCCACTGCCCAGGTCGGCCACCAGTGCAACCCCGTGCTCCGCGGTCAGCGGGCTCAGGTCACCCAGCGGAACGGCGGAGGTGAATCCATCGACCCGGAAGTTGCTCGGGTGGACCTTGAGCACGCAACCGGTGGCCGGTCCGAGGACGCTGGCGTAGTCCCGCAGGTGCGTCCGGTTGGTCGTGCCCACCTCGCGCAGCCTTGCGCCCGTCGATTCGATCAGGTCCGGCAGCCGGAAGCCGGCACCGATCTCAACCAGTTCCCCGCGGCTCACCACCACCTCCCGGCCGGCGGCGAGGGCTGTGGTGGCCAGCACCAGCGCCGCAGCCCCGTTGTTGACCACCAGCGCGTCCTCGGCAGCGGGACAGGCGGCGAGCAAGGCAGCCCGGACACCGGCGCCGCGGCGGGAGCGGCTGCCGCTTGCCAGATCCAGCTCCACGTCGACGTAGCCGCTGGCAGCGACAAGTGCTTCAACCGCACTTGCCGAAAGCGGTGCGCGGCCGAGGTTGGTATGGACAATGACGCCGGTTGCGTTGAGCACCGGGCGGAGGGTTGTCGCCGTACACGCCGCGACGGCGGCCAGCAGGGCGGGTTCCACCTGGCCGGGAGCGAGCTCCCCGCGCCGCGCCTGTTCCTGGGTCTGCCGGACAAGTTCGCGGATGACGCGTGCACTCAGGCGCTTCCCGGCGGCGCGGACGGCCGGCAGGGCCAGCAGATCATCGGTGCGCGGAATCAGGCGGCGCGGATCGACCTGGTCCACAGTCCCTCCTCGTTCCGCGGCATGCGCACCAGTGGTTGGCGGAGGCGGACGGGAATCGAACCCGCCAGGCCGAGATACTCAACCTCACCGGTTTTGAAGACCGGGGGGCCCACCAGGACCCGGACGCCACCGCGTTCAATCTAGCAGATTGTCCACGGGGGTACGCTGGGGGAGTGAACGAGACCCAGACGTCTATTCTGAAACTCCACGACGACGCCGTCGGGGCTGTCCGGCTCACCGGCTATGCCCACGGTGGTGGGTGCGCGTGCAAAATCCCGCCCGGCGAACTCGAAGAAGTTGTTCGCGGCCTCACCGGCCAGCCTGGCGCGGACGTGCTGGTCGGTCTCGACAGCGGCGACGACGCAGCAGCGGTCCTGGTGCGTGACGACCTGGCGGTACTGTCCACCGCCGACTTCTTCACTCCCGTTGTCGACGACGCCTTTGACTGGGGCCGGATCGCGGCCGCCAACGCGCTCTCGGACATCTACGCGATGGGCGGGCGCCCGATCATGGCGATCAACCTCGTCGGCTGGCCCCGCGGCGTGCTCCCGCTGGAGTTGATGACTGAAGTCCTCCGCGGCGGCCTGAGCGTCGCGACCGAGGCGGGGTGCCCGGTGATCGGCGGGCACTCCATTGACGATCCGGAACCGAAATACGGCATGGCGGTAACAGGCGTCGCCCAACCCGACCGGCTGCTGCGCAACGACGCTGCCAAGCCCGGGCTGCCGCTCACGCTGACCAAGCCGATCGGCGTGGGACTGCTGAATAACCGGCACAAGCAGACCGGCGAAGTGTTCGCCGAAGCGATCGCGACAATGACGCGCCTCAACCGCGACGCGGCCGGGGCTGCAGTGGCGGCCGGAGTGCGTGCGGCCACGGACGTGACCGGCTTCGGTCTCCTTGGACACTTGTACAAGATGTGCCGCGCCTCCGGAGTGGGGGCGGTGATCGATCGGAAGGCAGTGCCTCTCGTCGACGGCGCCCGGGAGGCGCTGCGGGACGGCTTTGTTTCCGGCGGCACCCGGCGCAACCTCGATTGGGTTCGGCCGCAGCTAAGGCTTGCTCCGGGCGTCACCGAAGACGATCTTCTCGTACTTGCCGATGCACAGACCTCGGGCGGCCTGCTCGTCGTCGGTGAGCTGCCCGGGCATCCTGTAATCGGTCATACGGTCGCGGGCCAGGGCATCGAGATCCGCTGAACCCGCTGAACCAGCAGAACTAGGTCCGGCCGGTCATCGGGCAGTGGTGATCGAATCTTCGGTGATGCCGGCCGCGCGGCGGGCGGCCAGCCGGTTCTTCTGGGGTTCGATGGTGTAGCGCGGATCCCGGGCCGAGGAAAGGCCTGCCTCGAATACGCCGAACCGGGTCAGGGCCGAGGCGGCCAGCAGTGCCAACCCCGAAGCCGCGGCCACCGCCCGGTTACGCCCGCCCAGCAGCGTCCCCAGGCCGCCGGCGGCTGCCAGCCGCTCACTCCATTTCAGCATTGTGCCGGCCTTGCCCTCGTGCAGGGGCTCGGCTGCTACCGGGTCCATCCGGTGTTCCATGACGCGCATGGCGACCACGTCACCCACGACGCCCAGCATGGCAAGGTTCCGCGCGGGGCCCGCCTCGCGCACCGGAGTTGTGATCATGGCGAGCCCGGCAGAGGCGAGGGCCGCCGAACTCACGAAAACGAAAGGCAGTTCCTCGTGCGCCGCGTTCCACGTCGGCGTGGCTGTGTCGCCGAGCAGGACCGCCGTGTAGGCCGCCAGCGGTCCGGCGAACACCGCGGCCTCAATACCGGCCGGTCCCTCGACCGCCCGCAGCACGGTCCGCAACGGGCCCAACGGCAACCGCGAGCCGCTCATCCGGTCGATTTCCGCCACGGCAGACACGCCCGCGCCGGCGCTGAACGCGCTGAGAATCCACGAGCCGACACTCATCGGCGAAGTCACCTTGAAGGTCCGCAGCATATTCAGAAAGCGCTCTGGCCTGCCCAGGTCCTTCACCAGGGCGACAGCACCGAGGCTCACCGCCGTCAGGGAACTCAGGCGGGCATTCCGGCGCAGCGTCGGCCGTCCGGTCAGCTGTCCGCCTAGGCCAAGCAGAGCGGAACCCGCTGCGACCCCTCCAAGGAACAGGTAGGCGGCAACGTCGTCGCCCCACGGCGCCGGCTTAACCACCGGACGGCCGTAGTACGAGGTGAATTCCGGCTCCGGAACCATAGGCATTTCCCGGGATCCGTCACCATTGTCCCGGCGGCGGCCGGTGCCGCGCTTGTCGCCGGCACGGCGGCGTCGGGCGGGCTCCGGGGGCCGGAAGCTGTCGAACTCGGAGAGGCTCACTCCCGTCCTCCCAGGAAAGCCAGTGCCGCTGCCACGGCCATGCCCGCCACCGCCATCCCGGCCCGCCGGTACATCTTGGGCAGATCGGCGGTGGGCACCCGCGGGTCCGGCGGAAGTCCGTAGACCTCGGGTTCGTCGAGCAGGAGGAAGACCGATCCGGTTCCGCCGACCCCGTCGAGTTCGTTCGCGCCGTAAAGCCGCGCCTCGGTCATGCCCTGCGCGTGCAGGTCGGCGACCCGTTCCCGGGCCGTCTCCACCATGTCGTCGTGGTCGCCGAACTTGATCGACGTCGTCGGGCAGGCTTTGGCGCACGCGGGCGTCTCATCGGCGACCAGCCGGTCGTAGCAGAGGGTGCACTTCTGGGCGACGCCCACGTTGGGGACCTCGGGATGCTTGGCGTGCTGTTCGTCTCTGCTGGTGGCGACCTTCACCGTGCCATTGCTGCGGCGCTCGATCACGCCGAAGGGGCACCCGGCCACGCAGGTTCCGCACCCGTTGCAGACGTCGTCCTGGACCACCACGGTGCCGAACTCGGTGCGGAAAAGCGCCCCGGTCGGGCAAACGTCGAGGCACCCGGCGTGGGTGCAGTGCTTGCAGACGTCGGAGGACATCAGCCAGCGGAAGTCTGCCGTGTCCGGCGGTGTGGTGTCCGCCTCCGCAAGAGTCGTCGTGGCAGGCGCTGCCGGCGCCGGAGGGCCAATGCGGGGCATGCCCAGGTTGACGAGGGCGCGTCCGGACTCCCGTGCCTCCGTGATGCGTTCCTGGCCCTGTTCGATGAAGGCGACATGCCGCCAGGTGCTGGCGCCCAGCGATCCGGTGTTGTCGTAGGAGGATCCGAGCAGCTCCAGATTCCCGTCCTGCGGATTGTGGTTCCACTCCTTGCAGGCAACTTCACAGGCCTTGCAGCCGATGCAGATCGAGGTGTCGGTGAAGAACCCCTTGCGCGGATGGCTGTGCTGCCAGTGCGCATCGGCGGTGGGGTCGGTCGGTCCGGCCAGCTGGCCCATCTAGTCCTCCAACTTTGAGTCGGTACCGGGAACGTTAGCAGAATGGCCCGGCCGCGCGGGCGGGCCATGGTGCGGACCGGTGGGACCGGCAACGAAGATATTCATCATTGCGGCCCACCAGCGGTGCGGCCGTCCTCGCCCGGGCCGGGTTCGATGCCTTCCGCCGCCGGATTGGTGACGGCCTGATTACCGGTCTCGATGGTCACTCCTGCCCGCGCCTGATACTCAGCAACCAAGGCAAGCAGTTCCTCCCCCCGGGGCCGGCGGCCCGGACGGATGTCGCAGGAGGCCACCTTGGATTCCTGGATCTGGACGTTGGGATCCAGCGTCACGCCCAGCAGATCGTTGGCCGCGTCACCGCTGACGACGGCATTACTGCCGACGCCCCAGTGGTAGGGCAGTCCGATTTGATGCACTGTGTGCCCGCCAACGGTCAGCGGCCTCATCCGGTCAGTGACAAGCACCTTCGCCTCGATGGCGGATCGGGCCGAAATAATAGTGGCCCACCCGTACGGCTCAAGTCCGCGCTCTTCTGCCAGTTCGGGCGAAACCTCGCAGAACATCTCCGGTTGCAGCTCCGACAGGTAGGGGAGCCAACGGCTCATCCCGCCGGCGGTATGGTGCTCGGTAAGCCGGTACGTGGTGAAGACGTACGGATAGACGTCTGCGCCACTGGTACCGGCACTTGGCGCGCTGAGGTTATCGGCACGGGGGAACACCAGCCGCGCCGGATTCTGCTGTTGCGGGTAAAGCGCGTTGGCCACTGGAGATTCCTGCGCCTCGTAGTGGGTGGGAAGGGGGCCGTCCATGAGGCCTTTCGGCGCGAACAACCAGCCCTTACCGTCGGCCTGCATGATGAAGGGATCATCGCCGCCGAGTGCGGCGGCGCCGCCGAGATCGGGGTCGGGCTGGCTGCCCGGTGCCCGGTCAACGGGGAAGTCGGGAACATCGTCGCCGACCCACCGCCCCTGCTCCTGGTCCCACCAAATGTATTTCTTCCGCTCGCTCCACGGCTTGCCGGCCGGGTCAGCCGACGCCCGGTTGTAGAGGATCCGGCGGTTGGCCGGCCATGCCCAGCCCCATTCGGGAGCCGCAGGTCCCTGCTCCTGGCCGGGCTTCCGGTTGGCGGCGTGGTTGATGCCGTCGGCATACACTCCGGTGTAGATCCAGCAGCCCGCTGCCGTGGAACCGTCGGCGCGGAGCTCTGTATATGCGGAGAGGGGTTTGCCGGCATCCGGGCCGTCGAGGCGACGGCCGTTGATCTCGGCAAGCACCGCCTCCGCGTCCGGATCGCCGTGTTCGTCCGTGGGGTAGTCCCAGGTCAGGTCGAGCAGCGGACGGTCGCGTTCGTCGTCGGAACCGGCCAGCCTCTCCCGGATCCGCTGGCCCAGCTTGAAGAAGAACTCCAACTCACTCTGGCACTCCCCGGGCGGGGCGACCGCCTTGTGCCGCCATTGCAGCAGCCGCTGGGTCTGCGTGAACGAGCCAGCCTTCTCCACGTGGGTAGCTGCAGGCAGGAAGAACACTTCGGTCTCGATGTCCTCGGTGCGCAGTTCGCCCGATTCGATCTCCGGGCCGTCTTTCCACCAGGTCGCCGACTCGATGAGATTCAGGTCACGCACCACCAGCCATTTCAGATGCGACATGCCCAGCCGTTGCATCCGGCCGTTAGACGAGCCCACTGCGGGGTTCTGTCCGAGCAGGAAGTAGCCCTCCACCTTGTCCTCAAGCATGCCCATTACCGTCTCGTAGGTGCCGTGAGCTCCGGTCAGTCTGGGAAGGTAGTCGTAGGCCCAGTCGTTTTCCGCCCTCGCGGCATCGCCCCACCAGGCCTTCAGCAGGCTGACGGTGTAGGCATCAGCATCTGTCCAATAGCCCTTCTGCTTCTTGGAGGCGATGGCGCCCAAGTATTCGCTGAGGGTGTCATGGCGGCCGGCGCTGGGCATTGGCAGGTACCCGGGCAACAGGTTGAACAGGGTCGGTATGTCTGTGGAGCCCTGGATGCTGGCATGGCCGCGCAGGGCCATGATTCCGCTGCCTGGCCGGCCCACGTTTCCGAGCAGAAGCTGCAGGATGGCGGCGGACCGGATGAACTGCGTTCCCAGCGAGTGCTGGGTCCAGCCGACGGCGTAGGCAAAGCAGGTTGTCCGTTCGCGCCCCGAGTTTTCCGTAATGGCGCGGGCCAGGTACTCGAAGTCCGTGACGCTGATGCCGCACATGTCCTGGACCATCTCCGGGGTGTAGCGGGCGTAATGCCGCTTCAGGATCTGGAAGACGGTCCGGGGGTCCTGCAGGGTATCGTCACGCTGCACTTGGGCGTGCTCCAGGGGCGGACCTCCGCTGCCGAACTGGTGGCCAGCGGCACGGTCCGAAGCATCGGAGCCGTGTTCCGAGTCACCCGCAGGCTCTTCGATGGTGCCGCCGTCCTGTTCCGCGTAGGCCCATGACGCCGTGTCGTACGCTCCGGTCTCAGGATCGAAGCCGGAAAACAGCCCGCCGAGGTCTTCGGCGTCGCGGTAATCGGCGTGAACCAGCGTGGCCGCGTTGGTGTAGGCGCTCACGTACTCCTTGAACCACAGGTCGTGGGTGAGGACGTGGTTGATCAGCGCACCCAAAAGAACAACGTCAGAGCCGGCCCGGATCGGAATGTGCTTGTCAGCGACTGCGGACGTGCGCGTGAACCGGGGATCGACGTGGATGACCTTCGCTCCGCGGGCCTTGGCCTCCGCGACCCACTGATATCCCACAGGGTGGCACTCGGCCATGTTGGAACCCTGAATGATGATGCAGTCGGCGTTGGCCATGTCTTGCAGTGATTGCGTTGCACCACCGCGTCCAAACGAGGCTCCCAAACTGGGAACCGTGGCGGAGTGTCAAATGCGGGCTTGGTTCTCGATCTGCACTGCCCCGGCAGCCGTGAAGAGTTTTTTGATCAGGTAGTTTTCTTCGTTGTCCAGGGTTGCCCCGCCCAACGAGGCAATGCCCATCGTGCGGCGCAGCAGCCGGCCTTCATCGTCTTCCTGCTGCCAGGTCCTGCGGCGGGTCTCGATGAACCGGTCAGCCACCATGTCGATGGCTGTTTCGAGATCAAGATGTTGCCATTCGGAGGAGCGTGGCGCACGGTAGAGCACTCCGGTCTGCCGGCCCGGCGAGTTGACCAGCTGCTCGCTGGCAGAGCCCTTGGGGCACAGCCGGCCGCGGGAAATGGGCGAATCCGGGTCGCCCTCGATCTGAACGACTTTCTCGTCCTTGACGTAGACCCGTTGGCCACAGCCCACCGCGCAATAGGGGCACACGCTCTGCACGACTCGGTCAGCCGTGGCCGTCCGCGGCGTGATCGCCCTCGTCTGCGGGGAAGTTACTGCCGGCCCACGGCCCAGCAGATCGCCCGTACTCAGCTGCCGGACGACCGGCCATTGAAGAAAACTGCGCCGTGCCATGGCAGGAGCCTATCCCAACCAGGGCCCCCGGCAACAGAGACACGTCCATGTCGCGCCGCTCCTTCGCATTCCAGGTATCTGCGAAACAGGCCGAAAGTCCTATGTCCAAGGCGTGCACCGGGCGCATAAGCTCTACGAGGGTCGGGAGTGGACGCCAAACGTCGGCGCATTCCGGACTAATCATCTTCAGGGAGCCGAGCGCTCCGGTGACCCCAAGGAATGCGGCAACGGTGCCGCAGTCCAAGAGTCCGTGGGGGGGACAATGGCTACAAATGAGGACCGGGCCGGCGCCGAGGGCAGGCAGCCCGTCGTAGAGACCGACCATCCAGTGGGCAAGCCGCAGCCCGGGCCGTCGGCCAACGCCAGGTCCCGCTCGCTTCTCCACGATGACCTCTTCGCAGAGGCCGTCGTTGAGCCTGCTGCGCGGGGCTTCGATCGGAGTCTCTGGCCGGACCTGCGGTAGGCCCGCCAAGCGGAAGTAAAAGCGCTAGCATCGGGACATGCCGTCACTGTCCGTGGTCATCCCGTGCAAGAACGACGGCCACCTGCTGAAGCTCTGCCTCCGGGCGCTGCAATCCCAGACCGTGGCACCGCTGGAGATCATCGTGGTGGACAACCACTCCAGCGACAACACTGCCGAGACAGCGGCCCGGCACGGCGCCCGCGTTCTTTACGAGCGGGCGCCCGGGATCGCGGCCGCCGCGTCAACCGGCTACGACGCTGCCCGGGGCGACGTCATTGTCCGGTGTGATGCCGACACTGTTCCGCCGCCGGACTGGCTGGAGCGGATTGCGGCGCGATTCCACAGCGAACCCGACCTGGCGGTCCTTACCGGGCCGGGCAATTTTTACGGTACCGGCAGGATCCGCAGCCGGCTTGCCCGGGTTGCCTACGTCCAGGCCTACTTCGTCCTCATGGGTGCCGCGATGGGCCACTGGCCGCCCTTCGGATCCAACTGCGCCTTTCGGCGCCGGGATTGGAAAGGCGTCAGCAGGCACGTCAGCCGCTGGGACCAGGACGTGCACGACGACGTCGACCTCGGCTTTGCGCTCGGCCCCGCCTCGCGTACGGCCTACGACCGGTCGCTGCAGGTCGGCATTTCGGCCCGGGCGCTGACGGGCGGTGCCGCCGGGCGCCTGCGCTTGAAGCGCGCGTTTCACACCTTGGCCGTGCACTGGCGCAAGGCGCCCCCGTGGGAGCGCTGGCACAGAACACTGAACGCCCGGCGGGAGCGCCGCCGTCGAGCATCAGACCAGCGCTGAGCCGGCAGGAACTGCCGCCTACGCCGGGCCGAACCGGTCCGGGTAAAGCAGAGGCAGCTGAAGGGTCAGCCACGGACTGAACACCCAGGGCGTTGCGGCCACGGCGGTGGTGATCAGCGCAGGATCGGTCCACTGCCATTCCATGACCTCGTCCGCGCGCGGATCCAGCGGCGCAGCGGCACGCGCCGTGAACACGGGGCAGATTTCGTTTTCCACGATGCCGGACGCATCCACCGCCCGGTACCGGAAGTCCGGCACCTTCAGCTCCACCCTGTCCAGTCGGAGGCCCAGCTCGTGCTCCCCCCGGCGGCGGACCGCGTCCTCGAGTCCCTCCCCGGGAGCGGGATGCCCGCAGAAGGAATTCGTCCAGACGCCGGGCCACGTCAGCTTCGACAGTGCACGGCGGGTAATGAGGATACGGCCGTCGTCGTCATACACGTGCGCCGAGAAGGCCAGGTGCAGCGGCGTGGAGGACGAATGCACCGTGGCCTTGTCCTGGACGCCGACCGGTGACCCGTCGTCGGCGGCCAGGACCACCAGCTCTGCCGTCGCGTTCATTGCCCTCCCATGGGTGCCCGTGTTTACTTTACCTATGGATAAGGGGACCACGCTGGCTCACACTGACCATAGCCGCCTGGTCGATGATGTCCTGGCGGCCTTCTTTTCGCGGGCAAAAAGCCGGGCCGGCGCCATGCATCCCCACTACCTCAGCCTGTGGCAGCACCTTGAGTCGAGCATCGTAGGCGGGAAGCGCTTCCGTCCCCGGCTGGTGATGACGGCCCATGCCCTGCTGGGTGGCACCGACAGGACGGCGGCGGCCACCGTGGCCGCGTCCTTCGAGCTGCTGCATACCGCCCTGATCGTGCACGACGATGTGGTGGACCGGGACTTCACCCGACGCGGGGTACCGAATGTGGCTGGTACCTACCAAAGCCTGGCCGCGGCCCGGGGCAGCCGCCCTGACAGGGCGGAGCACACGGGGCTGTCAGTCGCCGTGATCGCAGGAGATCTGGCCCTCTCAAACGCGTACCGCCTTTTGTCGGAAGTTGATGTCGACTTCCGCACGCGGCAGCGGCTGGGCGATCTGCTGGACGAGGCCATTGTTGCTTCGGCTGCCGGCGAGCTCCTTGACGTGCTGGCGCCCCTGGATCCCTCGCCCCAGGCCGTGGACGAGGTTCTGGAGATGTCCAAGCTGAAAACGGCCGTCTACTCCTTCGGTGCGCCGCTGCGCGCCGGCGCGGTCCTGGCCGGCGCAGACCACAACATTGTGCAGGCCATGGGCGAGTTCGGGCGCATTATCGGCACCGCCTATCAGGTCGCTGACGATCTTGTGGGCGCTTTCGGCGATGAATCCCGGACCGGCAAGACGGGCTGGGGCGACCTGCGCGAGGGAAAACGCACCGCGCTGATCGCCTACGCAGCGGGACAGCCGCAGTGGCCAAGGATCGCGGAACTGCTGTCCCTCCAGGAACTGGCCGCCAGGGATGCCGCCGAGATCCGTGAGCTGCTGGTGGCCTGCGGCGCCCGGGACCGCACCCTGAAGCTGGCCGCGGACCTCACGGAGCAGGCCCTGGATTCCCTGGCCCAGCCGTTCGTGCCGCAAACTCTTCGTGATGGCCTGGCGCCCCTGTCCCGCCTGGTCACCGACCGCATGGGCGCATGAAGCGGGACCGCGACGCGCTGGCCGATTACACGGCTGCCGCCCTGAAGTCCTCCGGTGTGGTGCTCCGGGCCTACTCGACGTCCTTCGGACTGGCATCGCGGTTGTTCGACGACAGCGTGCGCCGCCCGGTGGATTCGGTGTACGCGCTGGTGCGGGTTGCCGACGAGATCGTTGACGGCGTGGCTTCCGCGGCGGGCCTGTCACCGGAAGAGAGCCGGCGGCAGCTTGACGGGTTCGAACAGGACACCGAGCATGCCCTGGCCACCGGATACAGCACCAACCTTGTGATCCATGCCTTCGCGGACACGGCCCGTCGGACGGGCATCGGCACGGACCTCACCCGCCCATTCTTCGCCTCCATGCGGGCCGACCTGGACCAGGTGGAACACACCGCGGAATCCTTCACCCGCTACGTCTACGGTTCCGCCGAAGTGGTGGGCCTGATGTGCCTGAAGTGCTTCCTGTACGGGCACCAAGTGGCTCAGGAGGAACAGGCCCGGCTGGAGCGCGGCGCGCGGCACCTGGGCGCAGCGTTCCAGAAGATCAACTTCCTCCGGGACCTGGCCGAGGACTTCACGTCCCTCGGCCGCAGCTATTTCCCCGGCGTTTCGCCCACCAATTTCGACGAAGTGCATAAGGCCCGGCTCCTGGCCGACATCGAGCATGACCTGCACGAATCCCGGGCCGTCCTGCGGGGCCTGCCAGCCTCCAGCCGCATGGCAGTGGCCCTCGCCCAGGAGCTTTTTGCCGAACTCGCCGTGCGGATCCGCGCGACGCCGGCACCCGACCTGATCAGCGCACGGATCAGCGTGCCCACCCATATGAAGCTGCGCATCGCCGCCGGAGTCCTTACCGGCAGGCGCGGGCTGGAACCCGTGAGCCCGCGGCCGGCACGTGTGGCGGCGCCATGAGGCACAAGCCCGTCGAGCCCGGGCGGACAGTGGTGGTGATCGGGGGCGGCATCAGCGGACTGGCGACGGGGGCCCTGCTCGCGGCCGAGGGGCACCACGTCACGGTGCTCGAGAAGCAGGAGACCCTGGGCGGCCGGGCCTACTCCTTCGGCGAGGCGGGATTCAGGTTCGACGCCGGGCCCTCCTGGTATCTGATGCCGGAGGTCATTGACCACTACTTCCGGCTCCTGGGCACGTCCGCGGACCAGCAGTTGGACCTGGTGAAGCTGGACCCCGGCTACCGCCTCATTTCCGAGGGGTCCGGCCGGCCCGTGGACGTGCCCGCGCAGCGCGCGGGGGTGGTTGAACTCTTTGACCGGCTGGAGCCCGGGGCGGGTGCCCGGCTGGAGAAGTACCTGGATTCCGCCGCAGACACGTACACCATGGCCAAGCGCCGCTTTCTCTACCCGACGTTCCAGTCATTCGCTCCGCTGCTGAGGGCGGACGTGCTGGGCCGGCTTCCTCGGCTTGGCCGCCTGCTGCTGGAGCCGCTGCACAGCCATGTCCGGCGGTATGTCAGCAACCCCAGCCTGCAGCAGATCCTCGAGTACCCCGCGGTGTTCCTGGGAGCTTCACCGTTCACCGCTCCCAGCATGTACCACCTGATGAGCCACCTGGATCTGGACGTGGGCGTGCACTATCCCATGGGCGGATTTGCCCGGCTGGTGGAGGCGGTGGAGAAGCTGGCCCGCGACGCCGGGGTGGTTATCGAGCCGAACGCCGAAGTGCTGGAGATACAGACGGTCCCGACGACGTCCCGGCGCCGTCCGGCGGCTGTACGCGGGGTGCGCTACCGCACCGGTGACGGAACCGCAGGAAGCCTGGCGGCCGACGTCGTGGTTTCCGCCGCTGACCTTCATCACACCGAAACTGCCCTCCTCCCGCGGAACCTGCAGACGTATCCCGAGCGCTACTGGTCGCGGCGCACCGCCGGGCCAAGTGCGTTGCTCCTCTACCTGGGTGTGCGCGGGGAATTGCCCCAGTTGCAGCACCACACCCTGCTGTTCACCGCGGACTGGGAGGAGAACTTCAAAGCGATCTTCGGCAAGGAGACGTCCATTCCGGCGCCGGCGTCGATGTATGTGTGCAAGCCCAGCGCCACCGATCCGGACGTGGCGCCGGCCGGGCATGAGACTGTGTTCGTGCTGGTGCCCATTCCGCCGGATCCGGGGCTGGGCGGGAGCGGCGATGAGCGGCTGAACCAGGCTGCCGACGCCGTCATCGGGCAACTGAGCGAGTGGGCAGGCATCCCCGACCTGGCGGAGCGCATTGTCCTGCGCCGGCTGTACGGTCCTGCGGATTTTGAGCGGGACTACCACTCCTGGAAGGGCACGTCGCTGGGGCCGGCGCACACGCTCAACCAAAGTGCGTTTTTCCGCGCCGGCAATGTCAGCCGCAAGGTCCAGGGGCTGTATTACGCAGGGGCCTCCACGATTCCGGGGATTGGCATCCCGATGTGCCTGATCAGCGCCGAACTGGTGCTTAAGCGATTGCGCGGCGATGTCAGCACCGGTCCCCTTCCGGTGCCGCTCAGCCCTGCCCTGAGCGGGCGGAGGACGGGGGTTTGACGGCGGCGGCGTACCTTTTGTTCCTGGCGGCCTCGCTGGGCTGCATGGTGCTCCTGGACCAAAGGCTGCGCCTGTTCTTCTGGCAGGACGCCCGCCGGGCGGCAGTGGTCCTGGCCGCGGGGCTGGTGTTCTTTCTGGCCTGGGACCTGGCCGGGATCGGGCTGGGCATCTTCTTCCGGGGGCACAACAAGACCATCGGCGTCGAGCTGGCTCCGGAACTGCCATTGGAGGAGCCGGTCTTCCTGCTCTTCCTCTGCTATCTGGTGATGAATCTGTTCCAGCTGTTCCGGCGCCACCTGGGATCGCGGCTGCTGCACCGCGAAAAAGCTGAGGAACTCTCATGAGCTACTGGGCACTTAACACGGTGTTCCTGCTCGCCGCCCTTGGTGCCGGAACCGCGGCGGCCCTCACCCCCAAGGGCCGTGCCCGCACAGCGGCCTTGGCAGCGGCCGGCGGGACGGCCGCCGTCGTGCTTGTCCTGACGGCCGTGTTCGACAACCTGATGATCGCCGCCGGACTCTTCACCTACGCCCCTGACATGATCTCCGGCGCCATGGTGGGACTGGCCCCGCTGGAGGATTTCGCGTATCCGGTGGCCGCGGTGCTGCTGCTGCCGGCGCTGTGGATTCTCCTGGGCCGCGCCTCGAAAGCCCGTCCGCCGAGGAGGCGGCCATGAAGACGTTCCGCATGCTCCTTCTGTCCTCCCGCCCGCTGTCCTGGGTGAACACGGCCTATCCGTTTGCCGCGGCGTACCTGCTCACGGCGCGGGAGATCGACCTCGCCTGGGTCCTGGGGACCCTGTATTTCCTGGTCCCCTACAACTTGGCCATGTACGGCATCAATGACGTGTTTGACTACGAATCGGACCTCCGGAACCCGCGCAAGGGCGGGGTGGAGGGGGCGGTCCTGGACCGCACCATGCATTCCGTCACGTTGCGGGCGGCCATTGCCACCAACGTGCCGTTCCTCGTGGCCCTGGTGCTGCTGGGCAGTCCGTTGTCCTGGCTGGTGCTGGCGGTCAGCATCTTCGCGGTCGTGGCCTACAGCGCCCCGGGGCTGCGGTTCAAGGAGCGCCCGTTCCTGGATTCGGCCACATCCAGCACGCACTTTGTGAGCCCGGCCGTCTACGGCCTGGTGCTGGCGCAGGCGCATTTCACGGCTCCGTTGTGGGCGCTGCTGGCTGCGTTCTTCCTGTGGGGCATCGCCAGCCATGCCTTCGGCGCGGTGCAGGATGTGGTGGCGGACCGTGCCGGCGGCATAGGGTCCATCGCCACCGTGATCGGAGGCCAGGCCACTGTCCGATTTGCGATCGCTGCCTACCTGGCCAGTGGCGCGCTGCTGCTGTTCACGCCGTGGCCGGGGCCGCTCGCATTCCTGCTGGCGTTCCCCTACGTGCTCAGCATCGTCCCCTTCGTCACGGTGACGGATCAAAACTCCGAGCAGGCCCACCGCGGATGGAAGCGGTTCCTGTGGCTCAACTACGTCACCGGATTCCTCGTGACCATGTTGCTGATCTGGTATGCGGCGGTGCGGTGAGGGCGGGCCGCCGGGCCTTTACGGGGCAGGCTACCCCGCCAGGATCGGCGTTTCCGGCAAGAAGGAGTTGCAGCCCGGAAGCCCGCCGGTGTAACCAAGCTGGAACGCGGCCACGCGTTCCGCCACGGGGATAGCCTCCTCACCGGGGTCCGGGGGAGCGACGGCGGCCATGACGGCATTGAGATCGCCCAGGTCCGCCGGGTAGTTCAGGTTGCCGGCCTGCGCAGCGTGCTGCGCCCAGGCCCCGGCGACGCAGTCGGCCTGCTTTTCCAGGACAGCATTTTCGGCGGGCGTTTCGGGTTCCTCGACCTGCATGAAGGTCTGGATATGGTGTCCCCATTCGTGGGCATAGGCGACGGCCGGAGCCGCGAGGCCAACGCCGTTGTAAAGCACCCACAGGGCGTCCTGTCCGGTGTAGATCGCCCGGTCGGCGGAGCAATAGGAGTGATCCGTGCTGGTGTACGCGTCAGGGGTCCCGTCGTCCTGGACGCAGGGGGTGGGCCCGGTCAGGCCGGCTGCCACATAGTTGAAAGCGGCCGGGCGGTTCGCGACGCCGTACTGTTCATCGAACATCGGGGTGAGGACCGCCAGCAGGTCGTCGAAGTAGCCCGCCATGTCCGCATAGCTGCGGCACCGCGTGGTGGCCCCTTTCGGGCAGTAGAGCGACGCGCGGTTGGCTGCGAGTTTCTCGGGTGGTGCCGGGACGGCAGCTTTCAGGGTGGTCGGAGGAGGCTCCGGCGCGGTGGTGGTTGGTGCAGGCGACGGCGTCGCGCTGGCCGTGCTGTCCGGGGACGGGGTCCCCGTGGCTGCCGTGGATTCAGCCGCCGGCGGCGTGCCGCCGGGCGTACAGGAGGCCAGCAGCACCGCTGCCAGCAGGAGGGGGATCGTTGCGGATAGGTGGCGGGCCATGGCGCACTCCTCGGTCATCACGAGACCAGAGTGATTGCCGTTTCCGACGTGACCCTGCGGGCCGTCCCCCAGGGCTCAAGGATAGGAGCCTCCCTTCCGGGGTGTCCACGACTCTTGCCCGGGCGTTATGGATCCGCAACCGCCAACAAACCTCAAGAGCTTTCCGGAGCCTCGGGAGCACTCGGACCGTCCGCCGGGCCCACGGGCCGGATGGACTAAAATGGCAGGAACGCCGGACGGTATTCCGGCAGCTGCCCCACAAGCGTGGCCCTCCCGGCCGGCGTATCCGCCGGCGTGGAGGGCCTTCTCTTTGGCAGGGCAGGAACATCCCTTGAGAGGACAGCCCATGAGCCTGGTCCGGCTGCAGGACGTCAGCGTCCGTTATGACAACACCCAGGTCCTCCGCGAGGCGTTTTTCCGACTGGAAGCAGGCGACCGCGTCGGGCTGATCGGGAAAAACGGCTCGGGCAAGACGACGATCCTCAAGCTGGTCCTGGACCAGGTGGCTCCGGACACCGGCACCGTCAGTCTCGGGCAGGGAATCAGGATCGGCTACTTCTCGCAGTTCTCGGAGCTCAACGGCGAGGCCACAATCCTCGAAACGCTCGACGGCCTCTTTGCGGCAATCAAGGCTACGGAGGCCGAACTGGCCTCCATCGATGCCGCCATCGCCCAGGATCCTGCCGGAGCGGAGCTGGACCGGCTCATCACACGCCAGGCGGAGCTCTTCGAGGACATGGACCGGCTGGATGGCTGGGACTACCCGCGGCGCATCGACACGGTCCTCACGACCCTGGGCTTCGACGAGGCCCACCGCAACTGCGCCATTGACGAGCTGTCCGGCGGCTGGCGCAACCGCGCCGCCCTGGCCAAGATCCTCCTCGAAGGCCCTGACGTCCTGCTCCTGGATGAGCCCACCAACTTCCTCGACGTGGCGGGCGTCGAGTGGCTGGAGAGCTGGTTCCGCGACTTCCGGGGCGCAGCGATCATCGTCTCGCACGACCGGAAGTTCCTCGACGCCGTCGTAACCCGGATCATCGAGGTGGAGAACTACCACCTGCACGAGTACCCGGGCAATTTTGCGGAGTATGTGGTGCAGAAGCAGTTCCGCCTCAAGGCCCTCGAATCACAGTTCGTGCACGAGTCCGAGTTGCTGGCCTTTGAAGCGGAAGGCATCGCTGACCGACGCGAAGCCGCCAAGGCTGCCAGCCGCGGGCTCGGGAACCAGCTCGCCAAGATCAAGAAATCCCGGACCCCTCGGCCGGTGGACCAGATCGTCACCGAGATTTACGGCGGCCTGCACGTGAAGGATGTGCTCTGCCGGGTGGAGGGGCTGGGCAAGTCCTACGGCCAGAAGGTCCTCTTCGAGGACCTGAGCTTCGAGATCCGCCGCGGCAACCGGATCGTGGTGCTCGGCGCCAACGGCAGCGGGAAGTCGACACTGCTCAGGGTGTTGACGGGCGAGGAGCAGGCCGATTCGGGCAGCGTGGCCTGGGCGAAAGGGCCGGGTTTCGTCTCCTACAACCAGATGCTGGAGGACCTCGACGACGGCGACACGGTCTCCCATGCGGTCAACGCACTGCCGGACAGCCTTGCCTTCAGCGCCACGAAGAAGTCCGTGAACAGGTTCCTGGCGATGTTCCAGTTCTCCGAGGCCGACCTCAAGCAGAAGATCGGAAACCTTTCCGGCGGGCAGAAGGCCCGCGTCGCCATGGCCCAGTGCCTGCTGTCCGGTGCCTCGGTTCTGCTGCTCGATGAGCCAACCAACCACCTGGACCTGTCCAGCACCCAGGTCATGGAACGGGCGCTGGTGCACTTTCCCGGCGCCGTCGTCGTGGTCAGCCACGACCGGTTCTTCAGCGAAAAAATCGCGAACCGACACCTCGTCTTCGGCGTCGAGGGCGCCGCGGCGGGCGAGATCGAGGTACGCGCCGCGTAGCCGCGGCGCGCCCCATCCGGACTCCGGGCAGGTGCCGGCGGATGGAAACGCGGGATAATGGAGATATGACCGAGCAGGATCAGGATCGCGACCCCTGGGAAGAGTTTGACCGGCTCCAGCCGGCAGGCCCGGACCGCGTTGCGGGATATCCCGGCGGCGAACCGCAGGGCTTCGGCTTCCGCACCGGGGTGCGGAGCGCCAAGGTGGCGATCGGCTTCGCCGTCTACGCCCTGACGCTGGGCACCGTCCTCGTCGTCGTCGGCATGGTCAACTTTGTCGGCCGGGGGCAGTGGCTGTGGTTCGGCCTGATGGTCCTCATCGAGGTCCTCTTTGTGCTGGCGTTCACGCGTTTGCTGGCCCAGGCCCGGAACCGGCGCTCCTCCCGCTGACCCGAGGCGGCCAAAAAACGCCGACCGGCCCCGCGCTACCTGGCGTCTAGAGCCAGTCCTTCTTCTTGAAGATCGCGTACATGAGCCCCGCGGTGGCTGCCATGAGTCCGATCGCCATGGGGTAGCCCCAGGCCCAGTGAAGTTCCGGCATGTGGTCGAAATTCATTCCGTAGACCCCCGCCACAAACGAGGGGGCGAAGAAAATCGCCGCCCAGGACGAGATCTTCTTGACCTGTTCGTTCTGCTCCGCGCTGGCCTCGTTCTGCCGGTTGGCGGTCAGGGTGCCGTCGAGGGTCAGCGCATTCTGGAGCAGGTCCCGGAAGGAATCGGCTCGCGAGATCAACCGCTCCACGTGGTCCTCCACGTCCCGCAGGTTGTGCCGGAGCTCGCCGTCGACGTCGTACTTCTCGAAGCCCCGCCGCAGCAGCTGCATCATGGCGGGAAGCGGATGGATGGCGCGCTGGAACTGGATGACCTCCCGGGCGAGCTCGTAGATGCGGCGGGACACCTTGGCGTCGCCGCTGAAAAGCTGGTCTTCGATTTCGTCGATGTCGTTCTCCAGGCCGGCAACCACGGGACCATAGTCATCCACCACCTGGTCCAAAAGCGCGTACAGCACTGCCTCCGGGCCGTGGGCCAGCAGGTCCCCGCGTTCCTCCAGCCGACGGCGGACCTGCGCCACGCCTGCCGTCTCGGCGTGCCGGACGGTAACTACAAAGTTCCGTCCGGTGAAAATGTGCAGTTCGCCGAACTCCACCGTTTCGCTCTCGTCGAGGTACCGCGCCGGCCGGAGCACGGTGAAGAGGTTATCGCCGTAACGCTCCAGCTTCGGGCGCTGGTGGGCTGAAATTGCGTCCTCAACGGCCAGCGCGTGCAGCCCGAATTCCGCGGCCACGGCGGCCATTTCCGTCTGGGTCGGACGGTAGAGCCCGATCCAGGCCATTCCGCCATGCCGGCTCAGGGTTTCAAAGGTCTGCTCGAGGCTTTCCGGCTCGGCGCTGCGGACGCCGTCAACGTAGACGGCGTTATCGATGATAGTCACCGCACAATTATGGTGCCTGGCGCTGGGGCCGGCCGCCAGGGTGTCAGTCCCGGCGGTCCGTCCGGGGTCCCGCCGGCGGCCTGGATCCGCCCGGCGCCATGCTGCTGCCCTGGGACAAACGGCTGATAAGCGGCTCTGTACGGTACGGGATGTGGGTATGCAGCGCGAGGACGGTCTCCGTCCGGATGACGCCCTTGATTTTCAGAATGGACCGCAGGGCGGCCTGGAGGTTGTGGGTATCGGTTGCCACGACGCGGCACCAGACGTCGCCGCGCCCGGAGATTTCGTGTACCTCCAGCACCTGCGCGATCAGGCGCAGGGCGCCCACCACACCGTCCAGCTCCCGGTGGGTCACCTCGATGGTGACAAACGCGACGACGTCGTAGCCCACCGCCTCGAGGTCGATCTCACGGCCGCCGTCGTGCAGGAGCCCGGAGCGCTGCATGCGCCGCAGCCGCGTCTGCGCCGTGTTGCGCGCGATGCCCAGCGTCTCACTGAGCTCGCCGATCTGGACCCGCGGATCCCGGATCAGCTCGAGCAGGATTTTCAGATCGGTGGGGTCCAAACCGTTCAAATCGTCACTCCTGGTTATTTACGCGGCGGTCACTTGATTATTTTGATCAATTTTGGCACAGAAAACCGGCTATCTGGGCTGGAAATGCCGGACTATTTACTTATCAACCTCCCACCGGACTTCCTGCACCGCCACCCCGTGTGCCAGGGAGCCCAAATTTCTGCAAGGCACGGATCATGACTGTTTTCAGCGAACTCCGCATGCGCCCGGCCACCGCCGACCGCTGGGGCTGGGACGCTTCCCTCACGGCCCGGCTGGTGATGGCAGGCGTCGTGATTTTCACGCTGCTGGTCGGCGCCAACCTGGCGACGCCGCTGTATCCATTGCTGCAGGCCAAGCTTGGGATCAGTGCCCTGGATGTCACGGTCGCCTTCTCCGTCTACGTCCTGGCTCTCGTGGCCACGCTCATGCTCGCGGGGCACTGGTCGGATCACATCGGACGCAGGGCCGCCCTCATGCTGGCCGTGCTCGCGGGACTTGCCGGCGGTGCGGTTTTCGGTTCGGCGGACAGCCTGCTCATGCTGTCCGTGGGCCGGGCCCTGCAGGGCATTGGAGTAGCGCTCGCCACGGGGGCCAGCTCCGCTGCCTTGCGTGAACTGCTGCCCAGCCGACCCGAGTGGGCCTCCCGGTTCACGCTGCTGGCATCCGCCGGGGGAGTGGCGGCCGGGCCGGTGATCAGCGGGGTGCTCTCGCTCCTGCCCGGGCCGACGTCGACGCCGTACGTCCTGCATTCCTGCGTCCTGGTCGCGCTGCTGGTCCCGCTGTTCCTGCTCAAGGCACGTCCGGCCATCAAAGCGGCCGCCGGTCCGCAGCCGCTGCGGGTGCTGGCCCCGCGCCGGCCGTCAGTGTCCAGCGAGGCGCGCGGTGCGTTCTGGCTGGCTTCCTCCGTGGGGTTCCTGAGCTTCACCGTGTTCGGATTCTGCCTCTCGCTCGCGCCGGGCTACTTCGCCCAGATCGTTCACGCCGATTCACGTCCCCTGATCGGACTCCTGGCGGGCCTGGCACTGGGTGCTTCGGCCGTGAGCCAGCTGGTAGCCGTCCGCGGTCGCTTTGTGGTGCCGGCGGGGCTGGGCATGCTGGCGGTCTCGGTGTTGCTGATCGCCGCGGCCGCCGCGTCGAGCAGCCCCTGGCTGCTGGTCCTGGCAAGTGTCACCGCCGGCCTGGGCCAGGGCGTGTCCTTCCGGACGGTCTTCAACGACGTGGCCGGAAAGGTCGAGCCGTCGCGGCACGCGCAGATCATCAGCACCGTCTATGTGATCACCTACCTCGGCAGCGCCGTCCCCGTCATTGGCCTGGGGCTCGCCGCCGGGGTGGTGGGCCTGCAGGCCGCCGTCGCGGGGTTCGTCGTACTGTGTGCGGTCCTTGCAGCCGTCCTCGCCGCAATCACCATTCGGGCGGCGCTGCGTCCGGCAGCCTGACTCTCGCGGAGCCGTCAGTCCGGCAGCGGCCCGTGGTTGCCCTGGATGTGTTCGAACACGAGCGTGGTTTCCGTGTGGCCCACAACGGGGTCGGTGGCGAGGTTGTCCAGCACCCAGTCCCGCAGCTCCTCGGTGGTGGCGACGGCGATGTGCAGCAGGTAGTCCACGGAGCCCGAGGTGTGGAAGGTCGACAGCACGGCGGGCAGACGGGGGACACGGGACGTGAAACGGTCGATCTGCTCGCGGTCATGCGCCCTGAGCCGGACGGCGATCAGTGCCTGGACCGAGCGCCCGATGGCCGACAGGCTGAGCTTTGCCTCGAACCCCTGGATGATTCCCCGCTCGGAAAGGGCGCGGGTGCGCATCAAGGCCGTGGACGGGGCAATGCCCACGAGTTCAGCCAGCTGCTTGTTGGAGATGCGGGCGTCCGCTACCAGCGCCGCGAGAAGGCGCTCGTCTACGGCGTCCAGCGGTTCCCCGGCACCTGCGGCCTGCCGGATGTTCTTGGCACTGTTCGTCACGGATCCTCCTCGAAGTCTTGTCAGTTCATCATAATCGCGCCACGTGGCAGTTCTATTCGTGAAGTACGCGATTCTTCGAACAACTGCGAGAAGTCCGCCCGATTCAACGGTGGATGTTCGCACAGCGAGGTTCGTTCCCGCGCCATGCGGGCTGTTAAAGACGCCACCTTAGGACGCCGGCACAACCGTTCCCCGCGCCGCACGCGCCGACGAAGGGTGCACGACGGCGGTGATCACCGCCGTCGTGCAGGCCAGTCCGATGACCGTCAGCGCCAGGGCTGTCCAGCCGAGAGTCTGGAAGACCAGGCCGCCGGCCCAGCCGAGGATGCTGGAGCCAAGGTAGTACGCCAGGTTGTAGAGGGAGGCGGCCTGGGCGCGGCCGGAGCTGGCGATGACTCCGGTCCAGCCTGCGCCGATGCCGTGGGCGGCAAAGAAACCGCCGGTGAATACCAGCAGCCCCAGCAGGATCAGCGGCAGCAGCTGCGTGAGCGTGAGGGCCAGTCCGCCCACCATGAGGGCAGTCCCCGCGATCAGCACATTGCGGCGGCCGAAGCGCACGGTCAGCCCCGCGGCCCAGCGGGCCGAAACGGTTCCCGAGAGGTAGGCGAGGAAGATGAGGCTGATGGCGGTGGCCGGCAGATTGAAGGGTTCCCCGGACAAACGGAAGCCAAGATAGTTGTAGATGGCCACGAAACCGCCCATCAGCAGGAAGGCCTGGATGTAGAGCGCCAGCAGCCTGGGGTTGCGCGCATGGCCCGCCAGGGTCCCGAGCGCGCCGCGGAAGCCGCTTGCCTCGGCAGCTGTGAAACCCTGCGCCTTAGGCACCAATAACAGGAAGATGACGGCAGCCGCGGTGGCAAGGACAGACACCGCGAGTGCCGCGGCCCGCCAGCCCCACAGCTCACCCGCCGGGCCGGCCACGATCCGCCCCGCCAGTCCGCCCAGCGTCGTTCCGGCGACGTAGCTGCCGGAAGCGAGCGCGGCATGGGCCTTGTTGACTTCCTCGTTGAGGTAGGCGATGGCGATGGCAGGGATTCCGCCGAGTGCCATCCCCTCAAGCATGCGAAGGCCGAGGAGGATCGGGAAGGTGGGGGCCAGCGGCACCAGGAGCCCCAGGACGGTGGCGGCCGAGATTCCCCATGCCATGGCCCGGACACGTCCGATGCGGTCGGCTGCGAAGGACCAGGGGAGTACGGTCGCCGCGAGCCCCACAGTGGCAAGGGAGATGGTCAGGGCTGCCTCGGCCGCTGTCACCCGGAGATCCGATGCGAGGATGGGCAGGACCGCCTGGGTGGAGTACAGCTGCGCGAAGGTGGCGACGCCGGCGAAGCCCAGCGCGGTGAGGACTCGTCCGTAGGCCCGCGAGCCTTTGGCGTGCCCGGTCCAGGGCTGTGGGGTCGACGGCCGTGCTGGTTCCGCGGCCGGTTCCGCTGCCGGGATGGGTCCCGCGGCCGGAGCGGGGGCGGCAGCGAGCGCGGTGGCAGCGGAGCGTCGGAAAGGGTGGAAGCGCGGCATCCTCCCAGACTAGGCCGCCCCGAAGCCATGCTTCCAATGCATGATTCGCATAGAATCCATAGCAAAACCAGAAGGCACGCACTGGAGATGGACATGGATCTGGAGCACAAACAGCTCGTGCAGCTGCTCCCGCTGCTGCCCCTGCTGGCGGAACTGGGCCGCACCCAGCACGTCACCGGGGCCGCCGAGCTGCTGGGGTTGCCGCAGTCGACGGGGAGCCGGGGGATCGCGCGGGCCAGCGCCCTTGTCGGAACCGACCTGCTGGTCCGTGACGGCCGCGGGGTACGGCTGACGCCTGCCGCGAAAGCGCTCATGCCGCACATCGAGGCTGCACTGGCCGAGTTCCAGGCCGGGCTTGACCTGGTCCGCCACCAGTCCGAGGTGGTGCGCGGGCGGATCGCCGTGACCTTCCAGCACACCTTCGGCGAGGCAATGCTGCCCCTGCTGATCAGCGCCTTCCGCGCCCGGCACCCGCAGACCGCGTTCGAGCTCAGCCAGGGTTCCCGGGACGGCTGCCTGGCCGAACTGGCCGCGGGTGATGCCGATGTGGCCCTGACCGCCCCGGTCGCTCCGCCCAGCCGGACGATCGCCTCCGCCGCGCTGTACCGCGAACCGCTGCGCCTCGTGGTGCATCACCGGCACCGGCTGGCCACGCGCCGCAGTGCGGGAATCAAGGAGATCCGGCAGGAGCCCTTCGTGGCCATGGGGCCGGGATACGGCATGCGCTCCCTGACCGATGCGCTGTTCCGCGAGGCAGGATTCCGGCCCCGGATCGCCTTCGAGAGCCAGGACACCCATACCGCCCGTGGGCTCGTCTCGGCGGGCCTGGGCGTGAGCATCCTGCCGCCGGGCGGAGCTGCCCCCGGCCGGAACCCGTCTGCGGACACCACCGGGCTTGGCTGGGTGGAGATCGCACTGGATTCCCCGCTGGCTTTCCGGGAGATCGGATTGGCGTGGCGGGAGAGCGGCGGGGGCGCGGGCGCGGAACCGGATCCCGTGCGGCTGTTCCGGGAGCTCGTGCTCAGCGACGGGCCGGCGTTGCTGTCCGGTTTCGTGCGGGAACGCTCGAGGACCTGAAAAGTTGAGCGGCGTCAGGCGTTGCGGAGCACCCCTGCCAGGATGCCCGCGACCGGTCCCGCCTGTGCCTGCCGCCACCCGATGCCGGCCCAGAGGTTCAGCCGCTCCTGGTCTCCGGCGGCTGCCGCGGCGGCGCGCAGCGGCGCTGTGAGGTGATGGACGGCCGGATACACCTCGGGGGCATCGGTGTGGTCACGGACAAACTCGTTCACCAGCGCCCTGGCCTTCCGACCGGTGAAGGCGGACGTGAGCCGCGTCTCGGTGTAGCGCGGGCTGGCAAGGGCATCCTTGTGCAACTGGCGGGCGCCGCTTTCGTCCGAGCGCAGCAGCGCTGTGCCCAGCTGGGCGGCTTCCGCGCCGGCTGCGAGCACGGCGTCCAGCCCGGCGCGGTCCATCACACCGCCGGCGGCAACCAGGGGAAGGTCGACGGCGGAGCGCACCAGGGCGACCAGCTCCGCCGTCGTGCCCGGCCGGCCGGCCTCCTGTCCACCGGCCCTGGTGCCGGCACCGGGCTGGAAGGCCCCGCTGTGGGCCCCGGCGCTCGCGTGCTGGAGCACCAGCGCGTCGACGCCCTGCTCCGCGGCAGCTTCTGCCTCATCCTTGGTGGTCACGGTGGCCAGGACTGCCGAACCTGCCTGCTGGAGTGCGCGCACGACCTCCGCGCCCGGGAGGCCGAAGGTAAAGCTGACCAGCTCCACCGGGTCCGCCAGGAGCACGTCGATCTTGCCCTGCCAGGCGTCATCGTCGTCGAGCCGGAGCGGCGGAAGTTCCGTGCCGTATCGGGCAGCATCCACCTGGAGGCGCGCGCGGTACTCCTCTAGCTCCACTACCTGCGCCGGTGACGGATGAAGCTGCACCGGGTCCGGGACAAAGACATTCATCCCGAACCGCACCCCCGCGGCCCGGACGGTGCGGATCTCCGCCTGCATCGCTTCAACGCTCTTGTAGCCTGCGGCGAGGAAGCCCAGGCCGCCCGCCGCGTGGACGGCCTGCACGAAGGACGGTGTTGAGGTTCCACCCGCCATCGGGGCGGCGAGGACGAGGGTATCGAAGAGTGCGTGCGGCATGGCTTGCTCCCGGGGTCCATTAAGTAGGCTGGTCTGGTGACTAATACTGACATCCCGCCCGCGGCGGACTCTGCTTCCTCCCCATCGGGCTCCCCGGCTTCCGGCACGGCGGCGACCGCCGGAACCGTGATCGGCCTGGATATCGGCGGCACCAAGACCCGCGGCGTCCGGTTCGAAGACGGCGCCGTTGTGGCGGACGAATCCGTGGGCAGCTCGAACGTCCAGAATGTCAGCCGCGAGGAAGCGGCACGCAACCTGGAAGAGCTCTTCTCCCGGATCGGCGGCGGGGCCGTGGCCCAGGTGTACGCGGGGGCCGGCGGAATCGACACCGACGACGATGCCGCCGCGCTCGCGGCGCTGATAGCGCCGCACGTGCCGGGCGCCCGGATCACCGTGGTCCACGATTCCCGGCTCCTGCTCGCCGCGGGCGGCGCCAGCACCGGCGTCGCCGTGATCGGCGGCACGGGCTCGGCGGCCTGGGGCAAAAACGGCCGGGGCGAGGAGGCCCGGGCCGGCGGCTGGGGCTACCTGCTGGGCGACGAGGGCAGCGGCTACTGGCTGGGCCGCGAGGCGGTCCGCCACAGCCTGCGCCGGATGAACCAGGGTCTGCAACCGGACGAACTCACCACCGCACTGCTGGCCTCCTGCGGGGTGGACCACCCGAACAAGCTGATCGCGCTGTTCCACTCCGCTGCCACCGGCCGGCGCTACTGGGCGCAACAGGCCCGGCTCGTGGTCGAGGCAGCCGACGCGGGCCACGCGGAGAGCCGTGAGCTGGTGGACCAGGCCGGCCGCGACCTGGCACAGCTCGCCGAACAGACGCTGCGGCAGCTCGGCATCGACGGGCCCGTGATCCTGGGGAGCGGACTGGGCATGAACGTGCCGCGGCTGCAGGAATCGTTCCGTGCGGCCCTGGCCGCCGCGGGTATCACTGACGTCCGGGTCCTGGACCAGGATCCGGTGTTCGGTGTGCCCCGGCTGGTCGCCGAGAACGGCTGAGAGCCGGATCGGCCTGACGCCGCCGGGACACCGCGCTCCGGCGATGTCCGTGGTCCGGGATGTCCGCGCTACGACACTACGCTGGAAGGATGAGCTTGAATTTCGATACCCGTCCGGCCGCCTACGCGGTCATTGTGCGCGATGATGCCATTCTGCTGGCGTACTGGAAACAGGGCGGCAAAGAAGGCTGGACCCTGCCCGGCGGCGGTCTGGATCTGGCCGAGCATCCCGTGGACGGATGCCGCCGGGAGATCTATGAGGAGACCGGGTACCATGCCGAGATCGGCGCGATGCTGGGGGTCGACGTCGGACACTGGCCCGCGGAGATCCGGATCGACGGCGGGGAACGGGACTTCCAGTCGCTTCGGCTTGTCTACGAGGCGCGGACCACCGGCGGGGAGCTGCGGCATGAGGTGAACGGGACCACCACGCATGCGGCCTGGATCCCGCTGACGGAGCTCGGGGGCCTGAACAAGGTCTCGCTGGTGGACGTCGCGCTTCGTCTTTACCGGGAAAGGCCGCTGAACGGCAAACTTGCCGACCGGCTGCCCTAGCCGCGCCGCGGCGGCGAGGATATCCTAGGACCGTTAAACAGAGCGGGGAGGTGGAGATGATGGGTGCCATTGAACAGCGCGCCACGCGCGCAAGAAGCCACGTCATTATTCCTGCCCCGGCTTTGAGCACCTAGTAGCCCTACAGCTGCCGGTTCCCGTGGAACCCCCAGCGCGCGGCACGTGCACCGGGGCCCATCAAAGGGTTTCCGTTGAGTTCATCATCTGCACATTTATCGTCTGCACAACTGTTCTCCCCGCAACCGGACGCCACCGGCGCCCAGCCGACCACCGGCCTTCCACCGGGTCCTGTCCGCTACGGCTACACCCCCGCCGCCGCGGAACGGTTCGCGGCGCATCCCCTGCCGGGCGGAACCGTCCCCGGCCGGGTGGTCCGGGTGGACCGGAACCGCGTCCTTGTCGCCGTCGCTGACGGCACAGACCATCTGCCCTACCCCCGTGACGCCATGGTGCCAGCCACCGGGGACTGGGTCTGGCTCGGCGACAACGGAGCGGGGGAGCACGCCATCGTCGCAGTGCTGCCGCGCCACTCGGAGCTGAGCCGCAAGCGTGCCTTCGAGGACTCCTCCGGGTCCCAGGTGCTCGGTGCGAACCTGGACGTCGTGGGCGTCGTCGTCCCGGTGGACCGGCCCCTGACCCACAACCGGCTGGAACGCACCCTGGTAGCGGCGTGGGACTCCGGTGCCAGGCCGCTGGTGATCATCACCAAAGCCGACCTCGCGGACGTCGCGGACGACGTCGTCTGCCAGGTGGGGCGGCAGGCAGCCAGCGTCGAGGTGGTGACCACCTCGGCCGAACATGGCGACGGCCTCGACGAGCTCCTGGCCCAGCTGCCTCCCGGGGGGACCCTCGTGCTGCTGGGACCGTCCGGAGCGGGGAAGTCCACGCTCATCAACGCCCTCGTCGGTTTCGAGGCGCAGCAAACCGGGGAAGTCCGGGCCGGCGACGGCAAAGGCCGGCACACCACGACGGCGCGGGAACTCGTTCCGCTGCCGGGCGGTGCAGTGCTGATGGACACCCCCGGAGTGCGCGGCTTCGGGCTGTTCGACGCCGACGACGGCATGGAGGAGATGTTCGGCGACCTGGAGGAACTGTTCGGGCAGTGCCGCTTTTCCGACTGCGCCCATGACCGGGAGCCCGGCTGCGCCGTACAGGCCGCGCTCGCGGACGGGTCCCTTGAGGACCGCAGGTGGGCCAGCTACCGGAAACTCCAGCGCGAACTGTCGGCGCTGGCGAGGCGGCACGACGCTGCGGCGCGCCGCGCATATCAACGGGAGTGGCACCAGAGGATCGCGGCGGCCGGCCAGAGCCACCGTGCCGCCGAACGGCAACGGCACGAGAAGGCCGAAGGCCGGAAAGGCAAGGGGCCCCATCCAAAACAGGCATGACTCCGAAGCCTTCGGGCAGCTTCGGCGGGCCGGCTCTTCCGGAACGGAATTCTCCGGCTTTGTCAGCTGCGCTGGATAGGGTGGGTCTTACCCGCTTTACAGCCAAAAAATTGCAAGCATATGATCAGTTGGCTGGACCGTCCGATGTTGCCGCCAACAGTTAGGTAAGCCCGGAAATGGCCGAAGCCATGATCGAGTTCCAGAGCGTCACCAAGCAGTACCAGAGCGGACAGCCTGCGGTGGATGAGCTGACCATGTCCATTGACAAGGGCACCATCACTGTATTTGTCGGACCATCGGGCTGCGGAAAGACCACGTCGCTGCGCATGATCAACCGCATGGTCGAGCCAACGTCGGGGACCATCACGGTCGGCGGGGAAGACGTCACGTCGGTGCCGGCGGCAAAGCTGCGGCGGTCCATGGGCTACGTCATGCAGTCCTCCGGCCTGATGCCGCACCGTTCCGTGCTTGAGAACATCGCGACGGTTCCCCGGCTCAACGGCGTGTCCAAGGCCGAGGCCCGGCAGCGCGCCGAGGAGCTGCTCGACGTCGTCGGGTTGGCCCCGGCGCTGGGCAAGCGCTACCCCTCGCAGCTTTCCGGGGGCCAGCAGCAGCGTGTGGGCGTGGCCCAGGCACTGGCGGCCGACCCTCCCGTGCTCCTCATGGACGAACCGTTCAGTGCCGTCGACCCCGTGGTACGTGATGAACTCCAGCAGGAACTCCTCCGGCTCCAGCGCGACCTCGCCAAGACCATTGTCTTCGTCACCCACGACATTGACGAGGCCACCGTGCTGGGGGACAAGGTGGCCGTCTTCGGCATCGGCGGAAAACTTGCCCAGTACGCCACGCCTGAGGAGATCCTTCGGGCCCCGGCAAGTGATTTTGTCGCCTCGTTCGTCGGCCGGGACCGCGGCTTCCGGCACCTTGGATTCAGCCCCTCCGACGGCGTCACCATCCACCCCGTCCGGACCGTCACCGCCGCCGACCTTCAGCACGAGGGCAGTTCCCTGGACGACTGGCAGCTGGTGGTGGACGACGCGATGCGTCCCCTCGGCTGGGCCGGCCCCGGGCAAAGCAGCGCGATGGTCCCCGGTGGATCGCTTTTCCGGAAGGGCGACACGCTCCGCCGGGCATTGGACGCCGCGCTCTCCTCTCCCTCCGGGCTGGGCGTGGCCGTGGGTAGCGACGGCCGCGTGGCCGGAGTGATCAAGGGCGACGAGGTGCTGGCGGTCATCGAATCGGACCGCCGGGTCCGTCAGGGCGTCCTCTGATGGAATGGTTCCTGGCTAACAGCGGGCGGGTGTACGGCCTCGCCGCGCAGCACCTGGTGCTGGCCGTGCTGCCGATGATCTTTGGACTGCTGATCGCCGTTCCGCTGGCACAGTTCGCCCGGCAGAACCGCGCCCTGCGCTCCGTCGTGGTGACGGCGTCCTCGCTGCTCTACACCATCCCCTCGCTGGCGCTTTTCATCATCCTGCCCACCGTGATCGGGACGAGAATCCTGGATCCGCTCAACGTTGTGGTGGCCCTGACCATCTATGCGGTCGCCCTGCTCGTCCGTGCCGCCCTGGACGCCTTTGATTCGGTGGACGAAGACCTCCGCCAGGCCGCCGTCGCCATGGGCTTCAAGCCGGCCGCCCGCTTCCTCCAGATCGACCTCCCGCTATCCCTGCCCGTGCTCTTCGCGGGGCTCCGCGTCGTATCGGTCAGCAACATCTCGCTCGTCAGCGTCGCAGCGTTGCTTGGCATCGGGAACCTCGGCATGTTGTTCACCTCCGGGCTGCAGCGCGATTTTGTCACCGAGGTCATTGTCGGAATCATCGCCATTCTGGTCCTGGCGTTGGTGATGGATGCCGCGTTGGTGCTGCTGGAGCGGCTGCTGACCCCTTGGACTCGCGCAGCACCTCGCGGCGCAAGCCAGGACCACGGCGTGGGCAGGACCGGCACCTCGGCAGCGCTGATGCTCTCCGACGCGAAGGCCGGAGGTGGTTCCGCGTGAGCAACGTCGTCACGGACACCTTTGCCTGGCTTGCCGAGCCGGAGCATTGGACCGGCAGCGCCGGGATTCCCGCACGGCTGGCGGAGCACCTGCAGTACACCGGCCTCGTCATGCTGATTGCCACCGCCATCGCTGTCCCGGTCGGACTCTTTGTGGGGCACACCGGCCGCGGGCGGGTGGCCATCGTCGCGCTTGCCGGCGCACTCCGGGCCCTCCCCACCCTCGGCCTCCTGACGCTGTTCGTGCTGCTGGCCGGCATCGGCCTCATGCCGCCGATCTGGGCACTGGTGATCCTGACGGTGCCGCCGCTACTGGCCGGGACCTATGCCGGGATCTCCAGCGTGGACCGCAACGTCGTGGACGCCGCCCGGGCCATGGGCATGACCGAACTCCAGGTCCTTTTCCGGGCGGAGTTCCCGAACGCGCTGCCGGTGATGTTCGGAGGGTTCCGCACCGGCGTGCTGCAGGTGGTCGCCACCGTCTCCGTGGTTGCCTACATCAACCTGGGCGGGCTCGGGCGGTACCTGTTCGACGGCCTGGTGCTGTCCGATTTCCCCCAGATGCTCGGCGGCTCCCTCCTCATTGCGGGGCTCGCGATCGCCGTCGACCTCGGCCTTGCCCTGTTCCAGCGGCTCTTCCTGTTCCGGGGAGCCCGCTCACAGCCGAACCGGAGCCAGCTGGCTGCGGTTGATCTCACAGACCCCGTAACCGCGGAGACTGTTGTTCAAGGAGGTACGTCATGAAGGAAATCCGCCAACGGGCACTCGGCAGGCGCGCATTCGGCGGCCTGGCCGCCGGCGTCGGCCTGGCCATGGCCCTGTCCGCCTGCGGGGGCTCGTCCAATCCGCTGTCCACCGCACCCGCGACAGGCGGGGCGACGTCCGCCGCCGGCGGAAACCTCGTCATCGGTTCCGCTGACTTCCCGGAGAGCCAGATCATTGCCGAGGTCTACGCCGGTGCGCTGAACGGTGCGGGTGTCACGGCGAGCACGAAGCCGAACATCGGATCCCGCGAGGTCTACTTCAAGGCCGTGCAGGATGGATCCGTGGACGTGATCCCCGACTACAGCGGAAATCTCCTGCTGCACGTCAGCAAGGATGCCACCGAGGTCTCGGCCGAGGACATTTACAAGGCGCTGCCGGGCAAGCTGCCCGAGAGCCTGGGCGTGCTGAATGCCGCCAAGGCCGAGGACAAGGACGCCATGGTGGTCACAAAGGCCACAGCCGAGAAGTATCAGCTGAAGTCCATTGAGGACCTTGCGAAGGTCTGCAGCGAGATCGTGGTGGGCGCCCCGGCAACCTTCGCCGAGCGGGCGTACGGCCTGCCCGGTCTGCAAAAGAACTACAACTGCACGCCCAAGAAGCTTGAGCCGTTCAGCGACGGCGGCGGTGCCGTCACGCTCAAGGCCCTGCTCTCGGACCAGGTCCAGGTGGCCGACATCTACACCACCACGCCGTCGATCGCCGACAATGACCTGGTGGTGCTGGAGGACCCGAAGAACAACTTCATCGCCCAGCAGGTCCTGCCGCTGTACAACAAGTCCAAGATGACCGATGCGGCCAAAACAGCCCTGAACGCGGTGTCCAACGTCCTCACCACCGAGGACCTGATCAACCTCAACCGCGCCGTGAGCGGCAGCCAGAAGCAGGACCCCAAGGATGCCGCAGCCGCGTGGCTCAAGGACAAGGGCCTGGTGAAGTAAGGCCTCCGGCCTTCCCTTCCTGATGTACGACGGCGGCCGCCGCACCCCGCAGGTTCCTTGGGTGCGGCGGCCTTCTCCCGTGGTTGCCGGGTACGGGGTGCCGGAGCGGGCGCGGGCTGTGAGGCAAGTCTCACGGGAAGTACATCCCCGATATGGCATATTTGGTAAATGGCAGAATTCAAGCAGTCCACCAAGCTTCATAATGTCCTTTACGACATCCGTGGACCGATCCTTCAGGCCGCCCAGCAGATGGAGGCGGAGGGTCACCGGATCCTCAAACTGAACATCGGAAACCCGGCCCCGTTCGGGTTTGAAGCGCCGGACGCCATCCTGGTGGACATGATCCGCCACCTGCCGCACGCCCAGGGCTACAGCGATTCCCGCGGCATCTTCTCCGCCCGCACCGCCGTCTCGCAGTACTACCAGACGCGCGGGATCCAGAACATCCACGTCGACGACATCTACCTGGGCAACGGCGTCAGCGAGCTGATCACCATGTCGCTCATGGCGCTGCTGGACGACGGCGACGAGGTCCTCATCCCCACCCCCGACTACCCGCTGTGGACCGCTTCGGTGGCGCTGGCCAGCGGCCGGCCGGTGCACTACCTCTGCGACGAGGACTCCGGGTGGCAACCGGACCTCGAGGACCTGGAAGCGAAGATCACCCCCCGGACCAAGGGCATCGTGGTGATCAACCCCAACAACCCCACCGGTGCGGTGTATCCGGAAGAGACGCTCAAGAAGATCGTTGCCCTGGCCGAAAAGCACGGCCTGATCATCTTCGCCGACGAGATCTACGAGAAAATCCTCTACGAGGACGCGGTGCACGTGAACATGGCCAGCATCACCGACGATGACGTCCTGTGCCTGACCTTCAGCGGGCTGAGCAAGGCCTACCGGGTCTGCGGCTACCGGGCGGGCTGGATGGCCATCTCCGGCCCGAAGAAGGAGGCCGCCGACTATCTCGAAGGCATCAACCTGCTGGCCAACATGCGCCTGTGCGCCAACGTGCCCGCGCAGCACGCCATCCAGACCGCCCTCGGCGGCTACCAGAGCATCAACGACCTGATTCTCCCCGGCGGCCGGCTGCTGGAACAGCGGAACAAGGCCTACGACATGCTCAACGCGATCCCGGGCGTCAGCACCCAGCAGGCCCGCGGGGCGATGTACCTCTTCCCGCGCCTGGATCCCGAGGTCTACCACATCCGCGACGACGAGAAGTTCGTCCTGGACCTGCTCCGCCAGCAGAAAATCCTTCTCTCCCACGGGCGGGCCTTCAACTGGGTCCGGCCGGACCACTTCCGGATGGTGACCCTGCCGAACGTCAAGGACCTGGAAGAGGCCATCAACCGCATGGCGGACTTCCTGAGCCGGTACCAGGGGAACTAGCCTGAGGGCAGCAGCGCAGCGGGGATGACCTTCCCGCGCACAGGCTGCCCGGACAGAAGAGGCTTTCCATGACAGACGTTGTGACCTTCGAGAAACTCCCCTCGGAAATGCTGCTCGCCGGAAAGGGGTTCCGGCTCAAGGACTCCGACCCGGATGCCACGCCCGGATTTCCCGGCGGCAAGTCCGACGGCGAGGCGCTCCTTGCGCACCTCGACGGCAGGCTGACCACGCTGCAGGAGACGCTGTTCGCGGAGTCACGCTTCGGCGGGACCAAGCGGATCCTGCTGATCCTGCAGGCGATGGACACCGCCGGCAAGGGAGGCATCGTCAACCACGTCATGGGGACGATGAACCCCCAGGGAGTCCAGCTGAAATCCTTCAAGTCACCCACGCCGGAGGAAAAATCCTACGACTTCCTCTGGCGGATCGAGAAGGCTGTTCCGGCCGCCGGGATGGTCGGCGTGTTCGACCGGTCCCACTACGAGGACGTCCTGATCCACCGGGTGCACCGCTGGGCCAGCCCCGAGGAACTCGAACGCCGGTACGCCGCCATTAACGAATTCGAGGCCCGGCAGACGGGCGCCGGGACCAAGATCGTCAAGGTCATGCTCAACATCAGCCGCGACGAACAGAAGGAACGGCTGCTGGCCCGGCTGGACGACCCCACCAAGCTCTGGAAGTACAGCAGCAACGACGTGAAGGAACGGGCCTTCTGGGACGACTACATGGATGCCTACCAAAAGGCCATCGAGAAGACCCACACCGACGCCGCACCCTGGCACGTCGTACCGGCCAACAAGAAGTGGTACGCCCGGATCGCCGTCCAGCAGCTGCTGCTGGACGCCTTAGAGGGACTGCACCTCAAGTGGCCGGTCCCGGAGCTTGACGTCGCCCTGGAACGGGACCTGGTCGAACGGTCCTGAGCCGCAGCCGGCTACCTGCCCTGGCCGGCCTGGTCCCGCGCTGCGGCCAGACGCTTCCGGGCGCCCTCCAGCCATTCTTCGCAGCGCTGGGCCAGCGCCTCACCCCGCTCCCACAGTGCGAGTGATTCCTCCAGGCTCGCCCCTCCCGCCTCCAGCCGGCTGACCACACCGACCAGCTGTTCGCGTGCGTCCTCGTAGCTCAGGCTGTCGATGTCGGCGTACGGGCCGCTCGTGCCGGGGGTGGTTTCCGCTGCCATGTGGTGCTCCTTGTTTCGTCGAAGTCGATGGTTTCCGGGTCTTAGTCCGGTCCGGGTGAAGTGCGGGCTACGGGGGTCAGCCGTCGGCGGGCACGTGGCCCCCGGTGGACTGTGCCGTGAACTTGCCGCCGGCAACACGCACCGTCAACCCGATGCCGGCGGGAGCCTGCGAGGGGTGCCGGACCACTTCATGCCGGGTCCCGGGCGCGGTCTGGCCGTCGTCGAGCTGAACGACGGCATAACCGCGGTCCAGGGTTTTCTGCGGGGACAGCGCCAGCACCTGGGCTTTGAGGTGGACCAGCTGGTCGGCGGCCCTCACCACCGCTGACGTGATGGCCGAGTGTGAGCGGCTCTTGAGCCGTTCGACGTCGTCGTGCCGGGTGGCGACCATGGCCTCGGGCGACGCGAGCACTGGACGCGAGCGCAGCGAGGACAGCCGGTCCGTTTCGCGCTCCACCAGCCGGGTGGCGCTGCGCCGGAGTTGTTCCCGGGCCTGCCGCACCCGGGCGAATTCTTCGGCCACGTCCGGCACGATCCGCTTCGCGGCGTCGGTGGGAGTCGATGCGCGGAGGTCCGCCACATCGTCGAGGATCGGGCGGTCGGCTTCGTGGCCGATCGCACTTACGACAGGCGTCACCGCGTCCGCCACCGCGCGGATCAGCTGCTCGCTGCTGAACGGAAGCAGGTCCTCCAGGGACCCGCCGCCGCGGGCGATGACGATGACGTCAACATCCGGGCGGCCGTCCAGTTCGCGCAGGGCACTGACCATCTGGGAGACGGCGGTATTGCCCTGGACGGCCACTTCGCGGATTTCGAACTCGACGGCCGGCCAGCGCAGGGCAGCGTTACGAAGGACGTCCTTTTTGGCGTCCGAGTCCCGGCCGGTGATCAATCCGATCCGGTGGGGAAGCATCGGCAGGCGCTTCTTGCGCGCGTCGGAGAACAGGCCCTCCGCCGCCAGGGCGTGCCGCAGCCGCTCGATCCGGGCGAGCAGGTCTCCGAGCCCCACAGGCCGGATGTCCTTTACCGACATGTTCAGGCGGCCCGTCTTCAGCCAGAACTCGGCTTTGATGAGGGCCACCACCCGGGAGCCGCGTTCCAGCGGAGACACCTGACGGTCCAGCACGTTTGTCCAGACAGATGCCGGAAGCGAGATCTCTGCGTTGACATCGCGCAGCGTCAGATACGCGTTGGTGCCGCGCCGGTTCAGCTCGATGACCTGGCCTTCCACCCACGCGGACGGCGCGCGGTCAATGTGCATCTTCAGTTTCTGGGACAGCAGCTGCAACGGCCAGGGATTATCCGGGCTGGTCTCCGCAGCCGTGGCCGGAAGCGTCGAGGCCGCCGTGCGCTCTTCAGACATGCGGGTGTCCCGTAGCGGGGCTTGCCGTATACATTTGCGTGCTGGTCCTTTGCGGTGCTGGCCTCGTAACGAGCTGGCTTTAGAGCGTGCTGGGATTAAAGCTGGCGGCTTTTGTCCGGTTCAACTCTATCCATAGCTCTACCACGCGGGTCCGACGATATTGCTGGCTTTGTCCCTCGCGGCGACCGCCCCCGTAGGATGGCACCGTCCCCCCAACAATCCGCTAGGACTTTCTCTTGCGCACTTTCGTCTCGGCCGTGGCAGTACTCATCGGGCTTGTGATGGCCGCCGTCGCCGTCCCGGCCATGTGGGCGGACCGGAACATCGTCCAGGAAGACGGCTTTGTTGCGCTGACCGCACCGCTGGGCAAAGACCCCGCGTTCCAGCAGCGGCTGGCCGCCGCCGCCGTGAACAGCTTCAGCTCGGATCAGATCCCCGGACCGGTCGTCGAAATCGTACGTCCCATCCTCGAGGATGCGGCCCAGTCACTCAGCGGACTGCCCGGTTATTCCGAAGCCTGGACGGAAACCCTCCGCAAGAGCCACCGGCTCAGTTTCAGCGATCCGAACACCTTGCCCGCGGAGATGAACGGGGTCAGCTCCCTTGCCCTGGACGTTGCGCCGCTCGTCGGGCTGGTGGCGAAGCGCCTGGCCGAGGTCACCAGCCTCCCCTTGGAGAGCCCCGAGCAGGTCCTGATTCCCGTCGGCCAGCCCAGCCAGCGCCAGCTCGTCGAACGGGTCACCGCCTACGCTCCCATGGGCTCCGCGGTCGCGGTCGGCTCGGCCATCGCTTTCGTTCTGGCCCTGGTGGCCGCGCGGCGCCGGTGGACCGTACTGGCGGGCGCTGGTGCAGGGGCGCTGGTCCTCGCCGCGGTCTGGAAGCTGGCGGCCGACGCCGTTGGCGGCGCAGTGGATGGGTCGTCCAGTGGCAACGCCATGGCAGACATCTTCAAGCATGAATTTGTCGCGGCCTCCACTGCGGGCTTCGGCCAGTGGATCCTGGCCGCCATGGTGGCCGGGGCGGTGCTGCTGCTGGCCGGGATCGTGCTGCGAGCCGTCGGCGGGCGCCGCCGGTCCTGATGTGGACCGGGGCTAAACCGGGTTCAGCGAGGCAGGTATCACGGTCCGGACGGAAACGTTGGGGCAGCCAGCACCGGTAAGATTGAGGGATGACTTCCACCGCTGTTTCCATTCCGATGCCAACCGTTCCCCGCCGGCGTCGCACGCCGGAAGAAGTCCTGGCGGCGGCCCCCGTCTCCGGGACGAAGAGGGTGCTGCTGGCGGCGCCGCGCGGTTACTGCGCAGGTGTGGACCGTGCCGTCATCGCGGTGGAAAAAGCCCTCGAGCACTACGGGCCGCCCGTCTACGTCCGCAAGCAGATCGTGCACAACGTGCACGTGGTCAGCTCCCTGGAAGAAAAGGGTGCCATCTTCGTCGACGAAACCGACGAGGTCCCTGAGGGTGCCCTGGTGATCTTCTCCGCCCACGGGGTCTCACCCGCCGTCGTGCAGTCCGCCGAAGACCGCGGCCTGCGGACCATCGACGCGACCTGCCCGCTCGTGACCAAAGTGCACAGGGAAGCAGTCCGCTTCGCCAAGGACGACTTCGACATTCTGCTGATCGGCCACGACGGCCACGAGGAAGTCGAGGGCACCGCCGGTGAGGCCCCCGAGCACATCCAGATCATCAACGGCCCGCATGAGGTCGACAAGGTCACGGTCCGGGACCCGGAAAAGGTCATCTGGCTGTCCCAGACCACCCTCAGCGTCGACGAGACCATGGAAACCGTGAGGCTCCTGAAGGAACGGTTCCCCACCCTGCAGGATCCGCCCAGCGATGACATCTGCTATGCGACCACCAACCGCCAGGTGGCCATCAAGAAGATCTCGCCCCAGGCCGACCTCGTCATCGTGGTCGGGTCCGCCAACTCCTCGAATTCCGTCCGCCTTGTAGAGGTGGCGCTGGAATACGGCGCGAAGGCCTCCTACCGCGTCGACTTTGCCAACGAGGTGGACGAGGCCTGGTTCGAGGGCGTCGCCACGGTGGGCGTGACCTCGGGGGCATCCGTACCGGAAGTCCTGGTTAAGGACGTGCTGCGGCTGCTGGCCGACTACGGCTACGGCTCGGTGGAGGAAGTCGTCACGGCCGAGGAAGACCTGCTCTTCTCCCTGCCCAAGGAGCTTCGGGCCACCCTCAAGCAGGCCGGCGACGTGACCCGCGCCCTCGGTGGCCGCGGGGCACGCCAGGCCAGGAACTCCTAGGCGGCGGTCTCCGCGGCGTCGTTCCCTGACTGCAGTTCCGGCGCCGCCACCGAGCGCGGCGTGGCCTCGACTGACGCCGGAGAAGTCAGCCCGGCGGTGTCCAGGGCGTTAAGCTTCCTGGCCGTCGGGAGAACGCGGGCCTCCAGCGTGCCGACCATTGAGTTGTAACGGTCCACCGACGTCTTCAGCGAAGTCCCCAGCTTGGTGACGTTTTCGCCCAGCGTCCCCATCCGCTCATACAGCTGGCGGGCGAGTTCGAAGAGCTCCCGGGCGCTGTCCGTCAGCACATCCTGGCGCCAGGTGAAGGCGACCGATTTCAGGACCGCCAGCAGGGTCCCCGGCGAGGCCAGCACCACGTTCTTGGACAAGGCGTAGTCCAGCAGGGCCGGGTCCGCCGAGAGGGCAGCAGCGAGGATGGATTCCGCGGGCAGGAAGCACACCACCAGCTCGGGGGAATTACCCGGGATATCCCAGTACTTTTTGTTGCTCAGAGCGTCCACGTGCGCCTTGAGCGCCTTGGCGTGGGCCGCGAGCAGCGCCTGCTGTCCCTGGGGGCCATGCTGGGGACTGCGCTGCCCGGCAGCGCCGAGCTCCTGGGCTTCCAGGTAGGAGCCCAGCGGAACCTTCGCATCCACCACCAGCTGCTTGGCTCCGGGGAGCTGCACGACGAGGTCAGGCCGGACGCTGCTGTCCGTGCCAGCGCTGTGCAGCTGTTCGTGGAAGTCGACGTGCCGCAGCATCCCGGCCGCTTCCACGACCCGGCGCAACTGCACCTCACCCCACTGTCCGCGGGCGCTGTTGGACCTCAACGCCGATTCCAGGGCATGCGTGGAGCGCAGCAACTGCTCGTCGGAGAGCCGCGCTTCCTGCAGCTGCTGGGCCAGCTGGCCGTACTGTTCCAGGCGGTCCCGCTCCAGGAGGGAAACCTGCTGCTGGACCGCTGTGAGCTTCTCCGCCACCGGGGCCAGCGCCCGCAGAACACTCCCGTCCTGTGTCCTGGATTCCCCGAGCTCCCGGTTCTGCGCGGCGAGAAGCCGCCGCTCGGCGTCGGCGGCCGCAAGCTGGGCGTTGACCTCGGAGAGCCTGGCCGAGACGCCGTCGAAGTCCTGTTCCACTGCCCGGTAACGGCGGCGGAGGAAGACATACCCGGCAGCGGCGCCGGCAACGGCACCCACGAGCAACATGAGCAGGGCGAGAATCAGTGCAAAAGCGTCCATAGCTTCACCTTGGCACGCCCCTGCGACAGTTTTGGCTCCGACGCACGGTGTGCCTGCCGGGCGGCAAGGGGACTGCGCGAGGTCGCCCTGGCCGCAGCGGGTAGAATGTATGCTCGTGGCTCTTACTATTGGCATCGTCGGACTGCCCAACGTCGGCAAATCAACTCTTTTCAACGCACTGACCCGCAACCAGGTGCTCGCAGCGAACTACCCGTTCGCCACGATCGAGCCCAACGTCGGCGTCGTGAACCTGCCCGACCCCAGGCTGGAAAAGCTCGCCGGCATCTTCGGTTCGGCCCGGCTGCTGCCCGCCCCCGTCTCCTTCGTGGACATCGCGGGGATCGTAAAAGGTGCGTCGGAGGGTGAAGGCCTGGGCAACAAGTTCCTCGCGAACATCCGTGAAGCCCAGGCAATCGCCCAGGTTGTCCGCGTGTTCGATGATCCCGACGTCATCCACGTCGACGGCAAGGTCGATCCCCGCTCGGACATGGAGACCATCAACACGGAGCTGATCCTGGCCGACCTCCAGACGATCGAAAACGCCATTCCGCGGATCGAAAAAGAAGTCAAAATCAAAAAACGCGACGCTGCCGAGCTGGCCGCCATCAAGGCGGCGCAGGCGGTGCTCGAGCGCGGGGACACCATCTTCTCCTCGATCAAGAGCGACAAGCTGGAGATGGAGCACCTCAAGGAGCTCGGCCTCCTGACCGCCAAGCCCTTCATCTATGTCTTCAACGCCGATGAGGGCGTTCTGGGCAGCCCCGAAAAGCAGGAGGAACTGCGGGCCCTGGTTGCCCCGGCGGACGCCGTCTTCCTTGACGCCAAGCTCGAGTCCGACCTCGTCGAACTGGACGAGGAGGAAGCCCGCGAGATGCTGGAAATGAACGGGCAGGACGAATCCGGCCTCGACCAGCTGGCACGCGTCGGCTTCCACACCCTGGGACTCCAGACCTACCTCACGGCAGGACCGAAGGAAACCCGCGCCTGGACCATCCACCAGGGGGACACCGCCCCGCAGGCTGCCGGCGTCATCCACTCCGATTTCCAGCGCGGCTTCATCAAGGCGGAGGTGGTTTCCTTCGATGACCTCATCGAAGCAGGCTCCATGGCAGAGGCCAAAGCCCGCGGCAAGGTCCGGATCGAAGGCAAGGAATACGTCATGGCCGACGGCGACGTGGTTGAGTTTAGGTTTAACGTCTAGTTCCTGAGCTCCCTGCGATCTCTGCGATAGCCGCTACGAACACTTGTTCCTAGCGGCTATCCGCCTTTCTGGCCGCCCGCCCAGCCTCATTGATGCCGCCGACATTTTGCAGCACAAGGCATGAGACTTCTTTCCGAGAGGCAGGACAAATTTCTCCGTCCAACTTCTCGGGGAGTAGTTCACAGGGCGGGGCGGCCTCACCACGCGGATCCTGGCCGGCGCGATTCCTTTGTGTCGCGCGGCCACCGACTACCCTAGAACCACAGATCGACCCCGCCGAGCCCCGGACCAGCCAGGCTCGGCCCAGCAGATGAGGAGCTCCACTCATGACGACGACCACCCTGGAATCCACCGCTACCTTCGCCGGCCAGCCAGTAAACCTGCAGTTCATCGCCGGCCAGTGGCGGGCCGGACGCTCGGAGAAGGTGAATACGGACACCAACCCGTTCGATGATTCCGTGGTGGCCGAGATCCGCCAGGCCTCCGTCGAGGACCTGGATGAGGCCTATCGCGCGGCTGAGACCGCCCAGCCCGACTGGGCCGCGACGTCCCCGTCCGAGCGGGCGAAGATCATTCGCCGCGCCGGGGAGATCCTCGAGGAGCGCCGCGAGGAGATCGTGTCCTGGCTGGTGAAGGAGTCCGGCTCCACCGTCATCAAGGCCAATGTCGAGGTCTCCCTCGCTGCCGGCATCACCACCGAGTCCGCCTCCTTCCCGACCCGGGTGCACGGCACCATCCACCCCTCGAACACCCCGGACAGGGAAATGCGGGTCTACCGTAAGCCCGTCGGCGTGGTCGGTGTGATCAGCCCGTGGAACTTCCCGCTGCACCTGTCCCAGCGCTCGGTTGCCCCCGCCCTGGCCCTGGGCAACGCCGTCGTGATCAAGCCTGCCTCAGACACCCCGGTGACCGGCGGACTGCTGATCGCCCGGATCTTCGAAGAGGCCGGACTCCCGGCAGGGGTGCTGTCCGTGGTGGTGGGCGCCGGCTCCGAGATCGGGGACGAGTTCGTGGCGCATCCGGTTCCGCGGCTGATCTCCTTCACCGGGTCGACGCCGGTGGGGCAGAACGTCGGCAAGGTCGCCGTCGGTGGGGAGCACCTGAAGAAGGTGGCCTTGGAGCTGGGCGGCAACGCCCCGCTGGTGGTGCTGGACGACGCCGACGTCGACGCGGCAGTCGCCCAGGCCGTGCCGGGCACCTTCCTGCACTCGGGCCAGATCTGCATGTCCGTGAACCGGATCATAGTCCAGGCACCGGTCTACGACGAGTTCGTGCAGAAGTTCTCCGGAGCTGCGAAATCCGTGCCGTTCGGTGACCCGTCCATGGAGGAAACGCTGGTCGGTCCGGTGATCAATGACTCGCAGCTGGAGGGCCTGAAGGCCAAGATCGCCGAGGCCGAGGAGGCCGGGGCGCGTGTGGTCGCCGGTGGCCAGATCGATGGCCGCGTGGTGCCGCCGCACGTGTTCGCCGACGTCACTCCGGACATGGAGATCGCCCGCGAGGAGATTTTCGGCCCCATGGTCGCGATCTTGCGGGCCAAGGACGAGGAGCACGCGCTGGCCCTGGCCAACGACCACGTCTACGGGCTCTCGTCCGCGGTGTTCACCCAGAACCTGGACCGCGGCGTGCGCTTCGCCCAGCGGGTCAAGGCCGGGATGACCTTCATCAACGAGATGACCGTCCAGGACGAGGCCCACGTGGCCTTCGGCGGCGAACGCAACTCCGGGCTGGGCCGCTTCAACGGCGAATGGGCCATTGAAGAGTTCACCACCGCCCACACCATCGGCGTCAAGCGACTCTGAAGACACAATCACCAGCCCAACAGAGAAAAGTTGTCCGCCCGGACACGTGGTCCGGGGGGCAGGCTTTGTCCTTCCGGAGCGACGGCACTAATAGGGCATGGACCGGGCTGAGAATCCGCTGCCCAGGCAGGAGTGCGGGTTCGTCCTACACTCTGTCGACGGCCAGTGCATGCCAGAGGTGATTCAGATGCTGAACGTGGTGGAGTTTAGGTTTAACGTCTAGCTCCTGACCTCCTGAGACGTTTTGCGATAGCCGCTAAGAACACGTGTTCTTAGCGGCTATCGCGCTTTTGGGACCGGTTGCTAAGTCGAAATGATGCCGCGGGACACGGACCGAAGCCAGTAGCCGTAACGTCTTCAGAACAGCGGCCAGGGTACCGCTGGCATCTCACCACTGGGAGCCGGAAATCGCCCTGCCAAGCGCAACCGGGCGCACCGCGCGGCGAGCGATGCGATTTCTTCGGCGCTAAGCAAGTCCGCCAGGTTTCGGCCCAGTGAACCGTGCAGTCCTTCTCTGACACGATCTATGCCGTCGCGTTCCTCGGCGCTTAGGGCGTCTCCCAGCCATCCCCACAGCACAGTGCGCAGCTTATGGTCACGGTGAAAGGTGAGCCCATGGTCGACACCGTGCCGGTGTCCGTCAGTCATGGGCAGAATGTGGTCGCCTTTGCGGTCGGCGTTGTTGACGATGACGTCGAACACCGCCATGCGTCTGAGCTCTGGCGTGTCCTCGTGTATGAGGGCGACTGTCCGCCCGTTCTCATCCTGACCCTCTAGGACGTGTTTCCAACCGCTCTCCGGTACGTCGGCCGCCCCTACGAGATCCACCGCGTTCTGGCCGGGGTCAGTCTCCTGCCACAGTTGCACCATTCCTTTGCCTAAAGGGCCATCGCGGAGCCAGGTGCGGGGCACCACGTTCCAGCCGAGGACCTCAGAAACCAGGTAGGCGGCGACCTCCCGGTGGGCAAGGAAGCCGTCGGGAAAGTCCCACAGGGGTTTTTCCCCGGCTATCGGTTTATAAACGACTGTGGTGTCGCCGATGCTGCCCAGAAAGGTGGCATTCGACGCCGTCGTGATGCGCCCGGTGAGCGTCAGCTCGGCAGTCATCAGGTCGGGCGCCGGCATCAGACCTCGGGAAGGGTACAGGTGTGCCCGTCGGCGTCTATGGGGTAACCGCAGAGCGGGCACGTCGGACGCCCAGCGCCCACGATCTCGCGGGTGCGCTTGGCGAACGCGCGGGCGGTGCCAACCGGCATCCGCACTAGCAGCATCTCGGGCACTTCCGTGTCGTCCTCATCACGCGATACGTCGTCGTCGTCAGGTTCGACATCAGTGACCGGATAGGCCTCTATGACGATCTGCGCCGTTGTCGGGTCCCAACCCAGGCTTATGGCGCCGGTTCGAAACTGCTCCTGGACGGCCTCGAGCTGGTCATTGTCGACAAGTTCAATGGGAGTGCTCGTGGGAACGCTGAAGGGGTTGCCCTCGACGGTGATGAGCTGGTCGAGAATTTCGTCGATCTTGTCCGCGAGTAGAGCCGACTGCTGCTTCTCCAGGGCGATACTCACGATCTGCTTTCCTGCGCGCACCTGCAGGTAGAACGTGCGCGCGCCCGGAAGCCCGATGGTGCCGACGACGACCCGGTCAGGCCAGGCAAATTCATGAACACGTGTAGGCATAAGAGCATTTTAGGCACATGAGGTTCATGGCGCCTTTTGCCCTGCACCGCCGCCCACCGGCGCATCGCCAGAGTGGATGCCGTTCGACAGCCACGACAGATCTCCCGCGTCGGTGTTGGTCGCGTAGACGCTCGGCCGACTAGCGCCGTAGCGCACGATTGATACGGAGGCGGGGCCCACGTTGATGCGCTGGAACAGGTCAAGGTGCATACCGAGCGCGTCGGCGAGGATTGACTTGATGATGTCACCGTGACTCACCGCCACCCATACGGCCCCTGGCCCGTACTCGGCTTCGAAGGCTGCGTCGTGGCGTCGAATCGCTGCCACTGACCGAGCCTGCATCGCGGCCATGGATTCACCACCGGGAAAGACGACCGCGGACGGTTGCGACTGCACAACCGGCCACAATTCCTCGGTTGTGAGATCACTGAGCGTGCGGCCCTGCCACTGGCCGTAATCGCACTCGGTGAGATCGAGATCGACCGGCGCGTACGGCGCGCCAGCCTGGCGATCGAGGATGAGCTGGGCGGTCTGTTGACAACGCTCAAGAGGGCTCGACACCACTCCGACTAGGGGCACGGGCGCGAGCCGCTCTCCGGTCAGAGCCGCCTGGTCCCGCCCGATCTGGTCCAGGCTGACGCCGACGGCCCGCCCGGCCAGCAGTCCAGTGGCATTGGCTGTGGTGCGGCCGTGCCGCACGAGAATAACTGTCGCCATTCACCCAGCCTAACCACCCGGTCGATGGCGATGGGAACCGTACAGGGTCGCGCGTCGAATCCGCCGTCCGCGGAAAGACTGCGACCGTGATCCGGAGATTCCCGTCAAAACCCTGAATGCGACAGGGCCATCAGTCTTCATTGCACGTGCCCGGGTCCAGCTCTCAATAGCGCCGATGTCCCGTGACACCAAGCTCATCGGCGGGCAAAGTGTGCTGCGTTCCGACCCTAGTCGCGTTAGTCTCTGCCAGAGTCTTATAGCGATACGGGAGTGCCTTATGGATGACAGCAGTGCCGCTTTCACAGTTCCATTTCCCGAGGCAAAGAAAACCAGAACGGCCGGCACCTTGGCCAGAGCTTTCTTCCTGGTGTTCTGGATCCTGTGGGGCGTCGACCTATTCGGGGCCCCGGGCGTTCCGGACCTCCCGTGGTTGAGTCTTGCGCTAATCCCATTCGTGCTGTTCTTGGCATTTTCCATTTACGGATGGCGGAAGCAGAAAGAGCTTGCACCCCTCATCAACCAACGCTTCGCTGAAGAGTTTGCCGCACACACCCAAGAGGACTACCCAAAAGACGTGGACATCTTGAAGGTGCAACGGTCCCTAGCTGTTAAGAAAGCAGACGGGTCAGTGCGTCGCTGGGGCGTGAAGCGCAAGGAGGACGTCTTTAACGTGTTTCCTATGGCCTGATACCCTGCGGGCTTAGAAGTTTCGCGGGAGCGTGCAGCCGGTAGCGGCGTGCCTAGTAATAGGTGAGACAGTCCCGGAAAAGGCCAGCCCGCCATCCGTACCAATCGGCCGCTTTGAGCCCAAGGTGTTGGCCGGACACTAGGCGGTCTTGCTCCGCCAGGGCGACTCGGTTCTACAATCGCGCATGGAGAATCTCCGATTCAGCGTCGACGTCGACGTCGACGCTCCCGCGCAGCACGTCTGGAACGTCATGCTCGACCTTGACACCTACCGCGAATGGACGGGCGCCTTCCACGAGGGATCGACCTACGAAGGCGGCTGGAACGTGGGCGATGAGATCCGCTTCCTCGGCCCGAACGACGTCGGCACGGCGAGCGGTCTCTTGGGCACCGTCGTCGAGAATCGTCCCACGAGTTCGTGTCGATCAGCTATCTCGGTGATGTCGAGAATGACGTCGAGCACCGCGAAGGGCCCGCCGTCGGGCTGCACGAGAACTACTCGTTCCGAGAGACCGGCGGGGTGACGACTCCCGTCGTCGAACTCGAGGTGCCCGAGGAGCGGGCCGACGACATGCGCGGCATGTGGTCGGAGGCGATCGTCACGATTAAGCGGCTGGCAGAGCGGGCCTAGGTCGACGAAATCCAGATCCGGTCAGGTATGAAGCAGAGGTTAACCCGTGACAGCGGGGAGGATCCGGCCCTCAGCGCCTCGTCTCGTACCGGGTCAGGACCACGCCGCCGGGAAACGTCCGCGTCTCCACCAGATTCAGGTTCACCCAGCTGTCCACAGCGGTGAAGAACGGAGTGCCGCCGCCCACCAAGACCGGATGGGTGGCCAGCATGTATTCGTCGATCAGACCGGCCCGCATGGCCGCCCCGGCGAGCGTTGCGCCGCCGATGCTCATCGAGCCGCCGTCCTCGGCCTTGAGCCGGGTGATCTCGGCGACCGCGTCGCCGGTGACCACGCGGGAGTTCCAGTCGACCTTGTCAATCGTCGAGGAGAACACCACCTTCGGCGTGTCCCGCCAGTTCCGAGCGAACTCGATCTCCGCCGCGGTGGCGTTGGGCTGCTGGTCGCCTGTCGGCCAGTAAGAACTCATGGTCTCCCAGAGCTTGCGGCCGTACAGCGTCAGGCTGCTAAGCGTCTCCTGGTCGAGCCACCACTGGAACAGTTCGTCGCTCGGCCCGCTCCAGCCAATGTCATCGCCGGCCGCGGCGATGTAGCCGTCCAGGGTCAGGTTCATGCCGTAGATCAGTTTCCGCACGGCGCCAGCCTCCCGTCTCGTAGTGGTCGAGGGCGTCATAGAACTCCGTCGACCCGCATATGATCGGTAGCATTCTGTCCCTCATGGAGCCACCGTAACTGCCCATGATCTGGATGCGATAGCCTTTGGTCCGCGTTTTAACTGAGCGGCCCGGTAAAGAATCGGCAAGCGGATTCCTCCCCGCCACAGCCTTGACCCGGCATGGTCAGGCCTGAGGCGCCGGGCCCACGTAGACTCTCGTTGAAGAACACCGGCTTGGGGGGCACATGGTTTTCAGCAAGAAGCGCAAGTGCGGGATGTGCGGGGGGACTCTGGCGGCGCATGACAGGGATGTCCGGTTCCGTCTCCCGGACCCTGTTCTGAACAGCCCCGAGCAGCAGCGTGCTGAAGGCAGCTGGCTGAGCGACCCGGACCCGACCACCGCCACGCTCATGCAGATCCCAGACATTAGCCCGGTCGTCCGCTCACTGCTGCCGGTCAGGTTGCAGGGCGGGCACGAGTTCCGGTTTGGGGTTTGGATTGCCATCCATCCGGATGACCTGCAGCATGCCTGTAGGGTTTGGAACGCGCCTGAGTATGCCGACCTGAAACTCACAGGCTACCTGGCTAACAAGATCAAGCCCTGGGGTTTCTTAGCCGTTCCGGTGAACCTGGCCGTGCTCAATGCGGAGCAAACGCCTTACTGCGTGTCCAGTTCGAATGAGGAACTGAACGACGTGCTGACCAGGGAATGGCCGCACGACATCCTTCATTCGATGCCGTGATGACCCGGCGGCCCGCCCGCCGTCCCTGGCCGTTAGCTGCGGTATGCGTCATGGTCCTCGCCCTGACGCTCCTGCTCTTTGGCCTGCATTGGGAGTCGGTGATCCAGCTGGTGCCCGGTTACGTTGCGGCGTACCTGCTGATCGGGGCGTGCATCTTCGGGCCGGCCGGAAAGCCGCCGTCGCTGCGCCAGGCCGTCGCGTTCCTGCTGCCCGGTGCCCTGCTCGCGCCCCTTGCATTGCTAAACCTGGGGTATTGGGCCGGCGGCTGGCTGCTCGGGCTACCAGCGTGGGGACTGCTGCTGAACTGGTGGACGCCGGAGGGCCCCATCAGGCCGAGCCAGGTGCTGAAGTTCCTGGGGCTGCTGGTGCTGGGCCTGGTGATCTTCACGTTCAACGTGATCTACCCGGTATTCAGCCTAGGCCTGTTCCTGTTGCCAATCATTTCCCTGATCCGGTTGGCCTACCCGGAGTACCGAGCCTGGCCGCTGCAGGCTGGTGCTGAGGTTCTCCTGGCAGTGGCCGCAGTCGTGGTGGCCCTGGCGATTCCCACCCCTGAAGGTTCGTGGTCCTCGCCTTGGACCTACGCAGGCGGGGCGGCGACCGTCGGGTTGATGACTGCGTTCTGGGCCCCGCGGTCTTCCCCGCCGCTCTTCTTCAAAGAGTCCGCCATTAGCCAACGCCCTGGAGCCGCTGACGAAGGCTCGGGCGCCTCGGCACTGGAGCTAATAGCTCCGCCTTGGTAGCTTTCAACGCATGGCCATCAAACTTGAGAATGTTGGTATCGCTGTTCGCGACATCGAAGCAGCAATCGCCTTTTTCACCGATCTCGGTCTTACGGTCATCGGCCGTGACACGGTCAGCGGCGAGTGGACCGATACTGCCGTTGGACTTGATGGAAACCACGCTAACATCGCGATGCTCCAGACCCCGGACGGTCATGGTCGGCTTGAGCTCTTCGAATACATCCATCCCGAGGCGATCGAGACGAACCCGACGCGACCCAACGACATTGGCATGCACCGCGTGGCCTTCTCGGTGGACGACATCGATGAGGCCCTCGAGGTTGCTGCCAAGCACGGGTGCTTTCCGCTACGCGGCGTGGCCACCTACGCTGATGTCTACAAACTCACGTACCTCCGCGGTCCCAGCGGAATCCTCGTGATGCTCGCGGAGGAACTGAAGAAAGACTGACGCCGAATAGGCCCAATCGGCCGTATTCTCCGGCCCCAGGGCCGGGGGAGCGTCCGGTAAGGGACCGGCTCACGTGCGCTGGTGACACCTGACTCAACCTCCGTTCCCGGCGGCGATTTCTAGAAAAGCGCGCGCATGAGTCCTGAGCTGATCGGCCTGTGCATATTGCATGTCTGGTGAGGGATCGGCTTAAGGGACGGTTCGAACGGGCAGGTGTGCGAGACCAGTGTTCTGTTTTGAGGCGGAGTAAGACCTTACGGGTGCCCGGAAAGGTGCCGCGGCTTCTATTGCGCCAGGGTGACTCGGTTCTACAATCGCGCATGGAGAATCTCCGATTCAGCATCGATATCGACGCTCCCGCGCAGCACGTCTGGAACGTCATGCTCGACCTTGACACCTACCGCGAATGGACGGGCGCCTTCCACGAGGGATCGACCTACGAAGGCGGCTGGAATGAGGGCGACGAGATCCGCTTCCTCGGCCCGAACGACGACGGCACGGCGAGCGGTCTCCTGGGCACCATCGTCGAGAATCGGCCCCACGAGTTCGTGTCGATCCGCTATCTCGGTGATATCGAAAACGACGTCGAGCACCGCGAAGGGCCCGTCGTCGGGCTGCACGAGAACTACTCGTTCCGAGAGACCGGCGGGGTGACATCTCTCGTCGTCGAACTCGAGGTGCCCGAGGAGTGGGCCGACGACATGCGCAGCATGTGGTCGGAGGCGATCGTCACGATTAAGCGGCTGGCAGAGCGGGCCTAGGTCGACGAAAAGTGAAACGCTTGGGGGAGTGAGCTACGCCGCTACTGCCGGGAAATCCGGACACTGTACCCGGCTCAACAACCGGCGAACAGTGCTCCACGAGGCCGACATAAGGCTTTTGTGGCCTTGGTCCGCAAGCGTAACGACAAGAACCGAGGGAGTGAAAGACTCCTCCGTGTAATGGCAGTCCGAGGAAAGTGACTCCAACATTTTTCGGGATCCGCCTTCCTTGCCGGCACGCCACCATATACTCCGAGCATGCTAATCACGCGCCTCGACCGAGACATCGACGCCCAGCCGTCCGCCCTCACGCAGTACGAGGAAGATCCGTGAGCGGCGGTCTCGTCGCCCTGCTGGACGACGTCGCAGCCTTGGCCCGCATAGCGGCCGCCTCGGTGGACGACATCGCTGCCGGAGCAGCCAAGGCCGGGGCCAAGGCCACCGGTGTCGTAATCGACGACGCCGCCGTCACCCCGCAGTACGTGTCCGGGGCGGACCCGTCCCGCGAACTGCCGATGATCAAGCGGATCTTCTGGGGCTCGCTCCGAAACAAACTGTTGATCATCCTGCCGGCGCTGCTCCTTGTCAGCGCCTTCGTCCCGGGAGCCATCCCCTACATCCTCATGCTGGGCGGCACCTACCTCTGCTACGAGGGCGCAGAGAAGGTCTGGTACAAGCTCCGCGGCCACCACTCTGCGGACGAGAAGGCGCCGGCGGTCGAACGCGGCCCCGAAGCGGAGGCGAAGATCGCCAAGGGCGCCATCACCACCGACTTCATCCTGTCCTGTGAGATCATGGTCATCTCGATGAACGAGGTGGCCGATGAGTCCTTGTGGGTCCGGGCGCTCATCCTGGTCATCGTGGCGTTCGTGATTACGGTGCTCGTTTATGGTGCCGTCGCACTCATTGTCAAGATGGACGACGTCGGCCTGCACCTGGCTTCCAAAGACTCTCCGGGCTCCCAGCGATTCGGTGAACTGCTTGTCAAGGGGATGCCCGCAGTGCTGGCAGCGATAACCCTTATCGGGACGGTTGCCATGCTGTGGGTTGGTGGGCACATCATGCTGCAGGGCGCATACGACCTCGGTTGGCACATGCCATATGACTTCGTCCATGCCCTCGAGACACCTTTCGCCGTGGTCCCGGTGGTGGGCGGCTTCCTGGCCTGGCTCGTGAAGACCCTGTGCTCGGCCGTCCTCGGGGCCGCCTGGGGCCTCGCCGTCATGATGATCTTGCACCCGCTGCTAAAACTGCTGCCGTTCGGCAGGAAGAAGAGCGTGCACGAAGTGGGCGACGTCGATCCCGCTTCGTAGCCGCAGGGGCCACCGGCCTGAAGGGTTCCACAGTTCAACCGGTCTAACATGTCCCACATGAAGGTAGCCCGAGAGGCGCGGTCTGCTGCGGTGGTGATCAACGCCGGTTCACGCCGTGGCGCGGCCGCCCACGAACTGGCGGTAGACACGATGGAAAAGGCAGGCGTGCCGATCTCCTCCGTGCACCACGTGCTGTTCGGTGCAGAGCTGGCCGGGACGCTCGACCGGGTGGTTGCGGACGGCCATGACCTGGTGGTTGTCGGTGGCGGCGACGGGACGGTGAGCTGCGCCGCCGGCCGGGTTGCTGGCACCGACGTCGTGCTCGGCGTTCTTCCGCTGGGCACCGCCAACGACCTTGCCCGCACGCTTGAGATACCGGTTAATTTGGCCGATGCGTGCGCTGCTGTCGCAGACGGAAAGGTGGTTGACATCGACCTTGGCCGGGCCAACGGTCAGCCATTCCTCAACGTCGCTTCCGTTGGGCTGTCTGTGGGTGTCACCGAGGCCTTGAGTCCCCGGCTCAAGCGGCATCTCGGGCCATTGGCGTACGGCGTCGCCACCCTCCGCGCCTATGCTCGGCACCAGCCGTTCGGAGCCCGTCTCGACTTCCCGGAGGGGGACCACGAGCCGATAACGCTCGAGCACCTGCTTCAGGTGGCCGTCGGCAACGGCCGGCATTACGGCGGCGGCAACACGGTCTCCCCGACGGCCGGGATCGATGATCACACTCTTGACATCTACGCGATCCTGGCGGCGCCGTTCCGGGAGCACGTGAACATTGCACGGTTGCTCAAGGACGGAAGCTTCGTCGAACACGACCGGGTGTACCACGTGACCAGCCGACGTGTCCGGCTCTTCACCGAGCCGCCGCTGTCGGTGAACCTCGACGGTGAGATCGCGACGATCACGCCAACCGACTTCGCCATCCAGCGCAACGCAGTTCACGTCGTCGTACCTCAAAGCAGCAACAGCGCATCGTTCGATGGACCGGGCGTTGCAAGCGGGCCGTTCAATCGAGGGCCTGTTGGCCCCGGGACGTGAGCGGCTAGGGATTCCAGCCGGGTGAAACACCCCAGCCTTTGACCCATTCAGCGCAGGCGCGGGTTAGGCTTCATTCCATATGGGACCAGCCAACCTGCCACCGGGGGAGGAGCACGCCTGCCCGGCGGCCGCCCCGCGGCAGGTCCACACCCGGGAAACGAGGAGGCCTAGTGCGTTGGGGTCACACTGCTAGGGCATGGGGCATGGCCGCGACGCTCGCCCTTGCTCTCGGGGCATGCTCTGCCAACAGCGAGCCGGCGCAGCCCACGCTTGCCGCAGTGCCAACCGTGTCGGACGGATCGGCAACGGTCGCCGAAGTTAACGCGTTCAGCACGTTCAACTCCAACACCGGCCACGGCAACACCGACATCAATGCCAGGATCAGCTACGCCACCCACTCCGGGTTTTTTTACATCGACAACAACCTGAACGTCGTACGCAACGAAAAGTTCGGCAAGATGGAAAAAATCTCGGATGACCCGCTGACGGTCAGGTACACCGTCAACGAGGGCGTAAAGTGGTCGGACGGAACGCCTGTCACGGCCGCGGACCTGCTGCTGCAGTGGGCCGCCTTCTCCGGCTACTACGACGACGCCGACGCCGGAGGCAAGACGGGAACGTCCTACTTCTCCTACGCCGGAGACCGGACCGGACTGGCTCTGACCGAGTTTCCCGAACTCGGGGCGGACAACCGCTCCATGACCCTGAAATACTCCAAGCCCTTCGCGGACTGGGAAGTCGCTATGGGCGGACCCGGGATCGACATCCCGGCCCACGTCCTCGCCGCCAAGGCAGGGCTGAAGGACGTCCGCGCCCTCGTTGAGCTCCTGAAGAACACGCCGCGCGGTGACGCCCGGGCGCAGAGACCGGCCAACGCCGAGCTCCGGGCTCTGGCCAACGTTTGGAATTCCGGCTTCGACACCAAGACGCTGCCGGCGGATCCGATGCTGTTCCTGTCCAACGGCCCGTACATCGTCAAGGCCCTCACTCCGGATCAATCCCTGACCTTGGTCCGGAACAAGGACTACAACTGGGGCCCCGAACCCAAGCTGGACGAGATCACCGTCCGCTACATCGGCTCCGCTACGGCCCAGTTGGATGCTCTCAAGAACGACGACGCCGACATCGCCGACCTGCAGGCCTCCGCCGACACGGTGGATGAGCTCACGGCGCTTCAAAGCCAGGGCGTCACGGCCAACATCGGCAACCAGCTCGCCTACGACCATCTCGACGTGAACTTCACCGGCCCCTTCGCGGACAAGAATATCCGCGAGGCATTCCTGAAAACGGTGCCGCGGAAGGCCATTGTCGACAAGATCGTCAAAACACTCGACGCGAACGCCGCACCGCTCGATTCGCAGGTGTTCTTTCCCGACGAAGCAGCGTACGCCGACGCCGTCCGGGACAACGGGTCCTCGGCCTACCAGGACGTGGACATCGAGGCCGCACGGCGGCTGCTGGACGGCGCGACCCCGGAAGTGCGCATCCTGTACAACAGGGACAACCCCAACCGCGCCGCGGCCTTCTCGCTGATCCGCGACTCAGCCGGCAAAGCGGGCTTCCGGATCGTCGACGGCGGACTTGGCGCCTCGGACTGGGGCGGGGCTCTGGGCGGCGGCACCTACGACGCCGCGATCTTCGGCTGGATCAGCACCGGGGTGGGCGTGGCCGGCGTTCCGCAGGTCTTCAAGTCAGGCAGCGGCTCCAACTTCAACGGGTTCAGCGACCCCGACGCCGACAAGCTGATGGATGAGCTGGTCGGCACGACCGAACGCAGCAAGCAGGACAGCCTGATGCAGCAGATCGACAAGAAGATCTGGAATTCCGCCTACGGCCTTCCGCTGTACCGGACAGTCGGAGTGATCGCCTACGACAACCGCATGGACGGCGTGAAGTTCATGCCCAGCCAGACCGGCGCCTGGTGGAACTTCTGGGAGTGGGCCCAGAAGTAACCGGGGCCCGCCCCCCAGTTAACCCCGCGTAACCAGATTGCCTTTTCCGTGACGTATACTACCAGCCAGTAGCGTGTGACTCACAATACAGTGCGGCTGACTCCGGTGATCACGCCCCGGCCGGGTCACGGTTTGGCAACAGAGTTCCATTATCCGGACACTTTGGGGCTAGGCTTCTTCCTTATGTAGGCCAGATCACAGGGACACCCCTGCGCCTGTCCACGGGAAAGCACAAGTTTTTCCCTCACGAACTCCCACAACTCATAGGAGGCGGAATGCGTTTCTCGCGCACTTCCAAAGCACTGGGCGTGGTGGCTATCGCCGCCCTCGCCCTGACCGGATGCGGTGCCGGCGGCGGCACGGCATCGGGCAGCGCCAGCACCGGCGGTGACACCAGCAAGGTGATCCTCGCAGACGGCTCCGAGCCCCAGCGGCCCCTGATGCCGGCCGACACCAATGAAGTTGGCGGCGGCAAGGTCATCGACATGATCTTCGCTGGTCTGGTCAGCTACGACCCCAGCGGCAAGCCGGTCAACGAACTCGCCGAGTCCATCGAGGGCAAAGACGGCCAGCACTTCACCATCAAGATCAAGAAGGACCAGAAGTTCACGAACGGCGAGGCCATCACGGCCAAGACCTTCGTCGATTCCTGGAACTTCGGCGCAGCAGCCAAAAACGCCCAGCTCAGCGGCGGTTTCTTTGAAAGCATCAAGGGCTACGACGAGGCCAGCGCAGAAGGTTCCACCGTCGAGACGATGTCCGGCCTGAAGGTCGTTGACGACCAGACGTTCACCGTTGAACTGAAGCAGCCGGAATCAGACTGGCCGCTGCGTCTTGGCTACACCGCCTTCGTCCCGGTTCCCTCCGGTGCACTTGCTGACCCGAAGGGCTTCGGCGAGAAGCCGGTCGGCAACGGCCCGTACAAGCTGGCCGACGGCGGCTGGCAGCACAACGTGCAGATCCAGCTCGTTCCGAACCCCGATTACAACGGCCCGCGCAAGGCCAAGAACGCCGGCGTGACGTTCAAGATCTTCCAGAACGACGACGCCGCCTACCAGGACCTGCTGTCCAACAACCTGGACATCCTGCAGACCATCCCGACCAGCGCGCTGAAGAACTTCAAGTCTGACCTCGGCGACCGCACCATCAACAAGCCGTACGCCGGCAACCAGACCATCGCCATCCCGGAATACCTGCCGGAATGGAGCGGTGAGGCCGGCAAGCTCCGCCGCCAGGCCATCTCCATGGCCATCAACCGCGACGAGATCACCAAGGTCATCTTCAGCGGCGCGCGCCAGCCGGCCAAGGATTTCACGGCTCCCGTGCTTGACGGCTACAGCGACTCGATCCCCGGATCCGAGAACCTGAAGTTCGACGCCGCCAAGGCCAAGGAAGCCTGGGCCAAGGCCGATGCCATCCAGAAGTGGGATGCCTCCAAGACCTTTGACATCGCGTACAACGCCGACAAGGGCGGACACAAGGCATGGGTCGAAGCCGTCGTCAACCAGCTCAAGAACACCCTGGGCATCAAGGTTGAAGGCAAGCCCTACGCCACGTTCAAGGAAGCCCGCAACGACGCCACGGCCAAGACCCTGACCGGCTCCATCCGCGCCGGTTGGCAGGCTGACTACCCGTCGCTGTACAACTTCCTCGGCCCGATCTACAAGACCGGAGCCGGTTCGAACGACGCCGATTACGCCAACCCGACGTTCGACAAGGCCGTCTCCGACGGCCTGAGCGCCTCCTCCGTTGCCGAGGGCAACAAGGCCATGAACAAGGCCCAGGAGATCCTGCTGCAGGACCTCCCGGCCATCCCCTTGTGGTACCAGGTCGCCCAGGGCGGCTGGAGCGACAAGGTAACCAACGTTGACTACGGCTGGGACGGCGTTCCGCTGTACTACAACGTCACCGGCAAGTAACAACACCACGACGGCGGGGGCTGCCCAGATCTTTGGGGCCTCCGCCGTCGTCTTGCCTCAACACATTTCTATAGCCCGGTTTGCCGGGCGAACTTTTCGCAGTCGCCCGGCGAATGAACCGGCGTCGTACTGCATCCATAATGAAAAGGTTCTTTGATGGACAACTCCACCGCATCCCCGGACAGGATGCCCCGTGACGGGGGCGTGCTTCGCTGATGACGACCTACGTTCTCAAGCGTTTCCTGCAACTGATCCCCGTTTTCCTGGGCGCAACCCTGCTGGTCTACTTCCTGGTCTTCAGCCTCCCCGGCGACCCCATCGTGGCGCTCTTCGGCGACAAGCCGGTCAATGAGGCCGTCGCGGCCAAGCTGCGCGCCCAGTACCACCTGGACCAGCCGTTCGGCATCCAGTACCTGCTCTACCTCAAGAGCATCTTCACCTTCGACCTCGGCCAGGACTTCTCCGGGCGCCCCATCGCCGCGGTACTCGCCGAAGTCTTCCCGGTCACTGCCCGCCTTGCCCTGATGGCCCTCATCTTCGAGGGCGTCTTCGGAATCTTCTTCGGCCTCATCGCCGGTCTGCGCAAGGGCAAGTTCTTCGACGCCACGGTCCTGGTGGCCTCGCTCATCGTCATCGGCATCCCGATCTTCGTGCTCGGGTTCCTGCTGCAGTTCTTCATCGGCGTCCAGCTCGGCTGGGCCAAACCGACCGTCAGCTCCGCGGCGACCGTCCAGGACCTTATCCTTCCCGCGCTCGTCCTAGGCCTGGGTTCGTTCGCCTACGTCCTCAGGCTGACGCGCACCAGCGTCATCGAGAACATGAGCGCCGACTATGTGCGCACCGCCACGGCCAAGGGCCTGTCCCGCTTCCGCGTGGTCCGGGTGCACATCCTGCGCAACTCCCTGATCCCCGTCATCACCTTCCTCGGTGCGGACCTGGGAACGCTGATGGGCGGCGCGATCGTCACCGAGGGCATCTTCAACGTCCCGGGCGTCGGGAACCGGCTCTACCGGGCTGTGCTCTCAGGCGAAGGCCCCACGGTGGTCTCGATCGTCACCGTACTGGTGCTCATCTACTGCCTCTCCAACCTGCTCGTTGACCTGCTCTACGCCTGGCTTGACCCGAGGATCCGCTATGACTCCTGATTACAAACCCCTCGAGGCAGAGCGCTGCTCCCGCGCGCCGCCACATCGAGCACTTCGTCGCAGATTTTTCAGAGACGCCCCTGCACGCGACCGACAAGGTCAAAGAGGGCAACGCGCCGCTGAGCCTCTGGGGCGAGGCCTGGCGCAACCTGCGCAAGCAGCCGCTGTTCCTGATTTCCGCGTTCCTGATCCTCGTGGTCGTGGCGGTGTCACTGTTCCCCGGGCTCTTCTCCCAGATCGATCCCACCTCCGAGGCCTGCCAGCTGGCCAACTCCGACGGCGGACCCGCCGACGGCCACCCGCTGGGCTTCACCCAGCAGGGCTGCGACGTCTACGCCCGCGTCATTTTCGGCACCCGGTCCTCGGTCACGGTGGGCCTGTTCACCACCCTTGGAGTGCTTGTGCTCGGCGGCATCGTGGGCGCCCTGGCCGGCTACTACGGCGGTTGGGTGGATGCCGTCCTGGCGCGCATCAACGACATCTTCTTCGCGCTGCCGCTCATCCTGGGCGCCATCGTGGTGATGCAGCTTCCGATGTTCCGCACCAACCGCACGGCCTGGACTCTGGTGCTGATCCTGGCCACGTTCGGCTGGCCCCAGATTGCCCGCATCACGCGAGGGGCCGTCATCGAGGTCCGCAACGCCGACTTTGTCACCGCGGCGCGGTCCCTCGGGGTTTCCCGGTTCGGAGCGCTCATGCGCCACGTCCTGCCGAACTCGCTGGCCCCGATCATCGTTGTCGCGACCATCTCCCTGGGCACGTTCATCGTGGCCGAATCCACGCTGTCCTTCCTCGGCATCGGGCTGCCGCCCAGCGTTATGTCCTGGGGCAATGACATCCAGGCCGCGCAGGCCTCGCTGCGGTCCAATCCGATGCCGCTGCTCTATCCGGCCATCGCGCTCTCCATCACCGTCCTGAGCTTCATCATGCTGGGCGATGCCCTCCGCGATGCTCTCGATCCCAAAGCGCGCAAGCGATGAAAGGGAACGCCATGAACGCCTCTGTTGAAATCCATGAAGCAGGCTACGCCACCGAGCGCCCGCTCCTTGAAATCAGGGACCTCGCGATCAGCTTCGCCACCAGCAACGGCGAGGTCAACGCCGTGCGGAACGCGCACCTGACCATCATGCCGGGCGAGACCGTCGCCATTGTGGGCGAGTCCGGTTCCGGCAAATCCACGACGGCGCTGGCCGCGATCGGGCTGCTGCCGGAGAACGGCCGCGTCTCGGCGGGGCAGATCCTGTTCGACGGCGAGGACATCTCCTCCGCCGGCGAGAAGCGCATGATCGAACTGCGCGGCAACAGCATCGGCATGGTCCCGCAGGACCCGATGTCCAACCTGAACCCGGTGTGGAAGATCGGCTACCAGGTCCGCGAGACGCTGAAGGCCAACGGGTTGCCCAGCGGCCCGGACGACGTCGCCGCGGTCCTGTCGCAGGCGGGACTGCCCGACGCCGCGAGGCGCGCCAAGCAGTACCCGCACGAGTTCTCCGGCGGCATGCGCCAGCGCGCGCTGATCGCCATCGGGCTGTCCTGCCAGCCGCGCCTGCTGATCGCCGACGAACCGACGTCGGCGCTGGACGTGACGGTGCAGCGGCAGATCCTCGACCACCTGGACAAGATGACCACGGACCTTGGGACTGCCGTGCTGCTGATCACCCACGACCTCGGCCTCGCTGCCGAGCGTGCGGACAAGGTGGTGGTCATGTACCGCGGCCAGGTGGTCGAATCCGGGCCGTCCCTTGAACTGCTGCGGAACCCGCAGCACCCGTACACCCAGCGGCTGGTCGCCTCCGCGCCGTCGCTGGCGTCACGCCGTATCCAGGTCGCCAAGGAACAGGGCGTCGAAACCGACGAGCTGCTGGCCCCGGCCGCTGACGTGGTGGTGGAGCCGGCGCTTCCCGAAGAGGTCCTGCAGATCGAGAACCTCAGCAAGGTGTTCAAGCTGCGCTCCGGCTTCGGGCGTTCAACCGACTTCACCGCGGTGGACAACGTCTCCTTCAGCGTCCGGCGGGGAACGACGACGGCGATCGTGGGGGAGTCGGGCTCCGGCAAATCGACCGTGGCGCAGATGGTGCTGAACCTGCTGCAGCCCACCTCCGGAAGGATCGTGTTCGACGGGGTGGACACGTCCACCCTGAACAGCAAGGAGATCTTCGCGTTCCGGCGGCGGGTACAGCCGATCTTCCAGGATCCCTACGGCTCCCTGGACCCGATGTACAACATCTTCCGTACCATCGAGGAGCCGCTCCGGACCCACAAGATCGGGGACAAGGCCAGCCGCGAGAAGAAGGTCCGGGAACTGCTGGACCAGGTCGCGCTGCCGCAGTCCACCATGCAGCGGTACCCGAACGAACTCTCCGGCGGCCAGCGCCAGCGTGTCGCCATCGCGCGGGCCCTTGCACTGGATCCAGAGGTGATCATCTGCGACGAGGCCGTTTCGGCGCTGGACGTCCTGGTCCAGGCCCAGGTGCTGAACCTGCTTGCGGAACTGCAGTCCCGCCTCGGCCTGACCTACCTGTTCATCACCCACGACCTCGCCGTGGTCCGGCAGATCGCCGACCACGTCTGCGTGATGGAGAAAGGCAGGCTGGTCGAGACCGGATCCACGGACGAGGTCTTCGATTCGCCGCAGCAGGACTACACGAAGGCACTGCTCAACGCCATTCCCGGCGCCCAGCTGATGCTGCCGCCGGAAGTCGCCTGACCGGGCCGTCGGACGTCGGCCCTCACCTCACAGCGTGAGACGGAAGCCGGCACCTGCCCTCCGGGCCGGTGCCGGCTTCCGGCGTTTTGCCGGAGTGAGATTGCTCATACTCCACCGCCGGATCCGGCCCATCTGCCCGTGCCACCGCTCCGCCGGCAATCGGGCATTTTAGGCCAATAAATGCCCTAGCGTTTAGACTTGTAGAAGGTGCCCTGTGCAAAGGGACTTCTATGTCGTGCGTTCCGGTTGGAAATGTCGCGATACAACAGCTGACTTCACCACTGAATCGAGCAATAACGCATGTCTGAAACCACCACCAACACTGCGGTAGCCACTGCATCGCGCAGTGACCTGCGCAACGTCGCGATCGTGGCCCACGTTGACCACGGCAAGACCACTCTGGTCGACGCCATGCTCAAGCAGACCAACTCCTTTGCCGAGCACAACCACCTCGAAGACCGGGTCATGGACTCTGGTGACCTGGAGCGCGAAAAGGGCATCACCATTCTGGCCAAGAACACGACGGTGGCCTACAACGGACCGTCCTCCCAGGGCGAGACCATCACCATCAACGTCATCGACACCCCCGGCCACGCCGACTTCGGCGGCGAGGTCGAGCGCGGCCTGTCCATGGTTGACGGCGTTGTCCTCCTCGTTGACGCCTCCGAGGGCCCGCTGCCCCAGACCCGCTTCGTGCTGCGCAAGGCCCTGGCCGCGCACCTGCCGGTAATCCTCCTGGTCAACAAGACCGACCGCCCCGACGCGCGGATCGAAGAAGTCGTTCACGAGTCCATGGACCTGCTCCTGGGCCTGGCGTCCGACCTCGCCGACGAGGTTCCGGACCTGGACCTGGACAAGATCCTCAACGTTCCCGTCGTCTACGCCGCAGCCAAGGTCGGCCGCGCGTCCCTCGAGCAGCCGGCCGACGGCACCGCTCCGGAGAACGAGGACCTCGAGCCGCTGTTCAAGGCCATCATCGAGCACATCCCGGCACCGACCTACAACCCGGACGGTGTCCTGCAGGCCCACGTCACCAACCTCGACGCCTCCCCGTTCCTGGGCCGCCTCGCGCTGCTGCGCATCTACAACGGCACCCTGCGCAAGGGCCAGACCGTCGCCTGGGCACGTGCCAACGGCGAGCTGAAGAACGTCAAGATCACCGAACTGCTCGCCACCAAGGCCCTGGACCGCGTCCCGGCCGAGTCCGCAGGCCCCGGCGAGATCGTCGCCGTCGCCGGCATCGAGGAAATCACCATCGGTGAGACCCTGACCGACGCCGAGAACCCGCAGCCGCTGCCGCTGATCACGGTGGATGACCCCGCGATCTCCATGACCATCGGTATCAACACCTCGCCGCTGGCCGGCAAGGTCAAGGGCGCCAAGGTCACCGCCCGCCAGGTGAAGGACCGCCTGGACAAGGAACTGATCGGTAACGTCTCCATCAAGGTGCTCCCCACCGAGCGTCCGGATGCCTGGGAAGTCCAGGGCCGCGGCGAGCTCGCCCTGGCCATCCTGGTCGAGCAGATGCGCCGTGAAGGCTTCGAGCTCACCGTCGGCAAGCCGCAGGTTGTCACCAAGACCATCGACGGCAAGGTCCACGAGCCGATGGAGCACATGACCATCGACGTCCCGGAAGAGTACCTCGGCGCCGTCACGCAGCTCATGGCAGCCCGCAAGGGCCGCATGACCAACATGGCGAACCACGGCACCGGCTGGTGCCGCATGGAGTTCATCGTCCCGGCCCGTGGCCTGATCGGTTTCCGCACCAAGTTCCTCACGGACACCCGCGGCGCCGGCATCGCAGCCTCCATCTCCGAGGGCTACGAGCCCTGGGCCGGCCCGATTGAGTACCGCACCAACGGCTCGATGATCGCCGACCGCGCCGGCGTTGTAACGCCGTTCGCCATGATCAACCTGCAGGAGCGCGGTTCCTTCTTCGTTCGCCCCACCTCCGAGGTTTACGAAGGCCAGATCGTCGGCGAGAACTCCCGCGCCGACGACATGGACGTCAACATCACCAAGGAAAAGAAGCTCACCAACATGCGTGCCGCTTCCTCCGACACCTTCGAGAACCTGACGCCGCCGCGCGACCTGACTCTCGAGGAGTCCCTCGAATTCGCCCGTGAAGACGAGTGCGTCGAGGTCACCCCGGATTCCATCCGCATCCGGAAGGTCATCCTGGACGCCAACCAGCGCGCCAAGTCCAACCGCGCCCGCGCCAAGGCCTAGCAGCACCGTCCCTAGCCTCGGCAACGGGTACTTGTGAATAAGAGAGCTGCCGGTACGGCAGGCGGCCTGGGCCGCCGCCGTGCCGGCAGCTCTTTTTGTTGCCACCGCGGGCACCGCCCTGCACCGTCAGGGCCTGGTGCTGGCCGGTACGGAGCTTCCCTGGGGAGCCATTGCCGCGCTGGCACTGCTCGGTTCCGCCCAGCTGTGGCTCGGGGCCGCTTTCCGCTCCATCCTCCCGACGGCCGCCTGCGGGGTCCTCTGCTACATCCTCACGGGCTGGTGGTCCACGGTGGAGAACGGCAAGCGCCTGGTGATCGGCGATGTCCCGGGCAATCTCTGGGTCTTCGGAAGCGCGGCAGTGACCCTAGTAATGCTGGCCTGGTGCCGGCGGTACCGCCCCTCGCCAGCGTAGCCCCAGGGCCCCCTGTGTGCTCAGGGGACATGCTCATTCTTCGTTGCGTCGCCGTGGGACATGCTCATTCTTGGTGCCGGGGCCGGGGGACATGCTCATTCTTGGTGATTACCGATGGACATAGTGACACTATGTCCATCGCTCAGGCGTGCCACTGGGCGTGCCCAAGGCTGACCACGGGACATGCTCATTCTTCGTTGCGGGAGCGCGGGACATGCCCATTCTTGGTGCCCTCAGCTTGTGGCGTCCGCTTGTGCACATACTGAAAGCGGCCGCTGTACCCGTCGAAGTCTGACGAGCCACCATGTCCCCATGGCCAAGATCTCCGAAGTGCTTCCGAAATACGACCGCGTAGCTCGCGCCAAACACCTTGCTGCCGCTGGGGTCTCACACTTCCAGCTGAAGGCCGCCCTGGCCAGTGGAGCTGTTTCGCGGGTCGCCCGGGGCGTCTACGCTGTCCCCGGCGCCGACGAGCAACTCATCGCCATCCGGTCGTTGCCAGCCGAGCCGGCGTGCGTCACGAAGGCGCAGCTACAGGGGCTTTGGGTCCTTGAGCCACCCTTGCAGCCGCATGTAGCCCTCACGCACAGTCGCAGTTATCCGGGGTATGTGTGCCATCGGTCGGCAGTGCCGCCAACAATCCTCGACACTGTCATTCAAAGCCTTCGCTGTCTCCCGGAGCTCGACGGTCTCGTCATAGCTGAGTCAGCCGTGGTGTTGAAAGGCGTGCCGATTGCAGCGTTGCGGCAACGTCTGTCGGGCCGGAACGATGTACGGGAGCGTCGGATTGTCGCCGGTATCGTCCCGCAATCCCAGTCCATCATCGAATGTCTGGCCAGATACCTCCTCAGGAAGGCCGGGTTCCACGTGGAGTCCCAGGTCAATGTGCCCGGAATGGGCCACCTTGATCTGATGGTGGATGGCAGGCTCGGCATCGAAACCGATGGTGCGGGATTCCACATGGACAAGGCGAGCTTCGAGGAAGACCGGCGGCGCTGGAACATGACAACCCGGCGGGGCATCCCGACGCTGGTCGTCAGCTATCCTTTGCTTCGCAACCGGCCAGATGAGTTTATCGCCATGGTCCGGGATGCCCTGAACAGGCTCTCAACGGCCGCATAAGCTGACCGGGTTCCAGTCCTCGCCACGTACTCGACGGGCCCTCCTGTAGGCCTGGGCTCCACGCCAGATGACCAACTTTCGCCGCAAAGCATGGACATGTCCCGCGCTAGTGCCCCTGACCAATGGGCATGCCCGGATTCCGCACGCACCGATGGACATAATGCCTACTTGTCCAGTTCCCCGGCGCAGGGGAGCGCATGTCCATCGGTCGGGCTTGGTGGGTGGGGGCATGTCCAGTTTCCCGGCGCAGCGGAGAGCATGTCCATCGGTCAGGAGGAGCACCCCAAGCCAGCCCCGAGATCAGGGATGCTTCGGGTTGCGGCGCGGCGGGGCCGGCGGGACTTCCTTCGCGGCCACGACAAGGGCCAGCGGTATCACCACGTCCGAGCGCCGGGTGCGGACCGTGCAGTCCCCGTCGCCCCGTCCCACGAGCTCGCCGAGCGCATCCGTCAGGCCATCCTCAATCCTGTACCTGACCACGACGCGGGTGCCAAGCGGGGCGTCGGAAAGGAACTGCTGCTGCGGGGGGATCGGCGGACTCACCAGTTCATACTAGGGCCAGCCCGCCAACCCGGACGGGCCTCTGTGACGCCCGGCTAGGTTCGCGGTGACCCACTGGGAGATAATAGGCTCAGAAGTCAGCAGCCCGGCGCTCAGGCCGGGAGCACCATCCGGCCGGTCGCCGGACCCAACGTGGAGAGGCAAGGGACGTGACGTACGTAATCGCGCAGCCGTGTGTAGATGTCAAGGACAAGGCATGTATTGAAGAATGCCCCGTCGATTGCATCTATGAAGGTGAGCGTTCGCTGTACATCCACCCCGACGAGTGCGTGGACTGCGGTGCGTGTGAGCCGGTCTGCCCCGTGGAGGCGATTTACTACGAGGACGACACTCCTGAGGAATGGGCGGACTACTACAAGGCCAACGTTGAGTTCTTCGACGAACTCGGGTCTCCGGGCGGGGCCGCGAAGATCGGCAACACGCACACGGACCACCCGATGATTGCGGCCCTGCCGCTACAGAACCAAGAGAGCTAGGGGCGGCGCTTCCGTGACATCCGCGCTGCGCAGTTTCGGCCTCAGCCTGCCCGATTATCCCTGGGAGGCGATGAAGCCGTACCTCGCCAGGGCAGCCGAACACTCCGGGGGAGTCGCCAACCTTTCCATCGGCACGCCCGTGGACCCGACACCGGAGGTGGTGCAGGAGGCGCTCCGTGCCGCGGCCAACGCCCCGGGCTACCCCACGGTCCACGGTACGGCGGCCCTCCGGGAGGCAATAGCGGCCTGGTTTGAGCGCCGCCGCGGCGTGCCCGGCCTCGATCCGCAGCACATCATGCCCACGGTGGGGTCCAAGGAACTGGTGGCGTGGCTGCCGTTCCTGCTGGGTCTGAAACCGGGCGACGTCGTCGTGCGGCCCACCGTCGCCTACCCCACCTACGACATCGGCGCCGCGTTTGCCGGCGCCGAGCACATCGCTGCGGATGACCTCGATGAGCTCGACGCCGCGACCCGGGCCCGCGTCCGCCTGGTCTGGGTCAATTCGCCGGCCAACCCCACCGGCAGCGTGCGGGACACCGCATCGCTCCGGCGCATCGTGGCGCAGGCACGTGACATCGGGGCCGTGGTGGCCTCGGACGAGTGCTACGCCGAACTGGGCTGGGGCGAATGGGATGTCCAGCGCGGCGGATCGCCGGTACCCAGCATCCTCAATCACGAAGTAGCAGATGGCTCGCACGAGGGCCTGCTGGCGGTCTACTCCCTTAGCAAGCAGTCCAACGTGGCCGGATACCGTGCGGCGTTCATCGCCGGCGACCCGGGCATCATGGCGAACCTCGTGAACAGCCGCAAACACGCGGGCATGATCGTGCCCTACCCGGTTCAGGAGGCCATGCGCGTCGCCCTGGGCGACGATGCCCACGTCCAGAACCAGAAGGATCTGTACCGCGGCCGCCGCGAACGGATCGTACCGGCGCTGGAGCGCTTCGGACTGACCATCCACGAATCCCGGGCCGGGCTCTACCTGTGGGCCACCGCCGGGGAGGACACCTGGCTCACGGTGAGCCGGCTTGCGGACCGGGGGATCGTCGTCGGTCCCGGGGTCTTCTACGGTGACGCCGGCAACGGGTTCATCCGGGTGGCGCTGACCGCCACCGACGAACGGATCGACGCGGCGGCGGCACGACTGGCCACCGGACCGTGATAGCGGGCCGAAGTACCGGACCGTGACACCAAGACCGTAACAATGTGTGACACGTGCCACAACCGGCGCATTTTCGGCCTTTCCGGAGGGCCTTGGATTAGTGCCACCCGCGAACTGAATGTAGTTTTTAACTGACTATCAATGGTGGCTTTCCACAAGAAGGCAGCGTAGCCGTTGGAATCCGTCTCCGGGCGGGTCCCGCTGGGCGGCTTCACCAGAAGTTGGACCGGCTTTCTACAGAGGCCCCGACGCCTCATGAGGAGACTCCATGACTGAGACCACCAGCGCGACCCTGCGCCATGCAGCAGGCGAGCTTGAACTCCCGCGCATCAAGGTTGTAGAAGGAAATGAAGGCTACGACATTTCCAAGCTGCTGAAGCAGACCGGCGCCGTCGCCTTCGACCCCGGTTTCATGAACACCGCGGCTACCACGTCCGCCATCACCTACATCGACGGCGACGCCGGCATCCTGCGTTACCGCGGTTACCCGATCGAGCAGCTCGCCGAGCACTCCAGCTTCCTGGAAGTCTCCTACCTGCTGATCTACGGCAACCTGCCGACACCGACTGAGCTGGAAGCCTTCGACCAGCGGATCCGCCACCACACCCTGCTGCACGAAGAACTCAAGGGCTTCTTCAGCGGCTTCCCCCGGGACGCGCACCCGATGCCCGTGCTGTCCTCGGCCGTGTCGGCGCTCTCGACCTTCTACCAGGACTCGCTGGACCCGTTCAACGCCGAGCACGTCGAGGTCTCCACGTACCGGCTGCTGGCAAAGATGCCGGTCATCGCCGCCTACGCCCTGAAGAAGTCCATCGGCCAGCCCATGCTGTACCCGGACAACTCCCAGAACCTCGTGGAGAACTTCCTGCGGCTGAGCTTCGGCCTGCCGGCGGAGCAGTACGAGGTGGATCCCGTTGTCGCGAAGGCACTGGACCTGCTGCTCATTCTGCACGCGGACCACGAGCAGAACTGCTCCACCTCCACCGTCCGGCTGGTCGGCTCCTCCAACGCCAACCTCTTCGCATCCGTCTCAGCGGGCATCAACGCCCTCTTCGGTCCCGCCCACGGCGGAGCCAACGAGGCCGTGCTGAAGATGCTGCGCCAGATCCAGGCCGACGGCACGAAGCCCGAGGACTACATGGAGAAGGTCAAGAACAAGGAAGACGGCGTCCGCCTCATGGGCTTCGGGCACCGCGTCTACAAGAACTACGACCCGCGGGCCAAGATCGTCAAGGCGACCGCCCACGAGATCCTCAGCAAGCTTGGCGGCAACGACGAACTGCTCGACATTGCCATGCGCCTGGAGGAGAAAGCCCTGAATGATGACTACTTCATCCAGCGCAAGCTCTACCCGAACGTGGACTTCTACACGGGGCTGATCTACAAGGCGATGGGCTTCCCCGAGAAGATGTTCACGGTGCTGTTCGCCATCGGACGCCTGCCGGGCTGGATCGCGCAGTGGCGCGAGATGATCGGCGACCCCAACACCAAGATCGGCCGCCCCCGGCAGCTGTACATCGGTGAGGCGGAGCGCAACTACCCCTCGGTGTAGCGGTTCGCTAGCACAACAGGTTCACAGACACCACAGCAGTACGACGCCGGCCGCGCCCCTCGTGAGGAGCGCGGCCGGCGTCGTACTGTCCAGGTTTAAGCGGTCAAGCGGTCAGGCGTTGTAGCCCTCCGGGTTGTTCTTCTGCCAGCGCCAGTGGTCCTCGCACATCTCGTCCACCGTCTTGGTGGTGGACCAGCCCAGGTCCGCCAGCGCCGCGGAGGCGTCGGCCCAGAACGCGGGCAGGTCGCCGGCGCGGCGGTCCGTGATCTCGTACGGGATGGGTTTGCCCGCGGCCTTTTCGAAGGCGTGGAGTACTTCCAGCACGGAGGAGCCGTGGCCGGAGCCGAGGTTCCAGCGGCGCACTCCGGGGCGGCCGGCGATGTGGTTAAGGGCGGCGACGTGGCCTTCGGCGAGGTCCACCACGTGGATGTAGTCGCGCTGGCAGGTGCCGTCCGGGGTGTCGTAGTCGCCGCCGAAGACCATCAGCTTTTCCCGCCGGCCGACGGCGACCTGGGCAATGAACGGGACGAGGTTGTTGGGGATGCCCTGCGGGTCCTCGCCGATCCGCCCCGAAGGGTGCGCGCCGACCGGGTTGAAGTAGCGCAGCAGTGCGATGTGCCACCGCTCGTCGGCGGCGCCGAGGTCGGCGAGGATGTCCTCGATCTGCTCCTTGGTCCGGCCGTACGGGTTGTTCGCGCCGATCTCCATCTTTTCCACGTACGGGCTGGGGTTGTGCTCGCCGTAAACGGTGGCGGAAGAGCTGAAAACGATCGACCGGACGTCGTGCCGGTCCATCGCGCGGAGCAGGTTCAGGGTGCCCGTGAGGTTGTTGTGGTAATACCGCAGGGGTTCCCGGACAGACTCACCGACGGCCTTGAGCCCGGCGAAGTGGATCACGGCATCGATCGCGTGCTCGGCAAAGACGGCGTCGACGCCGGGCTCGTCCACGAGGTCCACGCGGTGGAACGCAGCCGCGGTGCCGCTCAGTTCCGCAACACGGCGCAGCGACTCCTCGCTGGAGTTCACCAGATTGTCGATGACCACGACCTCATGGCCGGCCTCCTGCAGGGACAGCACGGTGTGCGAACCGATGTAGCCGGTGCCGCCAGTAACCAGAATTTTCATGAGTCTTAGGCTATCCCACCGCCGAACCCGCCCGCGGAGGCTGGCCCGGCCGGAGCCGGTGCGCCCCGCCGTCGTACGGGCACATCCGTGCTAAAAAAGACGAGTGCCGAAATTTGTCGACGCCGCTTTGCGGCGCCAGGAAGTGGTCGAAGCGGTCTTCCGGATTATTGCAGCCGACGGGCTGGAGCGGGCGTCGCTCCGGGAAGTTGCCGACGAGGCCGAACTCGCCGTCGGATCGGTCCGGCACTACTTCGCGAGCAGCGAGGAACTGCTCGCGCACGCCTTCGGTGCCGTGGTGGACCGGATCGTCGGCAGGCTTACTGCCGCGGATGACCGGCTCGAAGCGCTGCGGCCGGGCACGGAAGAGCACTACGAAGCCGTCGTGGCCCTGCTGGGCGAGCTCCTGCCGCTGGATGAGGAGCGGGCCGTCGACGCCTGCGTGTGGATGGCCTTCAAGAATGCCGCCAGGACGAAGCCGTTCCTGGCCCCGGAGGCCGACCGCAGCCACCGCGCCGTGGCAGCGGTCATGGGCCGGATCGTGATGGAACTTTCCGGAGGTGACGGCGACGGCGCGGGGCAGCCCGGCCCCCCGGGTCCGGACCGGCAAGGGCTCGTCACTGAAGCCGAAAGGCTGCTCGCCACCCTGGACGGGCTCACCATGCACGCGCTGCTCCAGCCCGAATGGATGACCGCCCAGATGTGCAGGGACGTGCTGGACGCCCACCTGTCGGGACTCACCGGCCGGGTTCCCGCCATTAACCTGCGTTAGCGTGAGGAATACACTGGGATAGTACGTCTTGCCAAGGGTGGCACCCGGTAAGGGAACCCGCGAGGCGGCAAGGGAGGCAATGGATGCAAGAGACCGGCGGACCTGGCTGGCGGATCACCATGGACACCTCTGGTCCGATGCTCATTGCCCTGTACATCCGTGACGTGGCCGGCCTCGACGGCGTAGGGCACCCCGCACTGTGCCACGTGGCACCCAAGATCCGTCCGTCCGACCACGCCCACCTCATCGCCGACGTGGGCGGAGCCAGCGCCCTCAGGACGGAGTGGGAGGCGTGGTGGGAGCAACTCCTCAAAGCGCATCCGGAGATGTCGCCCACGCTGGGGCCGCCTGGTTTCCGTGCCTTCAGCAATTCCCCGGCCCTGCGGCGCGTGCTGCAGGCGCATTTCGGCGCCGCGTTGTCCTGGGCCCGGGAACGCCGGAGCGAGTATGCCGCGCTCGAGGCGGAGCGGGAAGCCGCCGGCGGCGTGCAGCTCCTGGCCGACATGGTGGACGACAAGCTGCTGGAGGTCGGCCGCGACGCCAATCCCTTCAACCTGACCATCATTGAGCTTCCGCTGGCCGAACAGAGGGCCTGGTACGTCGAACCGGACAAGATCTTCATGAGCCACGAGCTGACGTCTGATCAGGAACTGTTCCGCAGCTACGTCCAGCCCGTGGTGGACCTGCTGGTCTAGAACCGGTCCGCGGCTGGTTCTCCGCCTGCGGCGCCGGCTACTGCCGCGGGGCCTCGGCCACTGTGATGCGGACCTGGCCGGCAGGCGCGTCGGAAGCCTTCCAGCCGTCGTGGGTCTCGCGGGTCCAGCTCTGGCCGCCGGTGCCGACCTCCGTGATGGAGAGGGCCTTGGCGTTGCATACCGCCCACTGCGCCACCGCCCACGCCAGCGGTCCGTCGGCCTCGATCTGCAGCACCCGGCCCTCGGCGGAGGCCGGAACGTTCCCGAAGGACGCCGACAGGCGCTCCTGCACGGCCGCCGGGTCGCCGGCCTCATCGGGGGCACGCAGCGTACATTCCAGCCCCGCGGGAGTCTGGCCGGTCAAAGCGGAGGCGAAAGCGCGGGCCATCACCTCGTGCTGGGCATACGCCCCGGGAAACGCTGAGCGCTGGACCCGCTGCGCGGCGTCGGCGATGTCCAGCGACTGGTAGCCGGAGACCTTCACCAGTGCGTTGTAAAAGGCGTTGGTGGCGTAGTACGGGTCCATCACCTGCTCCGTGGTGCCCCATCCCTGCGACGGACGCTGCTGGAACAGGCCACGGGAGTCCGGACCGGCCTGGTCCCCGTGGCCGATGTTCCGCAGCTTGGATTCCTGCATCGCGGTGGCCAGCGCGATGCTGGCAGCCCGGGCCGGGAGTCCGCGGCGGACGGCGACGGCGGCGATCAGCCCCGCATTCGCTGCCTGGTCGGTGGCAAGTTCGGCGCTTCCGGAACCCGCCGCCGTGCACCGTTCGGTGACCAGGGTCTCGGAACGCTGCAGGAACGCCACCGCCGTGTAGACGGCCCCGGCAACCATGGCCAGGATCAGCAGCAGCACAGCCCGACGCCGCCAGCTGCCTCTGCGTGCCACGAAACTACTCCCTTGGGCCCTGCCGGGGCCGGTCAAATCTGCTGAAGGCTCTGCTGACGCCGTGCGTGTTGCGGTGTCCTAGTTGGCGTGGAGGGCCTCGTTGAGCACCACCGTCTGCCCCTTCCGCGGAAGGACCTCGACTTCGCCGGTGGACGAATTGCGGCGGAACAGCAGGTTGGGAACTCCCGAGAGCTCGATGGCTTTGACGACCTGGCTGCTGTCCTCTCCGCCGGCATCCGTGGTCCCGACGAGGCGGACGCGGGTGCCGGCGGTGACATACAGTCCGGCCTCGACGACCGAGTCATCGCCGATGCTGATGCCCACACCGGAGTTGGCGCCCAGCAGGACCCGCTCGCCCAGGGAGATCTTTTCCTTGCCGCCGCCGGAGAGGGTCCCCATGATGGAGGCGCCGCCGCCGACGTCGGTCCCGTCACCGGTGACGACACCGGCCGAGATCCGGCCTTCGACCATGGAGGTGCCGAGGGTGCCGGCGTTGAAGTTCACGAACCCCTCATGCATGACCGTGGTCCCCTCCGCCAGGTGGGCGCCGAGCCGGACCCTGTCGGCGTCGGCAATCCGGACGCCGGAGGGGATGACGTAGTCGACCATCCGCGGGAACTTGTCCACGCCGTACACCGTCACGGCACCGCGCTTGCGCAGCCGTGCTCGCGTCAGTTCGAAGCCCTCCACAGCGGCCGGGCCGAAGTTGGTCCAGACGACATTGGGAAGTTTGCCGAAGATGCCGTCAAGGTTGATGCTGTTGGGCTGGACCAGCCGGTGGGAGAGCAGGTGCAGGCGCAGGTAGGCGTCCGCCGTGTCCGCCGGGGCCTCGTCGAGGTTGACCTGGACGAACACGACCTTCTGCTCGGTGCCCCGGTCCGCGTCGGCCCCGGTTTCGGCGATGTCTAGCAGCGACTGGTCCGCGTTGGCCGCATCGCGGAGGTGCTCCGTCGCAGTTCCGAGGGCCGGCGCCGGGAACCAGACGTCCAGCACGGTGGATTCGCCGTTGACAGTGGAGATGGTGGCGACGCCGTAGCCATAGGCGGAGCGGGTGTCAGCGGGCACAGCGGAAGAAGCGGTTTCAGTCATGCCTCCAAGTCTATAGACGGCGCCCGCGCTCCCCGAAACCCGTGACGGCCCAACCGGCTGGCAGGTGACGGCGTTTTGGAGCGTCAAAACGGCGTCAAGTGCCAGTCAGGTGGGGAGAGGCAGCGGATACAGTGGAACCGTGACTGCCCCGGAATCCACCGCCCCCGCCTCCCGTCCGCCTGCTCCCGTCCGCCTTGACCTCCGTCAGGACGTTGCCCTGCTGACCGCCGCCCTTATCGACATCGAGAGCGTGTCCGGCAACGAAACGCCGCTGGCGGACGCCGTGGAGCATGCCCTCCGCGCAGTACCGCAGCTTGACCTGGTCCGGGACGGTGACGCGATCATCGCCCGCACCAACCTCGGCCGCGCCGAGCGCGTGATCCTCGCAGGGCACCTGGACACCGTTCCGCTGCCCGGCACGGAGGGTTCCCTGGGCACCGTGCCGTCCTACTGGCCCTCCGGGGCACCGGGCGAGGGCATCCTCTACGGCCGGGGTGCCACCGACATGAAGGGCGGCGTCGCGGTGCAGCTGGCGCTCGCGGCCAGCCTGTTCGACGACGGCGCGGAACCGGCCCGGGACGTCACGTTCGTTTTCTATGACCATGAGGAAGTCGAGGCCGTGAAGAGCGGGCTCGGCCGGCTGGTCCGCAACCACGGCGAACTTCTCGCCGGGGAGTTCGCGATACTGCTCGAGCCCACGGCCGGAACGGTGGAGGGCGGCTGCAACGGCACCAGCCGCTTCGAGGCCACCACCCGCGGTGAAGCCGCCCACTCGGCGCGCGCGTGGATGGGCAGCAATGCGATCCACGCCGCGGCGCCGATCCTGGCCCGGCTGGCGGCCTACGAGCCGAAGACCGTCAACGTGGACGGACTGGACTTCAGGGAAAGCCTGAACGCCGTGAAGATCAACGGCGGCACCGCCGGCAACGTCATTCCGGACCGCTGCGTCGTCGAGATCAACTACCGCTTCGCCCCGGACAAGACCCCGGATGACGCGGAACGCCATGTGCGTGAACTGCTCGAGGGGTTCGACGTCGTCCGTACCGACAGCGCTGCCGGGGCGCGTCCCGGACTGAAGCATCCGGCTGCCGCGTCCTTCGTTGCCGCCGTGGGGGCCGAACCCAAGCCGAAATACGGCTGGACCGACGTCGCCCGCTTCAGTGAGCTGGGCATCCCGGCCGTGAACTTCGGCCCCGGGGACGCGCTGCTGGCCCACAAGGACAACGAGCACGTGGAGGCGGACGCGATCCGCGAATGCCTCCGCGCGCTCCGGAGCTGGCTTTCGGCATAGGCTGCTCCACGCAGAAGGCCCGGATCCTCACGGATCCGGGCCTTTTTGTGCAGTCAGTGTTGCCGGCTACGGCTTGGTGGCGGCCGCCTCCTCGACAGCCGGTTCAGCCTTGGCCACGCCGCCCGCGGCCTTCTTGGACCCGCGGCGCTCGATCCACACGGCGATGCGGGAGACGCAGAGGTTGATTGCAATGTAGATGGCCGCAGCCACGAAGAAGATGGGGAAGAGGTACTGGGTACCCAGGAAGTCGGCCATGACCTGCACCGCCCGGAGCAGTTCACCGTAGGCAACGATGTAGCCGAGCGAGGTGTCCTTCAGCAGCACCACGAGCTGGGCCACCAGGGACGGCATCATCCGGCGGATGGCCTGGGGAAGCTCGATGATCATGCGGGACTGGAAGCTGGTCAGGCCCACCGTCAGGCCGGCTTCGCGCTGGCCCTTGGGCAGGGACTGGATGCCGGCCCGGATGATTTCGGCGAACACCGCGCTGTTGTACAGCACGAGGCCCGCGACGACGGCGATGAACTGGTTGGTGCCGAAGACGAGCAGGACAAAGAGCATCATCAGGACCACAGGCATGCCGCGGAGGAATTCCAGCACGATCCGCGTCGGAATCCGGATGGCGGCCAGGTCGGAAATCCGCAGGAGGCAGAGCATCAGGCCCAGCGGGAAGGCGATCACGGCGGCGACGGCGGCCGCGCTGAGGGTGGCACCGATGCCGTTGCCGAGGAGCGTCCACACGTCAGCCCGGGTGAAGATGGCCCAGCGGCGTCCTTCGAAGATGCCTTGCTGTGCCAGTGTGCTGATGATCCACGCCAGCAGGCCCAGGATCAGCAGCGAGCCGACGACGGAGCCGATCACGGAAACACGGCGGGCCTTGGGCCCCGGGACGTCATAGAGGACGGAGCTCATCGGGCGATCGCCACCTTTCGTTCCACCGTGCTGGCGAGGATGCCGAGCGGGACGGTGATCAGCAAGTAGAAGAAGGCAACGCCCAGCAGGACTGCCATGACCTGGTCGCCGTTGGCGTTCGCGAGCTGCCTGCCGTAGCCGAACAGCTCGAGGACGAAGAAGGCACCGGCAACCGAAGAGTTCTTGACGAGGGCTATCAGGATGTTGATCAGCGGTGGAATGACGGTCCGGAGGGCCTGCGGCAGGATGATCAGCGACAGCACCTGGCTGAACTTCATGCCGATGCTGCGGGCGGCCTCGGCCTGGCCCACCGGAACGCTGTTGACGCCCGAGCGGACAGCTTCAGCGATGAAGGCTGCGGTGTACGCGCTGAGCGCGATGATGGCCGCGACCTCGAACTGCTCGAACTTCACCCCGATGCGCGGCAGCACGATCGCTGCAAAGAAGAAGGCGATGGTGAGGGGCGTGTTCCTCAGGATTTCCACGTAGGTCATGCTGAAGCCGCGGAGGGCTGCGACGGGGGAGACCCTGGCGGCGGCGAGCAACGTCCCGAGCAGCAGGGCGATCACTCCAGACACGGCAGACAGGAAAAGGGTTCGGAGAAAGCCGTTCCAGTAGAGTGGCAGGCTTTCGATGACGGCGTCCATAGGATCCTTCGGCTGGGTGTCGTGGACTGGAGCGAAAATGGGAGCGGCGGTTGCCGGAGCCGCGGCGAGCGGACCCCGGCAACCGCCTGACGTTAGCTAGTAACGGACGATGGCAGGAAGGTCCGGGGCGGTCTTGATGACCGAGCCCGCGGTGGCTTCCCAGGCCTTCTTGTAGGAGCCGTCCTTGGCGAAGCTTTCCAGCTGGTCGTTGATCCAGTTACGGAACTCGGTGTCGTCCTTCTTCAGGCCGATGCCGTAGGGCTCCTTGGTGAACGTCTCGTCCGAGGCCAGCTTGAAGGCATCGGGCTCCTTGTCCACGAAACCGGCCAGGATCACGTTGTCGGTGGTGACGGCCTCAACCTGCTTGTTGCGGAGCGGTTCAAGGCACGCCGAGTAGGTGGCGGCCGGAACGAGCTCTGCCTGGTACTTCTCAACGATCGTGGCAGCGGGGGTGGAACCGGTCACGGAGCAGACCTTCTTGCCCTTGACGTCCTCCGGCTTGGTGATGGAGGTGTTGTCCTTGTTGACCATCAGTGCCTGGCCGGCCTCGTAGTACGGTCCGGCGAAGCTGACAACCTGCTTGCGCTTGTCGTTGATGGTGTAGGTGGCGATGACAAGGTCAACCTTGCCCTGTTCGATGAACGGTTCGCGGTTTGCGGAAACGGTCTCGGACCATTCGATCTTGTCGGCAGGGATTCCGAGCTTGGCGGCGATGAGCTTACCCATCTCGACGTCGAAGCCGACCGGCTTGCCGTCGAGGCCGACCTGGCCGAACAGCGGCTGGTCGTACTTGGTACCGATCTTGATGGTTCCCGCGGAGGAGAGCTTTGCCATGGTGCTTCCGGCAGCGAACGAAGGCTTCTCGGCGACGGTCGGGTTGCTCGTGGTGCCGGTACCGCTGCCACCACATGCGCTGAGGGACAGCGCCAGGGCTGCGGATGCTGCTACCAGGAGGGATTGCCTCCGGGTGAAAAATGCCTTCATGACATTCCTTTCATTGGGCGGCCGCCGGGGACGGCCTGGGTGCGAACTCTGAGGGTGGCAGGTCAGTGGGTCAGGAGCTTGGACAGGAAGTCCTTGGCCCGGCTGCTCTGCGGATTGGTGAAGAACTCCTCGGGCTTCGCGTCTTCCACGATCTGGCCGTCGGCCATGAAGACCACACGGTCCGCGGCCTTTCGGGCGAAGCCCATCTCGTGGGTGACCACGATCATGGTCATGCCTTCCTTGGCCAGCTGGATCATGACGTCCAGAACCTCGTTGATCATCTCCGGGTCCAGCGCGGACGTGGGCTCATCGAAGAGCATGACCTTCGGCTTCATGGCAAGGGCCCGGGCGATGGCAACACGCTGCTGCTGGCCACCGGACAGCTGGGCGGGAAGCTTGGGGGCCTGGTGGCCCACGCCGACGCGTTCCAGCAGGGCCATTGCCTCCCTCTCCGCCTCGGCTTTGGAGACTCCCTTGACCTTGATGGGTCCGAGCGTGACGTTCTCCAGGATGGTTTTGTGCGCGAAAAGGTTGAACGACTGGAAAACCATGCCCACGTCGGCGCGCAGCTTGGCCAGTTCCTTGCCCTCTTCGGGCAGCACTTTTCCGTCGATTTGGATGACGCCGTCGTCGATGGTCTCGAGCCGGTTTATGGCGCGGCAGAGCGTCGACTTACCGGACCCCGACGGCCCGATGACAACGACAACCTCGCCCTTGCGGACGTTCAGGTTGATGTCCTTCAGGACGTGCAGCTGGCCGTAATGCTTGTTTACGGCATTCAGGGAGACGAGCGCATCGCCGGGCACTTGAGTAGTCATAGGTGTAATCTAGCGAACATCATGGCATTTGGCCGCAATCAGCCCCTGTTCCCTGAGATCGTGATTCAAGAGATACCTGCACGTCAGCATGCCTGCTGCGGGCCCTGCATCGGGGGCGCCCGCCGCCGGAAAGGCCGCCCGCACTACAGAGGATCGCAAGGTAATGGGTCTACCCTTTGCACATGAGTATCGATCCAAAGCAGAGCCCCGCCCCAGACGCCAGCGAGCAGCGGCCCACCGAACGGCGTGATGCGCCGGTCAACGGCATCCGCCACAAGGGCCCGCTGGAGCTGCGGCGGAAACAGGCCAAGGTCACGATGTCCGACCAGACCCTTCTCGATACCAAGGGCCCGGGACAGTTCGTGCACACCGACCCCTGGCGCGTGCTGCGGATCCAGAGCGAATTCGTAGAGGGCTTCGGCGCCCTGGCCGACCTGGGCTCGGCCGTCAGCGTCTTCGGCTCGGCCCGGACCGTCCCGGGCAGCCCGTACTACGAGCTCGCCGTCGAGGTGGGCCGGAAGCTGGCCGAGGCCGGGCTTGCCGTGATCACCGGCGGCGGCCCGGGCTCGATGGAGGCTGCGAACAAGGGCGCCGTGCAGGGAAATGGCGTGTCCGTGGGCTTGGGCATCGAGCTGCCTTTCGAGCAGGGCATGAACCAGTGGGTGGACCTGGGCATCAACTTCCGCTACTTCTTCGCCCGCAAGACCATGTTCGTTAAGTACGCTCAGGGCTTCATTGTGCTGCCGGGCGGCCTGGGGACCCTCGACGAGCTCTTCGAGGCCATGGTCCTGGTCCAGACCCGGAAGGTGACCTCCTTCCCGATCGTGCTGCTCGGTACGGCTTTCTGGAGCCCGATGGTGGAGTGGATTGAGGGCACGCTGGTTGCCGAAGGCATGATGTCGGAGGAGGATCTCGATCTGATCCACGTGGTGGACGATCCGGCGCTCGCTGTGGAGCTGATCGTGGAAGGTGCGGCGCGGCACCGGAATCCGAACGGCAACGGCAACGCCAACGGCCATGGCCACGGCCACAACGGCAACGGAACGGTCAACGGCAGCGGACGCGGCCCACTCGGCTGAGCCGCCCGGGGAGCAGCCCCGCGGCCGGCTTCTGGCACGATGGAGGAGTGAGCTTTTTCCTGATTTTCCTGGCGATCATCCTGATCGGCGTCGCCGTCCTGCTCGGCACCGGCGTCGCGTCGAAAGTTTTCCGCCGCGACGCGCCGGGCGCCATGCCGTTCGACGACGGCCTTGACGAGCCGGTGGCGTCCCTGCCCCCGGTGCTCCTCCCGGAGGACCCCGCGCCGTCCGACATTGACCATCTTCGTTTCGCCGTCGGGCTGCGGGGATACCGCATGGACCAGGTGGACCAGGTTTTGGACGAGCTGCGGGACCAGCTCGCGGCCAAGGACAAGAAGATCGCTGACCTCGGAGCGGAAGTGGGACGCTTGCGCCACGCCGCAGGGCAGGCCCGGTGAACGACCCGGCGCATCCGCCGGTTAACGCTCCGGCGGACACGCCACCGGCCGCGGCGGCGGCCGGTCCGCAACGCCACGGCGGAGCCGCAGGACGGGTGGCCCGGACCGCAGCCCTTAAGGGCCGCCTGGCTTCCGCCGGCGGGCAGGTGTCCGGGTGGCCGTGGTGGGTTCAGGTGAGCGGGCTGTACGTCGCCGCCCGGCTCGCAAGCGCGTGGATTTTCATGGCGGCCGCACTGCACCAGGGCGTCAACCCCTGGTTCCCCGCGCGGCCCGACTACTGGTCCTTCATCAATATCTGGGACGCGCGGTGGTATGGGGAAGCCCTGCAGAATGGCTATCCTGACGTCCTGCCAACGGATGTGTCGGGCGCCGTGCAGGAAAACGCCTGGGCCTTCTACCCATTGTTTCCGACGCTGGGCCGGGTACTCGCGGGCGTGACCGGAATGCACCCTGCCGTCGCCCTGACGCTGATTGCGTCCGTCTGCGGCCTCGGCGCAGCGCTGGTGGTCTATGGTCTGTTCAGGCTCAAGGCCACCCATGGCACGGCCCTGTGGGGGACGCTGTTCTTCTCCACCTTCCCGGTGTCGGCGGTCCTGCAGGTGCCCTACGCCGAGTCCCTGAATCTCCTGCTGCTGGCCGGGGCCCTGCTGCTCGTGGTGCAGCGCCGGTATCTGTCCGCAATGCCCGTCGTCGTCCTTATGTGCCTCTCACGCCCTACCGGGGTGCCGTTCGCGGCGATGGCGGGGCTGCTGCTGCTCTACCGCCTTTGGCAACGGCGCGCGGAACGCCGCCGCGGGGAAGGAACCGGCGAGGGCCATCGGACCCTGCATGCCGCCCCCGCGCCGGGGAGCGCCGCCCCCGCGCCGGGGAGCGCGGCGCCCTCCAGCGGCGCCGAACTCTGGTCCCTCGCGGGCCTGACCGCGGTCAGCGGGATCGGCGCCCTGCTCTGGCCGGCCATCGCATGGGCAATCACGGGCGACCTGCAGGCCTACACCAAGACCGAGACTGTCTGGCGGGGACACGACCTCGTCCCGTTCCGGCCGTGGTTTGACACCGGCGTCATGCTTTTCGGGCCCACTCTCGGAGTGCTGGCGCCCTTCGTTTTCGTTGCGCTCTTCGCCCTGCTCATGATGTCCCGGCCCGTGGCCGCCCTGGGCACCGAGTTGCGGCTGTGGTGCAGCTGCTACCTGGGCTACCTGCTGGTCTTCCTGCATCCCCAAACCAGCACCTTCCGGATGCTGCTCCCGCTCTTTCCGCTGGCCCTCAGCGCCGCGCTGGTCTCGCGGTCCCGTGCCTACCGCGGCACGGTGGTCCTGATGTTCCTGCTGCTGCAGATCGTCTGGATCGTGTGGCTGTGGGCCTGGGCGCCCCTGCCCGGCGGTGGCGACTATCCGCCGTGACCGCGAACACCTTTCCGCGGCCCCGCGCCGGTTCTGCGCGGCGGGGAGGAAAGTCCAACGATTAGCTACGGGCGCGTAGTTACGCGATAATAGGTGGTAAGCAAGGGCAAGAAGCACACTGAGTTCATGGCCATGATGGCTTCCATCACGGCCGCCGGGCGGCTTGATTGACTAAGCGGACGCAGCCCGGCCGGGCTGCTAAGTCACAGGACTAATGGAGGGGATATTCCTTATGGCGGCTATGAAACCACGCACCGGCGACGGACCGATGGAAGTGACCAAAGAGGGACGGAGCCTGATCATGCGGGTCCCGCTCGAAGGTGGAGGACGGCTCGTCGTTGAGTTGAATTCCGCCGAAGCCACGAACCTGAAGGAATGCCTCGTCGGCGCTACGGAGTAGTTGTTCCGGACAGCTCCACGACTAGTTCGAGAGGGCGGGCCGGCAGTCATTGACTGCAGGTTCCGCCCTTTTTCTGTTGGCTCAGCTCATCTGTTCGCTGGGCTCGTCTCGACTGCTGCGCCGGTCCGGCCGCAGCGGAAGGCGGCGGCCGGAGGGCGGCCCGCCGGCTACTTCTTGACGGCGATCAGCAGGCCGTCGCCGGTCGGCAACATGGCCGAGTGGAGCCGGTCATCGTCACGGATGGACTTGCCCACCTGCCGCAGCACCGTCGTGGTGGCGTCCCGCGCCGGCGGGATTGGCGACGCGGTCCTTGTCCAGGGCGTCGTTGAGCACCAGCAGCCCGCCGCGCTTGAGCAGGCGGATGGCCTGTTCGACGTAGCCGGGGTAGTTCGGTTTGTCGGCATCGATGAAGACCAAGTCGTAGGCACCGTCGGTCAGCCGCGGAAGGACGTCACCGGCCCGGCCCGAAATCGTCCGGGTCCGGTTGGCCGGGCTGCCTGCTTCCTGGAAGGCTTCCCGGGCCGCCCTGAGGTGTTCGACGTCGACGTCGATGGTGGTGAGAACGGCGTTCGGGCCCAGGCCGCGGAGGATGCACACGCCCGAGACGCCGGCTCCGGTGCCGATCTCCACCGCCGTCTGCGCCTTCGAAGCGGCAGCCAGCACGGTCAGCACCGCTCCGACCCCGGGGCCGACGGGCGTGACGCCGAGCTCGAAGGACCGTTCCCGCGCATGAATCAGGACCTCATCCTCGGCAGGCAGATCTTCTGCGTAGGACCAGCTCGTGGATTTATCGGCGCTCATGGGTTTTCGCTTTCTGGGCGGCAGGGGGAGTGTTCTTTACAGCCTACTGCGTCCGGCGGGGCAGGGCCGGGAGGCGCCTCCGCCTGTCCGGATCGGCAGCCCAAACCCGTTTCTGCCGTTGGCGGAAGAACGTCCGGGCGTCAGGGAATTCCCAGCTTGCTTTGAAATGATGGGAATCCGTTCATCCGCGTGGTGTTCGGCGCCGAATAAGGGGCAGGAGTTTGCACCCGCAAGCACCGTCCACGGCGAAGTGTCATCCACGAGGGGAGCGGACGATGTCGTTTCAGGCAGTAGTCCCTGCAGCTGAAGAGTCCAGGCCCGCCACGGAAAGCGAGTGGGTCCGGCCGACGTGGGAGGAAGTGGTGACCAACCACTCCGCCAAGGTCTACCGGCTCGCGTACCGGCTCACCGGCAACAAGTACGACGCCGAGGACCTCACCCAGGAGGTGTTCGTCCGCGTCTTCCGCTCGCTCGAAAACTTCAAGCCGGGCACGTTGGATGGCTGGTTGCACCGGATTACCACAAACCTCTTCCTGGACCAGGCCCGGCGTAAGAGCCGCATCCGCTTCGACGCGCTCGCCGAGGACGCCGAGTCCCGGCTGCCCGGCCGCGAACCGGGCCCCGAACAAAGCTTTGAATTCAACAACCTCGACCTCGACGTGCAGGCCGCACTGGAGGAACTGCCCCCGGACTTCCGTGCCGCCGTCGTGCTGTGCGACCTCGAAGGCTTGTCCTACGACGAGGTGGCCGTGGCTCTGGGCGTCAAGCTGGGAACAGTGCGGTCCCGGATCCACCGCGGCCGGACCATGCTCCGGGAAAAGCTCGCGCACCGTGACCCCCGGCCGAAGCAGACCCTCGCGCCGCGGCTCAAGCTGCCGCGCATCGCCGGCCTGCTCTGAACGGGTCAATGAAGCTGCTGAAACGACTGCTGGGCGGTTGCCCTTGCGGCTACTCCAGGCGAGCCAGGCGCCGGCGCAGCAGCAACCGCGCCGGACAGGTTTTCCGCGTGACCCCCTGGAGCCGGAAGCACCAACAAGTCTGCGACGAATGCAGGCTGCGGGAGCGCCGGGAGCAGCAATACCTGGAACGGCTGCGCCGTGCCGCCGTCCCCGCCGCCAGTGACGACCTGACCGCGCGGCTGCTGGCCCGGACCGGCGAACTGGCCCGCGCGGCGGACCCAGTGCCGGGACATGCGCCCTCGGCAGGCCACCCACCCGCGGCAGGGCACCCGGATTCAGTTGCGCCCTCGGCCCTGCACGGAGCGCTTCCCGCCGGCGGGCAGCCATGGGGACCGGTCCGCGGCGGCGTCCGCCGGCGAACGGGGCTTGTGGCCGCGACGGCCGGGGGTGCTGCCGCCGCCGTGGCCCTGATGGCCGGGTCAGCGTACCTGCTGGGAGAAAGCCCAGCGCCGCTGGCGGCCGGGGAAGCATCGACGGCGTTCCTGCAGAAGGACCTGGGTGTCTCCGCCGCCGCCCTGACGCCGGACGCCGGGCCGGCTCCCGCCTGGAGCATGCCCGGCGAGCCGGACATCTCTCCCGCCGACGCGCTCAGCGCCGGGCAACTTGCAACCCTGCGCGCGCAGGGCTGGACCTGTCCGGACCTCAGGGCCCTTGGCTTCCACCTTGTCTGGGCGCGGGGCGGCGTGGCGGCCGGGGCAGACGTCGTGGAACTGCGGCTCACTGACGGACGCCACTTTGCCACCGTCCTCGAGCAGCACGCGGGCGGGCCCGCGCGCCAGGGGGCGACAGCACTCCGGCAAACCGCTGCCGCTCCGGTGAATGTGCTGACCGGCCATTCCGCGGGTGCCGACGGTTTCGCGCCCGCGAGCCTGCCCGGGACACTCCGGCCCGCCGACAACCCCGTGGGCGCGCTCCCGGGCGGCGGGAACGGCGGGCTGTGGATCAATCCGGCGCCGCCCTTCCGTGCCATCGTGCAGGGTTCCGCCGGCACCTTCACCTACGTCTCGGACCAGCCCGCGGACGAGGCCGCCCGTGGCCTGGCCGCACTGGTGCGGACCTCGGCCGTGCCGGGCCGGGAAACTCAGGCTCTGGAAACTCAGGATCCGGAAACCCCGGATCCGGCAACCCAGGGCCCGGAAACGCAGGACTCCGAAACGCAAGCGGACGCCCGGAGCGCGCCTGCGGAGGCCACTCGGGCCGGGATCCAGGTCCGGTTGGAGCGCGGCTTCGGCAGGATGCTGGAGCTCCTGGCGCCATGACGAGCGGCCTGGCATGCAGCCGGCGTGCTGGGGGCACCGCGGAATCGCCGCTGCTTCACCGGAGAGGGTAATCTTCCTACAGTGCTTGGAATCAACGGACCGGAGTTTCTCCTTCTGCTGATCATCGGACTTCTGGTGATCGGTCCCAGCCGGCTGCCCGAATACACCCAGAAGCTTGCCAACGTGGTCAAGGAAGTCCGCCGGATGGCCTCGGGGGCGCGGGAACAGATCAAGGAAGAAGTCGGCATCGACATCGATGATGTCGACTGGAAGAAGTACGATCCGCGGCAGTACGATCCGCGGCGGATCATCCGGGAAGCGCTGCTCGAGGACGACACCAAGCCGGTCAGCGCCGGATCGCCCGCCGCGGTGGCGGCGGTGGCCGGCGCCACGGCTGCTGCCTCCGTGCCCCGTCCGGTCCGCGACGTCGAGCGGTTGCCCGAAGGGGAGCCCGCGCCTTTCGACGCGGAGGCCACCTAGCGCGGCTGCAGACCGAGGGACATGCCCTTGAGCCCGCGGGGCACCGCGGCAAGCTTTCCGGCGATCTCCAGCAGGGCCGCGCCGGCAGGGGTCTCCGGACGTCCCAGCACCAGCGGAATCCCCGCGTCGCCGCCCTCGCGGAGCAGGATGTCCAGGGGAATCTGGCCCAGCAGCGGTACCTCGGTGCCCACCGTCGCGGAGAGCCGTTCGGCGAGCACCGCCCCGCCGCCGCTGCCGAACAGCTCCATCCTGCCGCCGTCGGGCATCTCGAGATAGGACATGTTCTCCACCACGCCGGCCACGGACTGGCCGGTCTGGGTGGCGATGGTGCCGGCGCGTTCCGCCACGTCCGCGGCAGCGGCCTGCGGCGTGGTCACAACGAGGATCTGGGCCTTGGGCAACAGCTGGGCCACGGAAATCGCAATATCGCCGGTGCCTGGCGGCAGGTCCAAAAACAGCGCGTCGAGGTCGCCGAAGTAGACGTCCGTGAGGAACTGTTCGAGGGCGCGGTGCAACATGGGGCCCCGCCACGCGACCGGCTGGTTTCCGCTGACGAACATGCCGATGGAAATGACTTTGACCCCATAGGCCACCGGCGGCAGGATCATGTCATCCACCGGCGTCGGGGCTTGGGTGATGCCCATCAGCGCCGGGACAGAGAAGCCGTACACATCCGCGTCGACGATGCCGACGCGCAGCCCCTGGGCAGCCAGGGCACAGGCGAGGTTGACCGTCACGGACGATTTCCCCACGCCGCCTTTGCCGCTCGCCACGGCGTAGACCTTGGTGAGTGAGCCCGGCTGGTTGAACGGGATCCCGCGCTGCCCGCCGGGCCCGCGCAACTGCTCCTTGAGTGCGTTGCGTTGTTCCTGGGTCATGACTTTCAACTCGACCTCGACGCCGGTGACCCCCGGTACCGCGGCCATCGCCGCCTCGCAGTCCGCGGTGATGGTGCCCCGCAACGGGCATCCTGCAATCGTCAGAAGCACCGCAATCCTGACCGAGCCATCATTCCGGACCTCCACGGATTCGACCATGCCCAGCTCGGTGATGGGGCGGCGCAGCTCCGGATCAATCACGGTGGCCAGGGCCGCTTGGACGGCCGCGGCGAGGGGGGAGTCGATGGAGGAATCGAACGGGGCGCTGCCCTGTGTCGTACTCATGCTGCCGTGCTCATTCTGCGGTGCTCATGCCGTGGATACTCAGCTCTCGGGGAGGATTCGGTGTGCGGACGTCTCCGGGTTCGTCTCCGGCCCGGCCGGCTGGCCTTGCCCTTTGTCAGCGGCCTGGACCCGGGGGATCTGCTGCGTCCGGGGGCTGCGTGGCTTGTCCCGCCGGTCCTTCAGTTTGTCCTTGACCTTCTCGCGCTGGGGCTCATGCACCCCCGCGGAGGGGTCATGGCTGCGCAGTTCCTCCTGCGCCTCCAGCATGTCCTCCAGCAGGCTGCGGAGCTCCGCCCGGACGTAGTCGCGGGTGGCGACCTCCCGCAGGGCGATCCGGAGGGACGCCAGCTCCCGGGTCAGGTATTCGGTGTCCGAGAGGTTGCGTTCCGCCCGCTGCCGGTCCTGCTGCAGCGAGACCCGGTCCCGGTCATCCTGGCGGTTCTGCGCGAGCAGCAGCAACGGGGCGGCGTAGGAGGCCTGGAGGGACAGCATCAGGGTCAGCAGGGTGTAGCCGAGCGCCTGCGAGTCGAACTGCCAATCCTGCGGTGCAAAGGTATTCCAGACCAGCCAGAAGACCACGAACACGGTCATGTAGACGAGGAACGCCGGCGTGCCCATGAACCGGGCGAAGCCCTCAGTGGTTTGCCCGAAGGCGTCCGGGTTGGGGTAGAACTTGGGCAGGATCCGCTGCCGCCCGCTCAGCGGGGTGTCGAGGCTGCCGGTGGTGCGTGCTCCGGGGCGGACGCTGGAGTTCCGTGGTGTGCCGGTATCAGCCAATGCGGCCTCCAAGCTTCCTTATCGGGGCGTCGTCCTCGTGGGCGCGCCAGTCGTCGGGCAACAGATGATCAAGCACGTCATCAACAGTCACCGCCCCGACGAGCCGGCCGTCGTCGTTGACCACGGGGAGCGAGTTGAGGTTGTAGGTGGCCAGGGTGCGGGCGACCTCGCTGATGTGGGCCTGGTCCGAGACCGGCTCGAGATTCTTGTCTACCAGGTTGCCCAGCGGCTCCGGCGGCGGGTAGCGCAGCAGCTGCTGGATGTGCACGACGCCGAGGAAGCGCCCCGTGGGGGTCTCCAGCGGCGGGCGGGCGATGAAGATGGAGGACGCGAGGGCCGGGGAGAGTTCCTCGCGCCGGACGTGGGCAAGGGCCTCGGCGACGGTCGCCTCGGGGGGCAGGATCACCGGGACAGGCGTCATCAGGCCGCCGGCGGTGTCCTCGTCGTATTCGAGCAGGCGGCGCACGTCCTCGGCGCCTTCGGGTTCCATCAGCTGGAGCAGTTCCTCGGCCTGCGCGCTGGGAAGCTCGGCGAGGAGGTCCGCGGCGTCGTCCGGATCCATCTCCTCCAGCACGTCCGCGGCACGCTCGACGTCGAGGGCGGAAAGGATCTCCACCTGGTCGCCCTCGGGCATCTCCTGCAGGACATCGGCGAGGCGCTCGTCCTGGAGCTCGCTGGCGACCTCGAAGCGGCGCTTGTCGCTCATCTCCTGAAGCGCTTCGGCAAAGTCGGCCGGTTTAAGGTCCTCGTGCGTGGCGACGAACTGGGTCGCCGCCTGCGGTTCCGTCCGCGCACCCTGCCGAGCGTCGGCCCAGTCGATGATCATGGTTTCGTTGCGGCGCAGCCGGCTCAGCGGCGAGAGGGAATGGCCGCGGCGGACGAAGAGCTTGCTGACGAACCAGTCGCCGGAGCGGTGCCGGTCCATGGCGATGTCCTCGATGGTGGCGTCCCCGCTGCCGTCGGCCAGGGTCACCCGGCGGTCGAACATCTCGGCGACCACGAGGGTTTCCGCGCCGCGCTGTTCGAAACGGCGCAGGTTCACCAGCCCCGTGCAGATGATCTGGGTCTGGTCGATCGAGGTGATGCGGGTCATCGGGACGAAAACGCGTTTCTTCCCGGGCACCTCGACGACGATGCCCACCACATGGGGGGCGCCCCGGGTGCCGCGGGAGAGCACGACAACATCGCGCAGCCGGCCCAGACGGTCGCCCAGGGGGTCGAAGACGTCCAGTCCGAGGAGGCGCGCAACAAACACCCGCGTCAGATTTGTGCTCACTTGTACAGGCTACCGAGTCTGCTCTCTTTTAGCTGAATTTTCAGGCGCTGCCCAGCCGGATAGGTAAGAATGGGCTTATGTCAAACATTTTTGGTGCTCCCAGGGCCGGCGCCTCCGGCTCGGACGAGGCCCGCTCTGTCCCCAAGGGCGACACTGTCGGTTCCTACACTTCCTACCTGGATGCCCAAAAGGCGGTGGACTATCTGGCGGACCAGCAGTTCCCGGTGCAGATGGTCTCGATCGTGGGCAACGACCTGAAAATGGTGGAGCGGGTCACGGGCCGGCTCAGCTACCCCCGGGTGGCGCTCTCCGGGGCGGCGAGCGGCATGTGGTTCGGCCTCTTTGTCGGCGTCATGCTGTCTTTCTTCTCGCCCACCGGCGGCTACTTCTCGATCATCACATCCGTGCTGATGGGCGCCGCATTCTTCATGCTGTTCGGCATCGTCACCTACGCGATGCAGCGCGGAAAGCGGGACTTCACCTCCACCAGCCAGGTGGTGGCCACCAGCTATGACGTCGTGGTGTCCTTCGAGGCCTCCAACGAGGCGCGCCGGCTGCTCCACCAGTTGCCGATGACCACGCACGAGGCCTCCGCCCCGGCCGGCTACGCCCAGCAGGACTACCGGCAGCAGACGCACCAGGAGCCCGGCCAGCAGGGCCCCCAGCAGCCCGGGCAGCCTCCGCGGGGCCAGGCTCCGCAGCGCCCCGCGGGCTGGAACGATCCCTACGGCCAGCGCAGCGCCGAGGACGCGGGTGCCGCTCCGGCAGCCCCGGCCGAACCTTCCCGGCAGCCCGGAGCGGGCCGGACCGCCGAGGCCGCTCCCCAGGACGGGCAGGGCGAGGTCCGTCCGGCCGCGGTCCGCTACCCCGATCTGCCCGACGGCAGGCCGCAATACGGTGTGCGGGTTACGCCGAAGCACGATCCCGGCCAGGACGGCACGCAGCGTTAGAAGCAGGGCAAGGAAAGAGCCCCGGTCCCGGTGGATTGCTCCCCGGGCCGGGGCTCTTTTGTACTTCCGTGTGGGCGGGATAAGCCGGGCCTGCCGGCGGGATACGCCGGGAGGCTACGGCTGCTGGCCGTCAACTTCCTGGTAGATCCCCGCCATCCAGGACTCGACGTCGGCGGCCTTGCGCGGCAGCGCGGCGCTCAGGTTGACCGGCCCCGCGTCGGTCATGAGGATGTCGTCCTCGATCCGGACGCCGATCCCGCGGTATTCCTCCGGAATGCCAAGGTCCTCATTCTTGAAGTAAAGGCCGGGCTCGATGGTGAACACCATGCCCGCCGTGAGGATGCCGTCCAGGTACAGCTCGCGCTTCGCCTGCGCACAGTCGTGCACGTCCAGGCCCAGGTGGTGGCTGGTTCCGTGCGGCATCCAGCGCCGGTGCTGCTGGCCCTCGGGGCTGATGGCTTCCTCCACGGAGACCGGCAGCAGGCCCCATTCGGCGAGGCGTTCGGCGAGCACAGTGGTGGCGGCGGTGTGGATGTCGCGGAACTTGGTGCCGGGCTGCGCGGCGGCAAAACCAGCGTCGGCGGCGTCGAGCACGGCCTCATAGACCTTGCGCTGGATCGCCGAGAAGGTGCCGTTGGCCGGCAGCGTGCGGGTGATGTCCGCGGTGTAGAGCGACTCGGCCTCGACGCCGGCGTCCAGCAACAGCAGCTCGCCGGCGGTGATTTTGCCGGTGTTCCGGGTCCAGTGCAGCACCGTGGCGTTGTTGCCGGAGGCGGCGATCGTGTCATAACCGAGCTCGTTGCCCTCCTCGCGGGCGCGGGCAAAGAACACGCCTTCCACCACGCGTTCCCCGCGCTGGTGGGTGAGCGCCCGCGGCAGGGCCTTGACGACGTCGGTGAAACCCTCCACGGTGGCGGCGACGGCCAGCTTGAGCTGCTCCACCTCCCAGTCGTCCTTGAGCAGGCGGAGCTCGGAAAGCGCCTCGGTGAGCTTCTCATCCAGGGCATCGAAGACGCCGAGGTCCAGGTTCTCGGGATCCTTCGCCGTGTTGTAGCGGGCGGTGTCCACCAGGGCGTCGATGTTCTCGTCCACCTTGCGCACCAGCCGTACCGAGATGCCGCCGATTTCCGGGGCGCCGACGTTCTTGGTGATGGCCAGTTCCAGTTCGCCGAGGTCAGCGGTCGGCAGGCCGAGGAGGGCCTTGAATTCGGCCAGGGTGGGGCGGGCGCCGATCCAGAACTCGCCTGAGCGGGAGTCGGCGTAGAACTGTTCGGTGTCCCGGCCGGCCAGCGGGCGGAAGTACAGCGTCGCGCGGTGGTGGCCGCCGTCGTCGCCCTTGCCTTCCTCGGCAGGTTCCAGGATGAGGACCGCATCCGGTTCATGGTCCAGGCCAAGGCCGGTCAGGTGCGCGAAGGCGGAGTGCGGGCGGAAGCGGTAGTCGCAGTCGTTCGAGCGGACCTTCAGCGGGCCGGCGGGGATGACCAGGCGTTCACCCTTGAACTGCTCGGAGATTGCGCGGCGGCGGCGCGCGGCATGGCCGGCGACGGGGTCCCGCTCCGGGAGCTGCTGCTGGGACGGCGCCCAGTTGCTGGCCATGAAAGCCTTGAAAGCGTCGGAGCTTGGCCGCTGCGAGCGGTTGTTGACGCGCTCTTCGAGGGGCTGGGAAGCGGAGACTGGAGTGTTATCGGCATCGTTCACGGTCCCATCGTCTCACCAGCGGCTCGGCTAAGGCCAACAGGGTGCCGGACCCATCTACTAGGCTGAGGGGGTGAAGATCGACCTGCATGCGCACTCGAATGTTTCCGACGGCACCCAGACCCCGGCCGACGTGGTGGCGTCCGCCGCCGACGCGGGGATCGACGCCATCGCCCTGACCGACCACGACTCCACCGACGGCTGGGCCGAGGCGAGCCAGGCGGCGCGGGAGTACGGGGTGGTCCTGGTGCCCGGGATGGAGATCTCCTGCCGGACCGCGGAGGGCATCAGCGTCCACCTGCTCAGCTACCTGCACGACCCGGAGCATCCCGGGCTGCTGGAGGAAATCACCAAGGCCAAGGATGCGCGCTATACACGGGCGGAGCGGATGGTCAGCCTGCTCGCGGAGGACTACCCGCTGACATGGGACGACGTCATCCACCACGTGGCGCCCGGGGCCACCCTGGGCCGGCCGCACATCGCAGACGCGCTGGTTGCCGCCGGGGTGGTCGAGGACCGGACCGAGGCCTTCAGCACCATTCTGACGTCCCGCTCGCGGTACTACGTGCAGCACTACGCTCCGGATCCGGCGCTCGCCGTCGAACTGGTGCGCGCTGCCGGCGGCGTGCCGGTGTTCGCCCACCCGGTGGCGTCCGCCCGCGGACGGATCGTGGGGGAGCCCATCTACCGCGAGATGATCGACGCCGGACTTGCGGGACTGGAGGTCTACCACCGGGACAACCCTGAGGAGGGCCGGGAGTTCCTGCGCGGGCTGGCGAAGAAGCACGGCCTGTTTGTCACCGGGTCTTCGGACTACCACGGGGCCGGGAAGCCGAACCTGCTGGGGGAGAACGTGACTTCCCCGGAAGTTCTCGCCCGGATCGAGGACATGGGTACAGGGTCCGCCGTCGTGCGCTAAGGGTTTCCGGGCCCTACCCAAGTAGCTCGCAGCACGCGTCGTTCTGGGCGCTCAAAGCGACACCTGCTGCAAGTTAGTTGGGCGGGTAGGCGGCGAAGTCGGCATGCGCCGCGAGACGTTTGGCCATGACATCGATGGCCGGCTGGTTCTGGTCCACGCAGACGAACCGGCGGTCCAGCTTGGCCGCGACCGCTCCGAGGGTGCCGGAACCTGCGAAGAAGTCCAGGCACCAGTCGCCGGGCCGGCTGGACGCGGCAACCACACGCCGGATCAGGCCTTCGGGCTTCTGCGTCGGATAGCCGGTCTTCTCCTTGCCGGTCGGGGAGACGATGGTGTGCCACCAGACGTCGGTGGGCAGCTTGCCCAGTTCCCGTTTCGCCGGGGTCACAAGGCCCGGGGCCATGTAGGGTTCCCGGTCCACCTCGGCGCTGTCGAAATGGTACCTGGACGGGTTCTTCACATACACGAGGATGTTGTCGTGCTTGGTGGGCCAGCGGAACTTGGCCCGTGCCCCGTAGTCATAGGCCCAGATGATCTCGTTCAGGAAGCACTCGCGGCCGAAGATGGCATCGAGCATGACCTTGGCGTAATGGACTTCCCGGTAGTCCAGGTGCAGGTACAGGGTTCCGTCGTCGGCCAGCAGCCGCCAGGCCTCCAGCAGCCGGGGTTCCAGGAAAGTCCAATAGTCACTGAACGCGTCGTCGTAGCTGTGCAGTGCGCCCTTGATCGTGTCGTAGGACCGCCCCTGGAAGCCCACGCGGTCGCCCTCGCCCCCGGCGTTGCGCACCATTTTGGTCTCCTGGCGCCGCTGCACCCGGCCGGTGTTGAACGGCGGATCCACGTAAATGAGTGTGAAGGCGCCGTCCGGCAGCGTTGGCAGGTACTCCGCGTTGTCCGCGTGTACCACCAGGTTGCTGCCGTCCGGCGCCCAGACGGTGTCACCCATGAACCGGTTTAAGCCTCGGCGTTGCTGGGCCGGGCGTTGGCCTGCTGCGGTTCACCGGCAACAACCTCGCCGTTGCGGCGGCGGGTGCGCCGGCGGGCGCGGGTGGCGCGGTCGACCTCGGTGGGCACGCTGGCTGCCCGTGCCGGCACCTCGGCGGCCGGGTGTTCGCTGGCCTCGGCCTCGGCGGGCCGACGACGGCGCTCGCCGGAGCGTCCACCGGATTCGCCGCTGCGGCGGCTTTCCCGGCCGCTGTCCTTGGCGCGGCCGCCGTCACGGCCGCCGTCGCGTCCGCCGCCGTTTTGTCCGGCGCGGGCACTGTCCCGGCCGCCGCTTCGGCCGCTGTCTCTTGCGCTGCCGCGGGCGTTCTTCTTGCCGGTCTCGCCCAGGTCCTCGAGGGCCTCGGCGTCCACACCGGCCAGCACACGCTTGTTGCGGGGCAGCCGGCCCTTGGTGCCTGCGGGGATGTCCAGTTCCTCAAAGAGGTGCGGGGAGGAGGAGTAGGTTTCCACCGGCTCCGGGACGCTGAGGCCCAGCGCCTTGTTGATCAGGCCCCAGCGCGGCATGTCGTCCCAGTCCACGAACGTCACGGCCGTGCCCTTGTTCCCGGCGCGGCCGGTGCGGCCGACGCGGTGCAGGTAGATCTTTTCGTCCTCGACGCACTGGTAGTTGATGACGTGGGTGACGTCATCGACGTCGATGCCGCGGGCCGCGACGTCGGTGGCCACCAGGACATCCACCTTGTTGTTGCGGAAGGCGCGCAGGGCCTGCTCACGGGCGCCCTGGCCAAGGTCGCCGTGTATGGCCGCTGCAGCGAAACCGCGGTCCACGAGCTCTTCGGCAACCTTTGCTGCGGTGCGCTTGGTCTTGGTGAAGATGATGGTCCGGCCGCGGCCGCGGGCCTGCAGGATGCGGGCGACAACCTCGATTTTGTCCATGCTGTGGGCGCGGTAGATGAGCTGGCGGATGTCGCGCTTGGTGAGACCCTCGTCGTCGGGGTCGGCGGCGCGGATGTGTGTCGGCTTGGTCATGTAGCGGCGCGCCATGGCCACGACCGGGCCGGGCATGGTGGCCGAGAACAGCAGCGTCTGCCGGACAGCCGGGGTGCCGGCAATGAGGGTTTCCACATCCGGGAGGAACCCGAGGTCCAGCATCTCGTCGGCTTCGTCGAGGATGACCATCTTGACGTTCTTCAGCACGAGGAGCTTCTGCTTGTAGAGGTCGATGAGGCGGCCGGGTGTGCCGACCACAACCTCGACGCCCTTCTGCAGGGCCTCGACCTGCGGCTCGTAGGCACGGCCGCCATAGATCGTGACGATGCGGGCATTGCGCTTGCGGGCAGCGTTCTGCAGGTCATTGGCGACCTGGACGGCGAGCTCGCGGGTCGGAACGATCACGAGGGCCTGGGGGGCGCCGGGCGCGGGGAGGGCGTCGTAGCCGGCGTCGTCCGGTCCGATGACCCGCTGCAGCGCCGGGATGCCGAAGCCGAGGGTCTTGCCGGTGCCCGTCTTGGCCTGCCCGATGATGTCGTGGCCGGACAGGGCCACGGGCAGCGTCATTGCCTGGATCGGGAAGGGGTGGGTAATGCCGGCCTCAGCGAGCGACTCCACGATGTCCGCACGGACGTTGTAGTCAGCGAAGGTCTTCTCGGCGATCTCGTGCGGCATTTCGTCCGAGACGATGGTCTCTTCAGGCTCGAGCGTTTCCGTGCCGGATGCGTCGATCAGAAGCTGGTGCGTGTGCAATTCACTCACTAGGGGAGTTTCCTTATTCATTTTGGGTTGCGCTGCTTGCTCAACGGGGCCGGCGGGAGGCCGTTCCGGAGCACGCTCAGGCGCGCAAGCAATTCCAGTGGAAGCCGATCGCGGGCTATCTAAATGCTGGCACTGGGGACCAGCGGGTCTATCTCAAGATCGCGTAGGGGCGGGCTTGTTGAATTCGAAAATCAAGGAATCAACGACCGGGCATCCATATCTACCCCTCCAGTCTAGCTGTACCCGGCCCGGAACCTCGACCCGGGCGCGCGCCGCGTCTGCCGGCGCGCCGGAATGCGGCACCGGACAGGAAGCGTCAGCCGACCCGTTCCAGCCGGATCTTCCCGCTGGTGATGTCCGCGGAGAGCACCCGGACCCGGACCTGCGTGCCTGCCTCCAGCTCCCCGGGGCACCGCGCGGTCACGGCCGGTTCCGCTATCTGGACCGTCCCGGACGGCCCGTTGCCGTTGCCGTTGCCGTTGCCGTTCTTCCCGTTGCCGTTCCCGTTCTTGGCGGGCTTGGGACCGGAGAGGACGACGGCGTCGAACTCCTCGCCGATGTGGTTGCTCAGCAGCGCCGCTTCTACGGTGTCCAGGGAGAGCCGCTCCAGTCTTGCTGCGAGCTGGTCCGAGGTCCCCATGATGGAGGGCAGCGAGGGCAGGGCTTCGCGGGCCCAGCCCGGAACCGCCATGCCGTTGCTGAGCGCCTCGCAGATGACGAGAACGAAGCGGTCAATGAGCCGGCGCAACGGTGCGGTGGAGTGGGCATAGGCAGCGCCGATGGCTGACTGCGTGGCGGCTTCCGGAACGCTGCCGTCGAAGGGGGTGTATCCGGCTCCGCGGAACAGCATGCCGGCCGAGTGCACAATCGCCAGCTGCTGCGGGTCTGTGGGATCCAGGGTGCGGAGGTATTCGCCGTAGCTCACCTCCCCGTCCCAGGGCTTGCCCAGGGCACGGGTCTGGCGGTGGAAGTGCGCCAGCGAGTTCTCGTCCGGAGCGGGCATCGTGCGCAGGATGCCGACTTTTCCTTCGAGCATGATCCCGGCTGCGGCCATGCCGGTCATCAGCGAGATCTGGGCGTTCCAGTCCTCCACCGGCAGCGGCGGCGCAGCGACGATCCGGTAGCCGCCGTCGGGCAGCTGTTCAATTTCCTGTTCCGGCATGTTGAGGCTGGCGCCCCCGCGGAGCCGTTCCAGCTCCACGCGCTTGATCCCGACTTCCCGGAGCAGCTGGAGCACGGGCGCAGCGGTGCCGGCGTCGAGGTCCGCCTGGACACCCGGGTAGCTGAGCTGCGCCCGGCTGCGCACCCGCGCCCGCCGCACGAGCACCGCGGTGACCTCCGCGTCCGCGTCGAGCTCGAATTCCCAGACGAAGGCCGCGCACAGCTGACCGGCGAGCAGGCTGCCGGCTTCCTCGCTAATGACCTCGGGATGCAGCGGGATCCGGCCGTTCGGGGTGTAGAAGGTCTGGCCGCGGCGGCGGGTTTCGGCGTCGAGGGCCCCGCCGGGGGCTACAAAAGAGGGGACGTCCGCGATGGCGTAATGCACTTTGTAGCCGGCACCGGCGCGCGCGATGTGGAGGGCCTGGTCCAGGTCCGTGGAGGACTCCGGATCGATGGTCACGAACTCGATGTGGGTGAAATCAAGCTCCGGCAGCTCATGCGCGTCCACGGCCTCCTTCGCTTCCCGGAGCACGTCCTCGGGGAACGGCCCGGGCAGCTCCAGCGTGGTGCGCAGCGCGGTGAGCGCCAGGGCGAGCTGGTTCTCCTGCCGGTGGATGCTGGGGGTCAGGCGATGATGGGACACGAAAATCAGGTTAGCCCGAAATGCGCTATTAGTCTTGGATCATGAGCACATCACCGGCTGATCCTGCCCGCTACAACAGCTTTGTGGGGGATCTGCTGGGCGTGCTGGCCTATGGCGAGCTCTCCGCCTTCGAACGCCTCTCTTCCGACGCCCGCTACGCGCCCACCCTGCATGAGCGCGCCGTGCTGGGCAGGATCGCCGTGATCGAATTCCAGCATTACGAACAGGTCAGCGCACGGCTGGATGACATGGGCAGGGATCCGGAGGTGGCCATGCTGCCCTTCCAGCCTTCCGTGGACCACTTCCATCAGCGCACCCGTCCGGCCGACTGGTTTGAGGCGCTCATGAAGGCGTACGTGATCGACACGGTCTCCGCCGACTTCTACCGCGCCGTCGCCGGCTACGTCGACACGCCGACCCGGGAGCTGGCTGAACGGATCCAGGCCGACAAGGAGGTCACGTCCCTGCTGCGGGACCGGCTGACGGCGGCCCTTGCGGATGACCCCAGGCTGGCTTCGCGGCTTGCCCTGTGGGCGAGGCGGCTGCTGGGGGAGGTCCTGGCGCAGGCCCGGCGGGTCAGCTTTGAGCACGCGTTCCTCAGCGGACTGGCCGGACTGGACGGGGAGCCGTTCCGTGAGCTGGTCAGGGAACTGACGGCCCAGCTCGCGGCCAGTCACTCACTCCGGATGACGCAGCTGGGGCTGGCCGGGTAACGGCCCCGCCAGAGGCCGGCCTGCGGCCTGCCTGCATCCGCCGGCGTCCGCCGGTCGGCGTCAGACGTCCGCGGGTTTTAGACGTCCGCGGCGTCGAGGGCCGCGAGCAGGGCACGGGCGGCGGCCTCGGGATCATCGGCCTCGGTGATGGCGCGGACCACCACGATGCGGCGGGCACCTGCCTGCACCACCTGCTCCACGTTTCCCAGGTCGATGCCGCCGATGGCGAACCAGGGCACCACGCCGTCCACCTTGCCGATGCTGGCCTCCTCCGCGCGGCGGATCGCGTCCGCGGCGTACCGGACCAGCTCCAGCCCGACGGCGGCGCGCCCCGGCTTGGTGGGCGTGGCCCAGAGGGGTCCGACGCAGAAGTAGTCCAGCCCGCTGCGGCCCGGGGAAGCGGCGATGGCGGCGTCGACCTGTTCGGGGCTATGGGTGGAGAGACCGATGACGGCCTCCTTGCCGAGGAAGCCCCTCGCGGCGGGCAGCGTGATGTCCTTTTGTCCGATGTGGAACACCGGCGCGCCGGACAGGGCGGCCAGGTCCGCCCGGTCGTTGACCGCCCAGAGCCGGCCGTGCCGGTGCGCGGCCTGGTGCAGGACCTCGAGCAGCTCAAGTTCCTCGGCGGCCTCCAAGGACTTGTCCCGCAGCTGGATGATGTCGACGCCGCCGGCGAAAGCGGCATTGATGAAGGCCTCGAAGTCGCCGCGGTCCTTGCGGGCATCGGTGCACAGATACAGGCGGGCGGTGGTGTGGACGTCGTTCCGGCTCATGCCACAAGCCTAGTTCCTCTAGACTGGGCCCATACCGCGGGAGCCCGTTGCTGCACCGTGCGCCATTGGCGCCCGGCGCCCCAGGGCTGAGAGGGCATCAGAGCCGACCGCTTGACCTGATCCGGTTAGTACCGGCGTAGGGAAGGATTCCGTCATCGGCACTACAGCCGGACTGAAAGATGCCAGCGCCGCCGCTGAAGACGCGCAAATGGGGCAGTATTACGACGTTGCCGTGATCGGCGGAGGCTTGGTCGGGCACGGCATCGCCTGGGAGCTGCGCCGCTCGGGCCGCACAGTGGCCCTGATCGACGACGCCCCCGGCACCGGGGCCAGCTGGGCCGCGGCCGGCATGCTTGCCCCGGTGAGTGAACTCCACTACCAGGAGGAGGGCCTGCTGGAGCTGATGCTCGAGTCCTCCCGGCTCTGGCCCGGCTTCGCCGCGCAGCTCCAGCCCACCACGCAGCTCCAGCCCGTGGCCGGGGAAGCCGGGGATCCCGGAACCGGTTACCTCACGACGCCGACCCTCGCGGTCGGCGCCGACGCGGCTGACCGGCAGGCGCTAGCGGACCTCCGGACCGTACAGCGGGCCTGTGGCCTCACGGTGGAGCCGCTGACGGTGCGTGAAGCCCGCGCCCGCGAACCCCTGCTGAGCCCTGGCATCTCCTGTGCTTTCGACATTCCCGCCGACCACCAGGTGGACCCCCGCCTCCTGCTGGCCCGGATCGCGGCGCTGCTGGCTGCCGACGGCGGAAGCCACGCCCTGCGGCGCCGCGCCACAGGGCTGCTCTGGCAGGACGGACGGGTCGGCGGCGTTCGCCTGGCCGGCGGAGGTGAGCTCCTCGCCGGGGAGACGATCGTGGCCAACGGCCTGGGTGCTGCCGGGCTGGGCGGGCTCCCGCCCGGGCTGCGGCTGCCGCTGCGCCCGGTCCACGGCGACATCCTTCGGCTCCGGGTGCCGGTCCGGCTGCGGCCGCTGCTGGGCTCCACCGTGCGCGGGCTGGTCCGCGGGGTGCCGGTGTACATTGTGCCGCGGCAGGACGGCACGGTGGTGATCGGGGCCACCCAGCGCGAAGACGGCCCGGGGGAGCGGACCGCGACCGGCCCGGGTGCAGTCTCTGCCGGCGGCGTCTATCAGTTGCTGCGCGATGCGCAGCAACTGCTGCCTGCCGTCGCGGAGCTGGAACTGCTGGAAGCCACCGCCCGGTCGCGGCCCGCCACCCCGGACAACGCCCCCTTGCTGGGCCGCGTTCCGGACCGGGCCTCGGGCGGCGCGGGCGACGTTGCGGGACTCACCATCGCCACCGGCTTCTTCCGGCACGGGATCCTGCTGACGCCCGTGGCCGCGCGGATCTGCCGGCAGCTGCTGGACGGCCGGGCGGACGCCCGCTGGAGCCGTTTCCGGCCGGACAGGTTCTCCGCCCAGAACCCAAACCCGCAGCAGCCCGGGGCCCACACAGACACTAGAAAGGACACACCATGAACATCAAACTCAACGGCGTGGAGCACACAGTCCCCGACGGCGCCTCCGTCAGCACCCTGGTCACCCAGGTCACCGGGCGGACGCTGGCCCCGAACGGGCAGTCCGCGGACGGCGGAAGGCTGGGCATCGCCGTCGCCCGCAACGCAGGGGTGGTGCCCCGCAGCCAGTGGCACGGCACGGCGCTCGCCGACGGGGACGACATCGAGCTGGTTACGGCAGTACAGGGAGGCTGAAAAGCATGGAAGAAACAACACTCACCGCAGCTCCGGGTGCGTCCACCGGAACCGATGACCCGTTCGTCGTCGACGGCGTGCAGCTTGGGTCACGGCTGATCATGGGGACCGGCGGGGCTCCGAGCCTCCACGGCCTCGGGGCGGCCCTCCTGGCGTCAGGCACCGAACTGACCACCGTGGCCATGCGGCGCTATTCACCTGCGGAGACGGGATCCCTGTTCCAGCTGCTGGTTGAGAGCAATATCCGCGTGCTGCCCAACACGGCGGGCTGTTTCACCGCCCGGGACGCCGTGCTGACCGCCGAACTGGCCCGCGAAGCCCTCGAAACGGACTGGGTGAAGCTGGAGGTCATTGCCGACGAGCAGACCCTCCTGCCGGACGCCGTGGAACTCGTGGATGCAACCGAGCAGCTCGTGGCACGCGGCTTCAAGGTGTTCGCCTACACCAACGATGACCCCGTGCTGGCGCTGCGCCTGGAGAATCTTGGCGCCACGGCGGTGATGCCCCTGGGAGCACCCATCGGCACCGGGCTGGGTATCCTCAACCCGCACAACATCGAGCTGATCGTCTCCAGGGCCTCCGTGCCGGTGGTGCTGGACGCCGGCATCGGCACCGCCTCCGACGCGGCCCTGGCGATGGAGCTCGGTTGCGACGCCGTTCTGCTCGCCACCGCAGTGACCCGGGCGCAGGACCCGGCCCGGATGGGAGCGGCCTTCAAGCACGCAGTCATCGCGGGAAGGCTTGCCAGACGGGCCGGCAGGATCCCGCGCCGCGAGCACGCGCTGGCATCCTCCGCGATGGAAGGCCGGGCCGAATTCCTCTAGGACACTTAGAGGCGCAGGATGGCGGTGAGGCGGGCCGTGTCGTGCCGGGTGCGGCGCCGGCCGAGGTACAGCACCACGGCCACGGCCGCCGCCGCGCCCAGCAGAAGGGGCAGGATCCAGGGAATCCAGGTCAGCCCGGGCTGGTAGCCCAGGCCAGCCGCCATGAAAATGATCCAGCTCAGCATTCCGACGGCCACCGCCACGCCGGCAGGTACGCTGATGCCGTACTTGGCATGCCGCTTGTCATTTGCCCAGACCACGAAGCCGACGGCCGCGGTCACCATGGCAACCACAATCAAGGACAGCATTTTCGGACTCCTGCTTCTGGCGGATCGGCAGATCCTGCCGTGGTCTGGCGGGTCGGCGGTTCCCTCGCGGCAGTTAAAGCGCGCCGAAACCTACGCGACGGACTTCTTCGGCGCCGATTTCAACGTAGCCCAGGACGCTGGACGGGATGATGATCTGGCGGCCCTTGTCATCGGTGAGGCGCAGTTCCGTGCCCTTCGAGATGGATTCCGCCACCACCTTGGCCAATTCGTCCGCGTCCTGCGCCGACTCGAGCGTGATTTCGCGGCCGATGTTCTGAATGCCGATCTTTACTTCCACAGCAAGGCCTCCCAGCCAATCAAAGTTCTAAAGGTGTTCTCTCCATTTGTAGCCTAGGACTCCTTCGGAAACCGGGAGATTCCGCGCCAAGCTAAACGATAGATCAGGTCGCTGGCCACATCGAGGTCGAGATCCCCGCCCGTTTCCAGCCAGTACCGGGCGCTGACCTGGGCCAGGCCGGCGAGTCCGCGGCCCAGGAGCCGGGCCTCAAGTTCGGGCAGCTTCGTGTCCTCGGCGATAACGTGTGCGACCGCATCGGCGAAGGTTTTATTGAACGACTCCAGCCGGGCGCTCACATCCGGATCGTTAATGAGGTCCGATTCAAAGACGAGGCGGTGGGCCTGGTCATCGTTGGCAATGAAACGGAAATAGGCGCGCATGACGGCCTGGACCCGCTCGTCGTTGTCCGTAGTGGAATTCAGCGCACCCAGCAGCAGCGCGATGAGCGTGCTCAGATGGCTGTCCAGCAAGGCAAGGTACAGCTCCCGCTTGGACGGAAAGTGCTGGTACAGCACCGGCTTGCTGACATGCGCGGTCTCCGCGATCTCATCCATCGCAGCCCCGTGGTAGCCGTTGGCAACGAAGACCTCATGGGCGGCGGCGAGCAACTGGGCCCGGCGTTCGTTGCGGGGCAGTCGTGCCGACCGGCCTCCGCTGCGGGCCTGTCCGTACCCCGTCCCACCCGCGGAGCCACGTTCACCCGGTGCCTCATGAACCACTGTCGGCCTTCTTTCCTTCGCTGTTAGGTCCCACTTTACGCGGGGGTAATATGACCTGGCGGTATCTTCGGGCATAGATTGAACTATGGCCTCCAAGTTCACCCCCGCCGCCACCCCTGCAACTCCGGAGCAACCGCTGGACCTGCTGCCGGACCCACTGCTAAACCAGGAGCCCGGCCCGCTCGTGGAGCCGGCCGAAGGCCTCAGCCCCGAAGAGGTGGAACGCTACTCCAGGCACCTGATCATTCCCGAGATCGGATCCCTCGGCCAGCGCCGCCTGAAGAACGCCAAAGTCCTCGTCATCGGAGCCGGCGGCCTCGGCTCGCCGGCCCTGTTGTACCTCGCCGCCGCCGGGGTGGGCACGTTGGGCATCATCGATGACGACGTCGTGGACCTGAGCAACCTCCAGCGGCAGGTGATCCACGGGGTTGCGGACGTCGGACGGCCCAAAATCGAATCCGCCCGCGACGCGATCGCCGCACTGAACCCGCTGGTGGACGTCCGGCTGCATCATGACCGCCTCGACGCCTCCAACGCCCTCGAGCTCTTCGCCGGTTATGACCTGATCCTCGACGGCGCCGACAATTTCGCCACCCGCTATCTGGTCAACGACGCCGCCGCCATCCTGGGCAAGCCCTATGTGTGGGGCTCAATCTTCCGCTTCGACGGGCAGGTCAGCGTTTTCTGGGAAAAGTACGGCCCGACGTACCGCGACCTTTACCCGGAGGCGCCGCCGGCGGGCTCCGTCCCGTCCTGCGGGGAAGGCGGGGTGTTCGGCATGCTTTGCGCCGCCGTCGGCTCGCTCATGGTGACCGAGGCGGTCAAGCTGATCACCGGCGTCGGGCGTTCCCTGCTGGGGCGCGTGGCGCTCTTCGACGCCCTTGGGGGGAGCTGGCGCGAAATCAAGGTGGCCCGGGACCCGGAGGCGGAGCGCATCACGGAACTGACGGATTATGAAGCGTTCTGCGGCATCACGCCGTCCGCGGAGTCCGGTACCGAACACACCGTCACCGCGACCCAGCTCGCCACGATGCTGGCGTCCCGGAAGGCCGGGCTGAAGGACTTCCAGCTTGTGGACGTCCGTGAGACCGGCGAGCACGAGATCGTCCGCATCGACGGGGCCGTGCTGATCCCGCAGGGCAGGATATTGGCCGGGGAAGCGTGGGGCGAGCTGCCCCGGGACGTGGACATCGTGTTCCATTGCAAGGCCGGAACCCGTTCGGCCGCCGTCCTCAGCGCGGCACGTGCTGCCGGCTACGAGCGGGTGAGCCACCTCGACGGCGGAATCCTGGCGTGGGTGCGCGATGTGGAACCCGGAAAGCCGGTCTACTAGGAGCCGGCCGGCCCCTACGCGGTCTGCTGGTCTGCCCGAGAGGGTGCGCCGGCGGGGCCGCCGTGGGCGACCGGGCACTCCGCCGCATCCGTCCGGGCGGCCGGCTGTTCGACCGTGATGCCGTAAAGGGCCTCAAGTGCTGCGACGTAGTCGTCCTGCTGCCCGTTGGCGGCAAGCTCGCGGGCCCGGACCGTCGGCACGTGCAGCAGCTGCTTGACCATGCGGCGCAAGGCAAACTCGACTTCTTCAGCCGCGGCGGTGCAGCCGTGCCGGGCGCGGACCTTTTCCATCTCCGCATCCAGCACATTCATGGTGTGCCGGCGCAGGGCCACAATCGCGGAGTCCACCGAACGAGCTTCCCGTTCCTGCTCAAAGGCGCCGGCGGCGCCCGCGACAATGCTGCTGGCCTGCTCCAGCGACTCCGACTGCTCCTGCGGGGCGGCGAGGCGCACCGACTCCAGGGTGAGCAGCTCCACGCCGTCGAGCTCGCCGACGGCGGGATCGAAATCGTGGGTCAGGGCAAGGTCGATAGCGATCAGCGGCTGGGGCGAGCCGGACCGGATCCGTGCCAGTTCCGAAGCCTCGACCCGGCTGTCGGATCCGCTGCAGCCGATCATGACATCCGCGGCCGCGACGGCGCCCGGAAGGGTCTCCTCGTCCAGGGCGGTGCCGCCGCGGGTGGCGACGAAGCCGGCCGCGCGGCCGGAGGAGGAATAGACGGAGACGTCGGTGCAGCCGCGTTCGCGCAGCAGCGACATGGTGGCCCCGGCATAGGCGCCGGTGCCGAACACCACGGCCTTCTTGGTGGACCAGTCCGGGTTTTCAGACAGTTCGGTGGCAAGGTCCAGGGCCACGGAGACGATCGAGAGGCCGCGGGAACCGAGGGCGGTCTGCGCCCCGACGTCCTTGGCGGTCTTGGACGCGGCCTGGAACAGCCGGACGAGCCCCGAGCTGGCCGTGCCCTCATGCTGCGCGGTGATCAGGGCCCGGCGCACCTGCCCGGCGATCTCGCGCTCGCCCACGACGGCCGAGTCCAGCCCGGAGCTGACCGAAAACAGGTGCCGGCTGACATCGGAGCCCGTCCGGGTGCTGAAGGACCGTGCGACGAGCTGTTCATTGAGCCCGGTGGAGCCGCTGATCTGGGAGATGAGAGCGGCGCGGGCGGCCTCGACGTCGTCGGGACGGTGCGCCTCGCCGTAGATCTCGAAGCGGTTGCAGGTGGCAAGGACAACGGCACCCGCTACGGCCGGCGATCCGGCGAGGGCGGATGTTGCGAGCTCTGAAGCCCCGGTGCTCAGTTGAGCAACGGTCTCGAGGTCGATGTCGGCGTGAGTCGCCACCAGTGAAAAGAGAACCACAGCAGGACCATCATAGCTTTGACGTCCCTCCGCCGGACAATAAAGCGGCGTGGGCCTGCGCACGCCGCCGTGTGATTCCCGCCACGGGCGTTCCTGCGGCCCCGCCTGTGACAGGTTGTCGTTATCTTTTGAAGCTGATTTTCGGCACAATCGGAGTCATGACTCCTAGCGCTGCGGCCACCGACGGCACGTTCCAGACGAGCACGTCGCACCTTCACACCTCAACCGGCGGTTCCGCCGCCGGCCAGGCAGCAGACGGCCGTCCGGGCCTGCCTGCCGACCACCCGCTGAAGGACGGACGCACCGCGGATTCCCCGCTGATCACGGCGTACCGCGGCGGCACACCTTCCCGCCGTCCGGTCTGGTTCATGCGGCAGGCCGGACGTTCGCTGCCCGAGTACCTCAAGGTCCGGGAGGGTGTGGCCATGCTGGACTCCTGCCTGCGCCCGGAGCTCGCCGCCGAAATCACCCTGCAGCCGGTACGCCGCCACGACGTTGATGCGGCCATCTTCTTCTCCGACATCGTCATCCCGCTCAAGCTGGCCGGCGTCGGAGTGGATATTGTGCCCGGCGTCGGACCCGTGCTGGACCGGCCGGTGCGCACCGCCGCAGACGTCGCCGCCTTGCCGCAGTTGACCTGGGAAGCTCTCGAACCCATCCGCGAGGCAGTCCGTCTTACGGTGGCCGAGCTGGGCAGCACCCCGCTGATCGGCTTTGCCGGGGCCCCGTTCACCCTCGCGGCCTACATGGTCGAAGGCAAGCCGTCCCGTGACCACCTCGGCCCGCGCACCATGATGCACGCCGATCCGGACACCTGGACTGCGCTGGCCAACTGGGCTGCTGATGCGTCCGGGATGTTCCTGCGTGCCCAGCTGGAAGCCGGCGCGTCCGCTGCCCAGCTCTTCGATTCCTGGGCCGGATCGCTGGGGCTGGCGGACTACCAGCGGTTCGTGGCGCCGGCCTCCGCGCGTGCCCTGGACCATGTCCGGCACCTGGGCGCCCCGCTGGTCCACTTCGGCACCGGTACCTCGGAACTGCTCGTGGCCATGCACGACGTCGGAGTGGACGTGGTGGGTGTGGATTACCGGCTGCCGCTCGACGAGGCCAACCGCCGCCTGGGCGGAATGGTGCCGCTGCAGGGCAATATCGACCCTGCCCTGCTGTCCGCACCGTGGGAGGTCCTGGAAGCCCACGTCCGGGAGGTTCTTGCGGCCGGCGCGTCGGCCCCGGGCCACGTGGTGAACCTGGGCCATGGGGTGCCTCCGGAAACGGACCCGACGGTGCTGACGCGCGTCGTCGAACTGATTCACTCGATTTCCCCGGAGTAAGGCCATGGGCGCAGCTGAAGGCAGCCCCCCGCCCGCCGCCGTGGTGGTGGGCGGCGGGATTTCCGGCCTCCTCGCCGCCCGTGAGCTGGTCCGCGCCGGCGTCCGCACCACCGTGCTGGAGGCTTCGGGGGAGTGGGGCGGCTGCGTCGGCCGCCATGTCGTCGGCGGCCTGACACTGGACAGCGGCGCCGAGTCCTTCGCCACCCGGTCGTCGGCGGTGGCGGACCTCGCAGCCGAGCTGGGTCTTGCCGCGGAGATCGTGGCCCCGAATCCCGGAGGGGCATGGGTCCAGTTGCCAGAGGGGCCCCGCGAACTGCCCCGGACCGGTGTGCTCGGCATCCCGGCCAACCCCTGGGATCCCGAAGTGCGGCGTTCCCTGGGCACGCTGGGCTCGCTCCGCGCCTCCTTCGATGCCCTTCTGCCGGGCTCGCTCGGCACCCGCGGCGCGGACACCAGCGTGTCCGCGCTGGTCCGCGCCCGGATGGGGCGCCGTGTCCTGGAGCGCCTCGTGGCGCCGGTCGTCGGAGGTGTCCATTCGGCGGATCCCGCCGTGCTCGATGTCGATATGGTCGCCCCGGGACTGCGTGCCGGAATGCGGCAGCACGGCTCCCTCGCCGCCGCCGTCGCCGCCCAGCGCGGGGGAGCCCGCGGAAAGAAAGCGGGCTCGGCCGTGGCAGGCCTGCGGGGCGGCATGCACACGCTCGTTTCCGCGCTCCTGGCCGATCTCCGCGAAGGCGGCGTGACGCTGCTCAACCGCACCCGGGCGGACGCCGTCGAGCGCACTGCCGGCGGCTGGCGGGTACGGTCCGGGGACCTTAACTACGACGCTGGCCTCCTCGTCGTCGCGGTGGAAGGTCCGGCCGCCGTCGATCTGCTGTCCGCGGCCCTGCCGGAGCTTGCCAGCCGCCGCCCGGCTCCCGGACCGGACGTCAGCCTGGTCACCCTCGTGGTGGACCTGCCGGCGCTCGGCTCAGCCCCGCGCGGCACCGGGGTCCTCGTTGCGCCGCAAAGTCCCGGCATCGCGGCCAAGGCCCTGACCCATGCCACGGCCAAGTGGGGCTGGCTCGCCGAACAGACCGCCCCCGGCACCCACGTCCTCCGCCTGTCCTACGGCCGGGCGGAGCGGCCTGCCGCCGGGCGGACGTCCGCTGCGCCGCCGGACACGGAGCCCCGGACCGATGCGGACCTGTTCGAGGCTGCCCTGCAGGATGCTTCGGCCCTGCTCGCGGTCCCGGTCCGCGAGGGCTCCGTCCTCGCCTGGGACGTGGTGCGCTGGTCCGGCGCCCTGCCGTTCGCGTCGCTGGGGCACAGACGCCGTGTCGCGGAGGTCCGGGAGATCTGCGCCGCGGACGGGACCCTGGCCGTGGTGGGCGGCTGGCTGTCCGGCAACGGACTCGCCGCGATCGTGGCCGACACGCCGAAGGTGCTGCGGCCCCTCCTGCCCTGAACAGGAGTTCGGACTTCCATTCCGACCCGGCGTCGGCGTCCACAGTGTGAAATCCAGCACTTCTACTTGTTGTAGAAGTCGCCGGTTTCGACTTAGCAGTAGGGAAGGGGCAGACTGGTAACCATGAGCCACACTTCTGCCGAATCTGTCACTAAAACCGGGTCAGTCACCGAATCAGCAAGCGAAGAAGCGACCGAGCAGTTCTTCACGCTCTGGACGGTCTTCAAGCGCTCGGCCGGCGTCGCGCGCAGCGACGATGCCGTCGCGGAGTTCGAGGCACTGACGGCCCGGCTGGCCGAAGCAGGAGTGGTCCACCGCGGCAGCTACGACGTCTCCGCCATGCGCGCGGACGCCGACGTCATGGTGTGGCTGCACGGACCGCAGCCGGAGGACCTGCAGCGGGCGGTCCGCGACATCCGGCGCAGTGAGCTTTTCGCGGGCACGGAGATCGCCTGGTCGGCGATGGGCGTCCACCGTGAGGCCGAGTTCGCCAAGAACCACACCCCGGCCTACTCCCGCGGGGTGGCACCGGCGGAGTGGCTCTGCGTCTACCCCTTCGTCCGCTCCTACGAGTGGTACCTGCTGCCCGACGCCGAGCGCGGCGCCATGCTCCGCGACCACGGCATGCTGGGCCGCGACTTCCCCCAGGTCATCTCGAACACGGTTTCCTCCTTCGCCCTGGGCGACTGGGAATGGATCCTCGGCCTGGAAGCCCCCGAGCTCGTCGACCTCGTGGACCTGATGCGCCACCTGCGCTCCACCGAGGCCCGCAACCACGTCCGCGAAGAAATCCCCTTCTACACCGGCCGCCGCATCTCCGCCGCCGAAATCGCCGAGGTCCTTGCATGAGCCCGCTCGATCCGCAGGTTCCCGCGCCCCAGCTGACCGCCGTCAACCCGGTCACCGAGGCCGGCCGGATGGCCCCCAAGGATTACGACGCCGTGCTCCTCGCCTCCTTCGGCGGCCCCGAGGGCCAGGAGGATGTCCTCCCGTTCCTCCGCAACGTCACCCGCGGCCGCGGCATCCCGGACGAGCGGCTCGAAGCCGTCTCGCACCACTACCGCGCCAACGGCGGCATCAGCCCGATCAACCAGCAGAACCGCGAGCTGAAGGCCGGCATCGAGGCCGAGCTGGCATCCCGCAGCATCGACCTGCCGGTGTTCTGGGGCAACCGGAACTGGGACCCGTACATCCCGCAGACGCTCCAGGACATCTACGACGCCGGGCACCGCAAGGTCCTGATGATCACCACGAGCGCCTACTCCTGCTACTCCAGCTGCCGCCAGTACCGCGAGGACATCGGCATGGCGCTGACCGAGACCGGCCTCGACGGGAAACTCGAAGTGGACAAGGTGCGCCAGTACTTCGACCACCCCGGCTTCGTGGAGCCGTTCATCGAGGGCACCGCGGCCGGCCTCGCCGACGTCCGTGCCCGCCTCGCCGCGGCCGGCACTCCGGACGCTCCCGTCCACATCCTCTTCGCGACGCACTCCATCCCCACCCGCGACGCCGAAGCCGCCGGACGCTCCGAGGAGGAGCCCCGCCACTTTGCCGAGGACTCCGCTTACGCCGCGCAGCACCTGGCCTCCGGCGCCGAGGTCATCCGCCGGGTTGAAGCCGAGACCGGCCAGACCGCGCCGTGGTCCCTCGTCTACCAGTCACGCTCCGGTGCGCCGCACGTGCCGTGGCTGGAACCGGACATCAACGACGCCATCGAGGAACTCGCCGGACAGGGAGTCAAGGGCATCGTGATCGTGCCGCTGGGCTTCGTCAGCGACCACATGGAAGTCGTCTGGGACCTCGACACCGAGGCCATGGAGACATGCGCGAAACTGGGGCTGGCCGCCGCCCGCGTCCCCACCCCGGGCACGCACCGGAAGTTCGTCGCCGGCATCGTGGACCTGATCTGCGAGCGGACCGCCGCGAACAACATCGCCGACCGCCCGCACCTGACCGCGCTCGGACCCTGGTACGACATCTGCCGGCCCGGCTGCTGCGCCAACTTCCGCGGCGAGAAGCCCACCATCGCCGGAGCCGACACCACCGTCGGGACCGGCCATGACCCCTACCCGGCAGCGTCCGCCGCCGGCACCTCCGCCCCGGTTGGTCAGGGGACCCTGTGACCGTCCGGATCGGCACCCGCGCCAGCAAGCTCGCCCTTACGCAGACGCAGCAGACCGCGGACCAGCTTGCCGCCGTCGGCGGTTTCGCGGTGGAACTGGTCCACATCCGGACCGAAGGCGATGTTCTCAAGGGCTCGCTGTCCCAGATGGGTGGCACCGGCGTCTTCGTCGCCGCCTTGCGCGATGCCCTGCTGCAGGACACCTGCGACGTTGCCGTGCACTCGCTCAAGGACCTTCCTACCGGTCCCGCCCTCGGGCTGAGCCTCGCGGCGACACCGAAACGCGTCGACGTCCGGGACGTGCTCTGCGCCCGGGACGGCCTCAAGCTCGCGGACCTGCCCGCCGGCGCCACCATCGGCACCGGCTCCCCCCGCCGCGCCGCCCAGCTGCGCGCCGCGCGTCCGGACCTGGTCATCAGGGACATCCGCGGCAACGTGGACACCCGGCTGGGCCGGGTCCCCGGACTGCCGGGCAACAGCACCGACGCGGTCGTGGACGGCAAGTCCTGCGATCTCGACGCCGTCGTCCTCGCCGCCGCCGGACTGCAGCGGATCGGCCGGCTGGACGCCGTCAGCGAATATCTCGAGACAGACATCATGCTCCCCGCCGCCGGCCAAGGAGCGCTGGCGATCGAATGCCGCACCGCCGACGCCCCCCGCAAGGCCGGGTCCACCGAAGGCTCCCAGGGTGTGCTGGCCCAGGCCCTCGCGGCCCTCGACGATCCGGACACCCGGCTCGCCGTCACGGCGGAACGTGCACTGCTGGCCCGGCTGGAGGCCGGCTGCGCCGCGCCGGTGGGCGCCTACGCCTACCGGAAGGGCAGCATGCTGCACCTCGAAGCCGTCGTCTGTGCCGTGGACGGCACGGCGACGCTTCGGGACAAGAAGGCCACTGACGGGCTGACCGAAGTCGGGGCAACGCTGCTGGGGATCGAGCTGGCGGAGGTCCTGCTTGCCCGGGGAGCCGCCGACATCGCGGACCTGGCCGCCTCCTGAACCCGCGGAATCAACGGTTCATGCAACAAGACAGCGACCGCAACGGCACGGGCGGCGAGGCTGCAGCCGGGCCGCAGGGGATGCGGGTGCCCGAGGGCGCCAGGGTCCTCGTTGCCCGCACCCCTGACCGGGCCGGGGAACTCGTCTCCGCCTTGCGCGAAGTGGGCGCGGAACCGTTGCTGTTGCCGCTGATCGACTTCGAGCTGGCCCGCGACCAGCACTCCCTCGACGTTGCATTCGATGCCCTCGGCGCCGGTGCCTACACCTGGCTCGTGGTCAGCAGCGTCACCGCCGTCCAGGCGCTCGAAGCCAAAGCCGCCGAGCGGGGTGTGGACCTGTGCCGCTGGCTGCCCGGCAACGTGCAGGTCGCCACGGTGGGGCCTGCCACCCGGCGGGTGCTCGAGGCCCGGGGAATCGCCGTGGACCTGGCACCGACCGGCCGCCAGTCCGGTGCCGGCCTGTTGGAGATCTGGCCGGAAGGCCGAGGGACTGTGCTGCTGCCGCAGGCCGACATCGCCGACGCCCGGCTCCGGCGCGGCCTCGCCGCCCGCGGCGCGTTTGTCCAGGCCGTCACCGCGTACCACACCGTCGATTACCCGGCCGATCCCGGGCGCCGCCTGCCCGTGGGCCCTTCGGTTCCGGGCGGGTCGGAGGCGACGGCAGGCCCCGGGGCCGACGCCGGCCCCGCCGCCGCGGTGCTCAGCGCCGCCGAAGCCAGGGCCGAAATCGCCGCCGGTACCCTCCACGCCGTCGTCGCCGCCTCCCCGAGCGCTGCCCGCCGCATCAAGGCAGACCTCGGGCCGCTCGGTACCTGCCGGTTCGTCGCGATCGGCCGTTCGACGGCGGCGCAGGCCGAGGCGCTCGGGCTCACTGTCTCCGCCGTCGCCGACGCGCCGACGGCGTCCGGCCTGGTGGCCGCCGTCGTGGAGTCCCTCGCATTTCCGTCCGCTTCCTCATCATCCCCGCATCCGCCCGCCGCGGAGCCCACCGCAAAGGATCCTGCATGAGCTTTCCGACCCACCGTCCCCGCCGCCTCCGGACCACGCCGGCCATGCGCCGGCTCACCGCCGAGTACCGCCTCTCGGCCGGTGAACTGATCCTGCCGGCCTTCATCCGCGAAGGCCTCACGGAGCCGAAACCCATTGCCTCGATGCCCGGCGTGCAGCAGCACACCACGGATTCGCTCAAGCGCGCCGCCGCCGAGGCGGTGCGGCTCGGCGTCGGCGGCATCATGCTGTTCGGTGTCCCCGCGCAGCGTGACGCCCGCGGTACCGCCTCGCTGGACCCCGACGGGGTGCTGAACAAGGCCATCCGGGACGTCCGGGCGGAGGTCGGCGACGAGCTCGTGGTCATGAGCGATGTCTGCCTGGATGAATTCACGGACCACGGCCACTGCGGTGTCCTCGATGCCAACGGCTACGTGGACAACGACGCCACGCTGGAGATCTACGGGCAGATGGCGGTGGCACAGGCGGAGGCCGGCGCCCACGTCCTCGGCCCTTCCGGCATGATGGACGGCCAGGTCGCCGTGATCCGGCAGGCCCTGGAGGAAGCCGGCCACGCCAACACCGCCGTCGTCGCCTATGCCGCCAAGTACGCCTCCGCGTTCTACGGCCCGTTCCGGGAAGCCGTCGACTCGCAGCTGACGGGCGATCGCCGGACCTACCAGATGGACGCCGCCAACCGCCGCGAAGCCATCCTCGAAGTGGAACTGGACCTGGCCGAAGGGGCGGACATGGTCATGGTGAAACCCGCCATGAGCTACCTCGACATCCTGGCCGACGTCGCTGCCATGAGTCCCGTGCCGGTCGCGGCCTACCAGATCTCGGGCGAGTATTCGATGATCGAAGCCGCGGCGGCCAACGGCTGGATCGACCGCCGCTCGGCGATCACCGAGTCCGTCCTTGGCATCCGGCGGGCCGGCGCCAACATGGTGCTGACGTACTGGGCCTGCGAACTCGCCGGCTGGCTGAAGGAGTCCTGATGCGTGCTGCCGCCGTGCCGGATCCGGAATCCATGGCGCACCCCACAGCCCCGGTAGGGCCCGGACGCATCCTGCTGGGCCTCAACAGCTTCGGTGACGTCGGTGTTTTCCCGGACGGGCACCCCGTCCCGCACGCCCAGGTGCTGCGCCAGCTCCTGGAACAGGCCGAACTCGCCGATGAGGTCGGGCTGCACGCCTTCGCCGTGGGGGAGCACCACCGCCGGGACTTCGCCGTCTCCGCACCCGAGGTGTTCCTGGCGGCCGCGGCGGCACGGACCAAGAACATCCGGCTCGGGTCGGCCGTGACGGTCCTCAGCTCCGATGACCCCATCCGCGTTTTCCAGCGCTTCTCCACCGTGGACGCGATCGCCAACGGCCGCGCCGAGGTGATGCTGGGCCGGGGTTCCTTCATCGAGTCCTTTCCGCTGTTCGGCCTCGACCTGGCGGACTACGACGTCCTGTTCGAGGAAAAGCTTGCGCTCTTCGACCAGGTCCGGGCGCAGAAACCCGTGCACTGGGAGGGCCGGACCCGGCCCGCCATCAGCGGGCTGAGCGTCTACCCGCCACTGGAACACCACCTGCTGCCGGCCTGGATCGGCGTCGGCGGGACCCCGGAGTCGGTGCTGCGCTGCGCGGAGTACGGCTACCCGATCATCTTCGCCATCATCGGCGGCCAGCCCCGGGCCTTCGCGCCGCTGGCGGACCTCTACCGCGAAGCGATGGCGAAGTACGGCCACCCGATGCAGCAGGTGGCCACCCACTCACCCGGCCACATTGCCGCCACCGACGAGGAAGCCCGGGAGGAGTTCTTCCCGCACTGGCTCGCGCAGCGGAACCGGATCGGATCCGAGCGCGGCTGGGGCCCGGGCAACCGGGGCGAGTTCGACGCGATGTGCACACCGGAGGGCGCCCTGTACGTCGGCTCGCCCGAGACGGTCGCGGCGAAGATCGTGCTGCTCAAGAAGAATCTCGGGGTGGACCGGTTCGACCTGAAATACAGCAACGGCACGCTCCCGCATGCCGCCATGATGCGCTCCATCGAACTTTTCGGCGCCGAAGTGGCGCCGCGCGTCGCGGACCAGCTGGCGGGAGCCACCGCAGGCACGGAACAGCAGCCACACGCAAGCCTGAAAGAATAGGACCCATGACTTCCAGCAGCCCTCGCAACGAGGAACTCTTTGACCGCGCCCGCCGGCTGATGCCCGGAGGCGTCAACTCGCCCGTCCGCGCCTTCGGCTCCGTGGGCGGGACCCCGCGGTTCATGGTCTCCGCCAAGGGACCCTACCTGACCGACGCGGACGGCGCCGAGTACGTCGACCTGGTCTGCTCCTGGGGACCGGCGCTGCTGGGGCACGCGCACCCGGCGGTCCTCGCCGCCGTGCACGCCGCCGTCGACCGCGGCCTGTCCTTCGGCGCCTCGACGCCGGACGAGGCCAACCTCGCGGCGATCGTCCGGGAGCGCGTCCCGGCCGCGGAACGGGTCCGCATGGTCTCCACCGGCACCGAGGCGACCATGACCGCCGTCCGGCTGGCCCGCGGCTTCACGGGCCGGGACCTCATCATTAAGTTTGCCGGCTGCTATCACGGCCACCTCGACGGCCTCCTCGCCTCGGCGGGTTCCGGCGTCGCCACGCTGGCGCTTCCCGGCTCGGCCGGCGTCACCGCCGCAACCGCTGCCGAGACGCTCGTGCTGCCGTACAACGACCTCGACGCCGTCGAAGCAGCCTTTGCCGCGCACGGTCCGAATATTGCCGCCGTGATCACCGAGGCAGCGCCCGCCAACATGGGCGTCGTGACCCCCGGAGACGGCTTCAACGCCGGCCTCTCGAGGATCACCCGCGAACACGGGGCGCTGCTGATCCTCGATGAGGTCCTGACCGGTTTCCGCACCGGCTACTCCGGCTACTGGGGCCTCACCGGGGGAGCGGCAGGGGCCGACCAGCCCTGGACGCCGGACCTGCTGACCTTCGGCAAGGTCATCGGCGGAGGCATGCCCACGGCGGCCCTCGGCGGACGCGCCGACGTGATGGACTACCTCGCCCCGGTGGGCCCGGTCTACCAGGCCGGTACCCTCTCCGGGAACCCGGTGGCCATGGCCGCCGGCGTCGCCACGCTGACGAACGCCACCCCGGAGGTCTACTCCTTCGTTGACGCCCGGTCCCTGGAACTTTCCACGGCCCTGTCCTCCGCCCTCGACCAGGCCGGCGTGGACCACTCCATCCAGCGTGCCGGCAGCCTGTTCTCGGTGGCCTTCGGCACGGCTGCCCGCGGCGTCCACAACTACGCCGATGCCTTGGGCCAGGAAGCCTTCCGGTACGCGCCGTTCTTCCATTCCATGCTGGACTCCGGCGTCTACCTTCCGCCGTCGGTCTTCGAGGCCTGGTTCCTCTCCGCGGCACACGACGACGCCGCGATGAACCGGATCTTCGACGCCCTGCCCGCGGCGGCCAAGGCGGCGGCCGCCGCAACACCGTAGCTGCCCGGCGCCGGGCGCGGCGTCCTTAAACGCCTGATGGCACCCGCCGCGGCGGGTGCCATCAGTTGTTAACGCGCGCGATGCAGCCGGACTAGAGAACGTCCGAGAGGAACCCCTGCAGCCGTTCGGTCCGCGGGTCCGTGAACATCTGTTCCGGCGGACCGGACTCGACGACGACGCCGCCGTCCATGAACGTCACGGTGTCCGAGACATTGCGGGAGAAGCCCATCTCGTGGGTCACCACCACCATGGTCATGCCGGTGCTGGCCAGGTCCGCCATCAGGGCCAGGACGCCCTTGACGAGCTCCGGGTCAAGGGCCGACGTTGCCTCATCGAAGAACATCACCTCCGGCTTCATGGCCAGGGCGCGTGCGATCGCGACCCGCTGCTGCTGGCCGCCGGAGAGGTTCGCCGGGCGCGCGTCGGCCCTGTGCTTGAGGCCGACAAGGTCCAGCTGGGCGAGTGCCTCGTCCCGGGCCTGCTCCTTTGACATGCCGCGCAGCTTGCGCAGCGCCAGGGAGATGTTTTCTGCCACCGTCTTGTGCGGGAACAGGTTGAACTGCTGGAAGACCATGCCGATCCGCCTGCGCAGCTCGTCGGGGTTGTCCTTGAGTACGGACCTGCCGTCCAGCAGGATGTCGCCCTGGTCGGGCTCGATCAGCCGGTTCATGACCCGCAGGAGCGTGGACTTGCCCGAGCCGGAGGGGCCGATCACGGACGCCGTGGTGCCCTTCTCGACGTGCAGATCGATTCCGCGCAGGACGTGGTTGGACCCGAAGGACAAATGGATGTTTCGTGCGGTCAGCGTTCCTGACACAAATTCACTCATACCTGGGCTCCCTTTCCGACCTTGGCGGCCGCTTCGTCAGGTTCCTTCTTTTCCGGCCGGCCCGCGCGCAGGCGGCCGTCAATCCAGTTCACGAAGTGCGTCAGCGGGACGGTCAGGGCCAGGTAGAAGATTGCCGCCGCGACATACGGTGACAGGTTGCCGCTCGTGGACGCCGCGTCCTTGCCGATCTGGAAGATCTCGCGCTCCGTAGCGAGGAGTCCCAGCAGGAAGACCAGCGACGACTCCTTGATGAGCGCGATGAACTGGTTGACCAGCGCCGGCAGGACCCGCCGGATACCCTGCGGAACCACCACCAGGCGCATGGACGGGCCGTAGCCGAACCCCAGCGCGCGCGAGGCCTCGAGCTGGCCTTTATCGACGCTCTGGATACCGGAGCGGAAGATCTCCCCGATGTACGCGCCGGCCATCAGGGACAAGGCTGCGATGGCCATCGGGTACGGGCTGGTGGAGCCGGTCAGCTGCCGGATGACCGGGCCGAAGCCCAGTCCGATCACCAGGATGGTCAAGACCGGCGGCAGTCCACGGAGGACGTCGGTGTAGACGCGCGCGATCCACCGCACGGCCGGATTCCTGGAGATCCCCATGAGGGCAAGCACCATGCCGAGCAGCGTTCCGATGATGCCTGAGGTGACGGCCAAGACGAGCGTGTTCGGCAGGCCGACGGCGAACATCATCGGGATGACTTCGCCCATCGCCTTCCAGTTCAGGAAGGTATCGCCGAGTTGCTTGAGGATTTCCAGGAGATCCATGGAGAACCCGGGCTACTTCGCGGGGATCTGGACGGCCTTGCTGCCCGGCTTCCAGCCCTGCGGGGTCTGCTCCGCCGCCGTCGGGCGGTCGGTGTACCACTGGGCCGTGAGCTTGGTCCACGTGCCGTCGGCGATGACGGCGTCAAGGCCGGAGTTGAGGGCGTCCATCAGTGCCTGGTTGTCCTTGTTCACGGCGTAGGCGGTGAAGTTCTGGGTGTTCACGATCTTTTCGGCGATCTTGGTGTTGTCGCCTTCCTTGACCTGGCCCGTGGCCTGCTGCGACGGGGCCACCCAGGCGTCCACCTGGCCGTTTTTCACGTTGGCGTAAACCGTGTTGTAGTCCGGGAACCGGACCGGCTCCAGCTTCAGGGTGTTGGTGACATAGTCATCCTGGACGGTGCCCTGGACCACGCCGATGCGCACGCCGGACTTCAGGTCGGCAAAGCCCTTGACTGCGGCGGTGCTCTTGGTCACTACGGCCATGTAGCCGAAATCGTACCCGTTGGTGAAGCCGACGGTCTCGCGACGCTTGTCCGTGGTGGAGATCGAGGAGGATCCGACGTCGAACTGCTTGTTCTTGACCTGCGAGAGGAGCGCGGAGAAGTCAGTGGAGGCGAACTCGACCTTGAGGCCGAGCTTGTCGCCGATCGCACGCAGGAGTTCGTTGTCGTAACCGGTGAACTTGCCGGAGGGGTCGATGAAGATGTTCGGCGGTGCGTCCGAGAGCGTTCCGACACGCAGCGTGCCTTCGGTTGCCAGGCCGAGCTTGGTCTTGTCGATTTTGTCCAGCGGCGTAACGTCGGCCGTCGTGTACTTGTCCAACGAGGTCTGGTCGCTGCCCTGAAGGGCGTCGGTGGCTGACGCGGAGGGTTGTGCCGAGCCGCCGCCGCATGCTGCGAGGGATGCCGCCATGGCGATCGCCACGGGTACGGTTGTCAGCCACTTCAAGGCTTTGCTTTTCATCACTCAATCACTTTCGTCTGAGGTTTAGTGGGTCGCGGCAAGCTCATGGGGCCCTCGGCTGCTGGCGTCGGCGCCGGGTGGAGCGCACAGTCCGCGAAAGATAATTGTGTCACCCCGGGCGGGCTCGGATTCAATCGGAATTATGCGGAGCCGCAGCGCCTCTGGGGCGAAGGATCTTCACCATCAGGGCTGATCAGTGGTCATCCGGGTGATGACGGCAGGCCGCAACGGAATCATCGGCGAGGAGGGCCCGCGTGTGCGCGACACCATGGCGGTGTGAGCTCCGTCGCAATCGCTGGAGTTGAGCGCGGCAGAGGACTAGCTTAGGGTCCCGCCGGGTGGACCGCTTTGTGTCAGAACTCGCCGCGGCTGGCGTCTTCCGGCGGCAGTACCGGCCAGTTGCCCTCGATCACCGCGGCCGGCTTGGTCTTGCGGAGATACGTCTGGAAATCGGTGGCCTGGGACGAGGCCCAATCGACCTGCAACTGGTGCAGATTGCCTGCCGGCATCATGAGCTTCGGGAACTTTCCCGCCATGGCATCGAGCACGCGGAGGGTGGCGAGCGCGTCGGCCGCCGAGGTGTGCGCGTTGTCCAGGTTGACGCCGTACTCCTCGCACAGGGCCGTCAGGGTGCGCTTGCCCTTGCGGTAGCGGTCCACCTGCTTGTTCATGACGTAGGGGTCCAGCACCGGGAAACGGCTGAGCTGCGGCACCCCGTACCGGGCCGATTCGGCCGCGAGCACAGTGAAGTCATAGCTGGCGTTGAAAGCAATCACCGGGACGCCGGTGTCAAACAGCTCCTGGAGCACCGCCGCCACTTCCCGCGTCACTTCAGCGGCGGGCCTGCCCTCGCGGCACGCCTTTTCGGTGGTGACGCCGTGGATGTCACTGGCCTCGGTAGGAATTTCCACGCCAGGATCGGCGAGCCACTCATGCTCCTGGATGATCCCGCCGGCCAGATCCACCACGGTGACCGACGCTGTGACGATCCTGGCGGAGCGCGAGTTCCGGCCGGTGGTTTCGAGGTCGAAGGCTGCGCGGGGGAGGGTGTTCCAAGTGCTCATGCGTCAAAGCTACCTGCTGCCACCGACAGTACTGCGTCACCCACGCCGCCGTGGCGCAGTGCCGTTTGCAAGGGCGCCGCACGGGCCCGTTCCCGGGCGGGGCGGCGGCCGGTTCGCCGGCGGTTCACCTGCGGGGCGGGCCGGACGGCGAGCAGAGGCGGGGCTCGCCCGGCTAGGCTTGAGCCATGCGGATGGAGTACGTGGAGGCGGTGCTGGAACTTGTGGCATCGATCCCCGCGGGGGCAGCGGTGGCCTACGGCGACATCGCCGAACTCCTGGGTTCCGGCGGTCCCCGGCAGGTGGGGTCTGTTTTGAGCCACCACGGCGGCTCTGTTCCCTGGTGGCGCGTCCTGAAAGCGAGCGGGGAGGCCCCGGCTGGCCACGAGCGCGAGGCCCTGGGACTGTACCTGATGGAGGGCACCCCGCTGCTGGGAAGCTACGCGGAGTTCTTCAGCACGGGTAAGGGACGCTGGCGGGTCGACCTGATGGCGGCCCGGTGGGCGCCCTCCGACGGTGACTTCGACCGGATTGACGCGATCGCCGAGCGGCTTGAACGCGCCCTGCATAAATTGTCGGCGCCCGATGATGAAATGACCGTGTGAGCACCTCCAGCCAGAACCCCTCTCTCCGCCTGCTTCCGCCCCGCAAACAGCACACCGTCGTTCCGTTGCTCTCGAAAGACCAGCGCGCCGCGGTTGAAGTCCCGCATGGTTCGGGACCTGTCCTCATCCCCGGCGCCCCCGGAACGGGAAAGTCGACGGTCCTGGTGGAGGCAGCCGTGCACCGCGCCCTGCGCGACGGCCTGGATCCGGAACGGATGCTGATCCTGGCACCGGGACGGCTCGCGGCCGACACACTGCGGGACCAGTTCACCGCGCGGCTGGACCGCAGCCTGAGTACGACGCCGGCGCGCACCTGGGCGTCCTATGCCTTCGACCTGATCCGGCGGGCCAAAGCCGAGGGCATCCTGCCGCTGCCGCGTCCGCCGAAGCTGCTCTCCGGCCCGGAGCAGGATCTGATCATCAAGGAGCTCCTCGAAGGGCATGCGCTGCCCGGGCTCGAGCTGCCCTGGCCGGGAGATCTAGGCGCTGCCCTGCAGACGCGCGGCTTCCGGCAGGAGGTCCGCCAGCTCTTTGACCGGATCATCGAATCCGGGCGTACGGCCGAGGACCTGGTGGTACTGGCCGCGCGCTGTGACCGGCCCGACTGGGTGGCCGCAGCGGCAGTGTATTCGGAGTACCGTGATGTCCTGGACCTGAGGATGCCGGAGGCCTTCGACCCGGCTGGGATTATCACCGCTGCCCGCCAGATCTTCCAGGATGCCCCGGACTTCCTGGCCGCTGAGCGCGACAGGCTGCAGCTGGTGCTGGTGGACGATATCCAGGAAGCGAACCCCGCCATATTCGAACTGCTCGCGGACATAGCTGCCGGCAAGGATTCGCTCATCACCTTCTCACCGGACACGGTGGTGCAGGGCTTCCGCGGCGCCCGCCCGGACCTCGTGGCCGAGCTGCCGCAGCTGCTCGTGCCCGCCGGCGGGACCGTCCTCGAACGCCCGCTATCGACGGCGCACCGCCACGCCCCCGCCGTTGCCGAGGCGTGGCTTTCCGTGGCCGGGCGCATCTCGCGCCGGGCCGGCGGCCAGTCTGCCCGCCGGCTCGAGCAGCCCGGCGGCGACTTATCCGCAGGAGCTGGCGCCGGCCGGGTCGAAGCGCACCTGCTGCCGTCTCCGGTGCACGAATTGCGCTACGTGGCACAGCGGATCCTGGAGGCGCAGCTGAACGACGGCCGGGAACTGGGGGAGATCGGCGTGATTGTCCGCAACGGCGGCCAGCTCGGACAACTGCAGCGTTACCTCTCCGGCCAGGGCATCCCGGTCCGGATTCCGGTGGCGGAATCCGCCGTCCGGGACGAGGTCGCCGTCCGGCCGCTGCTCGATGCGTACGCCGTCGTGCTGGACCCGGCCGTGCTGACCCCGGAGGCCGCCGTGGCGCTCCTGACGTCGCGGATCGGCGGTGCCACAGCGATCGAGCTGCGCCGGCTCCGCCAGTCGCTCCGCCGCGAGGAGATCCTCGGCGGCGGCGGCCGCAGCAGCGACGCGCTCCTCGTCGAGGCCCTGCTCGAACCCGGGGCCCTGGCCACGCTCGGCATCGAAGGGCACTCCGCCCGGCGGATTGCCCGGATGATTCTCGCCGGCAGGGAGGCCGCCCAGGCTCCCGGGGGCAACGCCGAAACGGTGCTGTGGGCCCTCTGGAACTCCACCGGGCTCGCGGCCCGGTGGACCGAGGCAGCGCTGGCAGGGGGAGCGGCCGGAGCCCGCGCCGACCGCGACCTCGATGCCATGATGGCCTTGTTCCACACCGCCGAGCGCTACGTGGACCAGCTTCCCGGGTCCGGTCCCGAACAATTCCTCGAATACCTGCTGAGCCAGGAGCTGCCCATGGACACCCTTGCTGCGCGGGCGCAGCTGGAGGACGCCGTGGAACTCATGACCCCCGCCAGCGCGGCCGGACGGGAATGGCCGGTTGTGATTGTCCCGGGTCTCCAGGAAGGTGTCTGGCCAAACACCAGGCTCCGCGGAGAACTGCTGGGCAGCACCCTGTTCGCGGACGCCGTCGAACACGGAGTGGACTACGCCCTGCAGCTGGACCCGCTCAGCCGCCTGCGGGAAATTCGCTACGACGAACTCCGGAGCTTCTCCACCGCTGTCTCGCGGGCCCGGCAGGTGCTGATCTGTACCGCGGTGTCCTCCGAAGACGAACAGCCTTCCTCGTTCCTGGACTACGTGGCGCCGCTGCACCCGGACCAGGACCGGCGGGGCTTCACCCCGGTGGAGCGGCCGCTGACCCTCCGCGCCCTCGTGGCGGAGCTGCGCCAGCATGCGCAGCTGGACGTCTTGGAGGCAGCCGAGGCCGCCGCCGTTCTGGGCGCCCTCGCATTCGCCGAACCCCCTGTACCCGGGGCGCATCCCCGCAGCTGGTGGGGTCTTGCGCCGTTGTCCTCCGATGCGCCCGTGGTCCCGGCCGGGGGCACTGTGTATGTCTCGCCGTCGAAGGTTGAAACGGTGCAGAAGTCCCCCCTGGACTGGTTCGTCCAGGCGGCCGGCGGCGAGGCGGCTACCGACTTTGCCCGCAGCCTCGGCACCCTTGTCCACGCCATCGCCCAGGACCTGCCGGACGCCTCGGGGACAGAATACGTGGCCGAACTCGTGCGCCGCTGGCCCGCGCTCGGGATGAAGGACAACTGGGAAGGCAAGCTCGACTTCCAGCGCGCCGAAGCCATGGTCCGGAAGCTGGCCCAGTACGTGCTGCTCATGCGCGCCGAGGGCCGCACCCTCGTGGGCGTCGAGCAGGATTTCGAGGTGAAGCTGCCGGACGTCGCCCCCTCGTCCCTGCCGGGTAGCGCGGACAGCGAACCCGGGCCGGGCCGCCCGGCCGTGCTGCGCGGGCAGGTCGACCGGCTGGAAATCGATGCCGAAGGCCGCCTGGTGGTCGTGGACCTCAAGACCGGCAAACGCCAGCCCGGCAAGGCCGACCTGGAGCGGCACCCGCAACTCGGCGCCTACCAGGCCGCCGCGCTGGCAGGAGGATTCGCCGGCGCCGACGACGGCCCGCCGCCTCTTCCGGGCGGTGCCGTCCTGGCCCAGCTCGGCACCGCCACCAAGAGCCCCGGCATCCAGGCCCAGGCCGCACTGGACCCGGCGGAGAACTGGGCGCTGGACATGGTGGGCGAGGCCGCGCGCGTAATGTCCGGCAGTACGTTCGAGGCGCGCCATGATCCTTCCAAGGGCGGGCACGGGGGCCACGGCTGCCGGCTGCCCGAGGTCTGCCCGCTATGCGCGCGCGGAAAGCAGGTTACCGAATGACCACCGACACAACGCCGCTTGTGCGGCCGGCGGCGCTTGGGGCCGCCCTTCCCGTTCCCAGGTTCAGCCCGGAGGAGCTGTCCGGGATGCTGGGGGAAAAAAACAGCCCCACTCCGGAACAGTCCCTGATCATTTCGTCCCCCTTGTCACCCCGGCTGGTCATCGCCGGTGCCGGCTCCGGAAAGACCGCCACCATGGCGGACCGGGTCGTGTGGCTTGTCGCCAACGGATGGGTCCGGCCGGAGGAAGTGCTCGGCGTGACCTTTACCCGCAAAGCCGCCGGTGAGCTTGCCACCCGCATCCGTGCCAAGCTGGCCGCGCTGCAGCGGATTGCAACTGCGGACCCCGGCAATGAGGTCTTTCCTGCGGGGCTGCTCAGCACCGATGCCCTCGAGCCGAAGGTCTCCACCTACCACTCGTACGCGAGCGGCATCGTATCCGACTACGGGCTGCGGCTCGGCGTCGAACGTGATGTTGTGCTGCTCGGGGGTGCCCAGTCCTTCCAGCTCGCCAGCGAGGTCGTGGAGGCTTTTGACGGTGACTACGAGCATTTCCGCGCCGCCAAGTCCACCTTGGTCAAGGCGGTCATCCAGCTGGCCGGGGAATGCGCGGAGCACCTGCAGGACCCCGCCGCGGTACGGGGCTGGGTGCTTGAGCGGGTGGCGGAGTTTGAGGCACTCCCGTACGTAGCGAGCGCCAAGAAGAATCCGAGCCAGGCCGCGGGCGAGCTCAGCGCCCTGCTCCGCACACGGGCCAGCGTCGCCGACATGGTGGGGCGCTACACCGACGCCAAGCGTGCCCGGGGCGCCCTGGACTTCGGGGACCTCGTGGCCCTCGCGGCACGGGTGGCCAACGAAATCCCGGTCGCCGCGGCCACCGAGCGCGGCCGCTACAAGGTGGTGCTGCTCGATGAATTCCAGGACACCTCGCACGCCCAGCTCGTGCTCTTCTCCCGGTTGTTCGGCGACGGCCATGCCGTGACCGCCGTGGGCGACCCGAACCAGTCGATCTACGGCTTCCGCGGAGCCTCCGCAGGGCAGCTCTTCCACTTCGTCCGTGAATTCCCGCTCCGGCTCGACGCCGCCGGCCCGGCCACCAAAGGCGACGACGGCGTGGCCGAAGGGGGCGCCCGCGCCCCCCGCTTCGCCGTGGCACCGACCTCGTACCTCACCACCGCCTGGCGCAACGGCCGGAACATCCTCGCCGCCGCCAATGTCATTTCCGGGCCGCTCAGCAAGGCAGCCTCCCAGGCCGGTGCCGCAGGTGCCCGGGACACAGCCGGGACCGTAGAGGTGCCGCCGCTGCAGCCCAGCCCCGCCGCGGTCCAGGGCAGGGTAGTGATGGGCCGCTTCGCTACGGACGAGGACGAGGCCGCTGCCATCGCCGGCGACGTGTTGAAGTTCCGGGTGACGGACTTCGAGGCGCCGGCCGCAGCGCGCCCCGAGCCGCCCGCGATGGCGGTACTGTGCCGGCGTCGTGCGCAAATGGAGTGCATCCGCCGCGAATTCGAGCAGCGGGGCATCCCGTACGAAATCGTCGGCCTCGGCGGGCTGCTGGACACTCCCGAGATCGTGGATCTGGTCTCCACCCTGCGGGTCCTGGCCGATCCGGGGCGGTCGGATTCACTGATGCGCCTGCTGGCCGGGGCGCGCTGGCGGATCGGTCCGGCAGACCTGATGGCGTTCCACGACTGGTCGAGCTTCCTGGCCCGGCGGCGGGGGCGCCCGGGTAGCTCCGAAGCGGACGACGCCGACACGGACGCCGGCGCGGACGGGACGGTGATCGAGGGCGACCTCACAGATGCCGCCAGCCTCGTCGAAGCACTGGACTGGCTGCCGCGCGAAGGCTGGGTATCCCGGCACGGCCGCGCGCTCAGCGCCGAGGCACTGGACCGGCTCCAGCGGCTCTCTGCGGAACTCCGGCAGCTGCGCGGGTTTATGGGCGACGACCTCACCACGTTGCTCGGTGAGGTGGAGCGCGCGATGCTCCTCGATATTGAAGTTGCCGCGCGCCCGGGGATCAGCATCCACCAGGCACGGCGGAACCTGGACGCCTTCCAGGACGCGGCGGCGGGATTCCTGTTCACGTCCCACCGTGTCGATGTGCTGGCCTTCCTCGCTTGGCTGGAGGCGGCTGCCGCAGAGGAAAACGGGCTGGACGCCGCCGCACCCGAGGTGAACCACGAGGCCGTGCAGCTGCTGACGGTCCACGCCTCCAAGGGCCTGGAATGGGATGTTGTGTTCGTCCCGGGGCTGAATGCCGGCGCGTTTCCCAGCAGCCGTGACTCGCGTTGGAGCAGCGGCAGCGCGGCCCTGCCCTGGCCGCTGCGCGGGGACCGGGCGGACCTGCCGCAGTGGGACCTGGACCAGCCGGACCAGAAAGGCTGGCTGGACGCGGAGAAGGAGTTCAAATCCGCTGTCCAGGTGCACGGTGAGGCCGAGGAACGGCGCCTCGCCTACGTTGCCTACACCCGCGCAAAGCACGTCCTCTGGGTTTCCAGCGCAGCCTGGGTGGGCTCCCGGGCCGGCATGGCGGAAATGTCTCCCTTCCTGGCGGAGCTGCAGGTGCTTGCCCGCAACGGGCAGGCAGAGATCCATCCCCGGTCCGTCAGCGAGGATTCACTGCCGGAGAAGAGCCCCCTGACGTCGGAGCTGGAGCTGGCGCTCTGGCCCTACGATCCTCTCGAGGGCCCCGTGGACCCGCGGACCGGGTCCCGGCTCCGGCTCGTCGCCGGACGACGGGCGGCCATGGAAGCAGCCGCGGAGCGGGTACTCGGGTCCCTTGCGGCCGATTCACCGCTCAGTGCCCTGGACGTGGACGCGGATCCGCGCGGGCCGCAGGAGGAACCCGGGAGCGCCGGGCAGCGGCGGCTCCTTCGGGGACCGGCGGTTGGCTGGGCCCAGGAGGCCGCGACCCTGCTGGAGCGACGCTCCCGGCGCAGCGTCGTGCACGAAGTCCACCTGCCAGGCCATATTTCCGCGTCCACCCTTGTGGACCTCGAGGACGACGCCGGTTCTGTGGTGGCCCGGCTCCGCCGGCCGGTTCCCCGCGAGCCGGGGATGTCCGCACGCCAGGGCACCGCCTTCCACGCGTGGGTGGAGGAATATTTCGGCGCGGCCGGGATGCTGGACCTCGGGGAGGCCGCCGGCTCGGATGACCATATCGATGAGGCCTACGGGCTGGACGCGATGGTGGAGACGTTCCGCCAGTCGGAGTGGGCGAATCGTGCGCCCGCCTACGTCGAGGTGCCGGTGGAAACGCGCATCGGAGACGTGGTGGTCCGCGGCCGGATCGACGCCGTTTTCAAGGATGCCGACGGCGGGTGGGACCTGGTGGACTGGAAAACGGGCCGTCGGCCGTCAGCCCGGCAACTGAAAGTCAAGGCCGTTCAACTCGCGGTTTACCGGCTGGCTTGGTCCCGGCTCAAGGGCGTTCCGCTCGAGGACGTCAGGGCGGCGTTCTACTATGTCGCGGACAACCAGGTGGTCCGCCCGCACGACCTTGGATCGGCAGAACGGCTCGAGGAAATCGTCGCGGCGGCCCTGGGCAAGGGTGGGCGGGCGCCGGGCACCGGCTCCACGACAGACATCGCCTAGGCCCCCAACCTGCCGAGTCAGTACGGCCTGCCGGGTTGAGCCCGGACAGCGCGGCCACCGACCCGGCTAGCGCGACTTGGCGTCGACCACCGGCAGCGCCGTGGTGGAAAGGTCTTCGACGGTCGGGCCAGCAACCACCGAGTTCGACTGCGTCGAGGTGTCTACGGCTGGCGGGGTGTCTTCGGCTGGTGAGGTGTCCTCGGCTGGTGGGGCATCGCCGCCGGGTGTGGCGTCGTCGCCGGCAGCCATGGGCGGGGGAGTGCCCTCGGCCTCACCAGTCCCGCCTGCCGAGGTTTCAGGGTCGGCTTCGCCAGCCGCACGTTCTGCGGTTCCAGGGCCGGCCCCGTCAGCGGCGTCTATTGCCTCAGGGTCCGCCCCGCCAGGGGTGCCTTCTGGGGTTCGCGGGAGTGCCGTTGAACCGTGCGACGACCTAGCACCGGTGGGAGTTCTGTCGGTCCCGGCTGCGTCATCGGAGTTTTCAGCACTGTCGTCCTCGCGGCGGATCTCGTCCACGGGGATCGGGGTCACTTTAACCGCTGGCACCGCTGTGCGCGGCGGAACTGCGGGCGCGCCGGACACCGGTTCCGGCGCGAGCAGCGTCACTTTGCTCACGGCCGGAACAGGAATGATCTCCACTGCCGGAGGCTTCGCCGGGGCGAGCGGGGCCGGGGCCGGGGCCGGGGCCGGGCGGGCACCGGCGGGCGTTGCCGCGGGCTGGGGCACGGCGGGCGGGGCCGCCGGCTGGGGCAGCGGCTCCACGCTGATCGGCTGGCCCCCGTGCTCCGCCACGTCCTCGGCCAGCGCCGTCAGCATTGATTCGGCCTCACCGATCATGTCCTCGTCCCCGGCGGCGAGACCCTTGACCAGATACTGCGCCAGGGCGAACTCGGCGGACAGGGCCGCGCGGCGGAGCAGATGGGCGTCGGGGGAGTCCCGGCGGCTGGAGGTGTAGTGCTCCAGGACGGCATCCACGAAGTCCTGCTCATTCGAGGCGACGAGCCAGGCCATATCATCTGCGGGGTCACCGATCCGCAGGTCCGTCCAGCCGGTTACCGCTGCCACCCGCTCGCCGTCCACCAACAGGTTGTCCTCGTGCAGATCGCCATGCACGACGCACGGGTTGAACCGCCACAGCGACACATCCTCCAGCGCGTGTTCCCACCGTCGCAGCAGCAGCGGCGGGATCTTGCCGGTGGTCGCCGCCTGGTCCAGTTCGTTGAGGCGCCGCTGGCGGAACTCGTTCGGCGTGTAGCTCGGCAGGTCGGCGTTGCTGACGAGGGAGTGCGGCAGGTCGTGGATGGCGGCCATGGCCGCCCCGATTTCCCTGGCCAGTGCCGCGGATCCCGCGCTGAGTTCCTCGACAGAGCGGGTGGAACCGCCAAGGTGCGAGTACACAAACGTGCTGAGCGCGCCCTGCCGGACGGTGCCGGCAACGGTAGGCATCAGGAAAGGGAGCTCCGCCCGGATAGCGGGGGCGAAGGCCCGCAGCACCATGAATTCCGTTTCCAGCCGGGCGCTGGCCTCGGCATGCCGGGGGGAGCGGACACGCCAGCGCTTGCCTTCAGAGTCCAGGAGGAGCGCCGAATCGAAGTCCGCCGGATCGTCAGGCGCGGAGCTCACTGCGGTCGGGGTCAGTCCAGGGACTGCCGCGGTTGCCACAGCTGCCAGTTCGATTGGTCTTCTTCTCACGCTTCCAAGGTAGATTGAGCAGCGCCCAAGATTGCGATGCAGCGCGGCGAGTCTCCAGATCGGGCATAAATAGCGTCGGAGGCCCGACGCCCGGCCTCTCCCGTGCCCGCCGTCACCCCGTCGCGTGACGGCGCCCGCAAACACCCCCGGAAAATGTCAATTGTCAGTGGGAGTCAGTACGGTGGATACATGAGTCTCGGGGAGTCACACGCATCATCAGCTGCATCATCATCGGCGGCATCACCGTCGGCTGCGTCACCGTCTGCTGCGTCGCCGCCGCCCGGAAGCGAACCACCGTCGGGCACGCCCACCGCTCCGGGACGGGGCCTGCTCGCCAACCACCTGCGGAACACGGTTCTCCCGGTGCGCCCTGCCCTCATCGACCGGGGATCGGCCGCCAGGGTCCAGCCGGGCATGCTGGAAAACCTTGTCTCCTCCGGAAGGGCGCGGGCCGTGGTGCTTTCCGGACGGCAGGCCCTCATCGACGGCGGCGGCCTCGTCCTGCTGGACGCCGCAGAACTGGCCGACCACCTCCGGGACACTGACTACGCCCCGGACCAGCTGGTCTACCTTGGCACGGCGTTGCCGGGGTCCGACCTTGAGACCGGCACCGAGCTGGTCCTCTTCCTCCTGCCGCGGCAGTTCGAGGTCAAGGCAGAGGAATTCGAGCCGCACATCGCGGGTATCCCCGCCGGGGCACAGTGGGCGGGTTTCCGGGACGTCGCCGCCCGCCTGAACCCGACGGAAACCGCCCTTTTCATCGAGGCCAGCGCCATCGCCAACTGGCATGCCAGCCACACCCACTGCCCGCGCTGCGGAACCGCCACGCAGCCGGAAGCCGGCGGCTGGGTCCGCCGCTGCCCCGCCGACGGCTCCGAGCACTTTCCGCGCACGGACCCGGCCATCATCGTCACCGTCATCGGCCCCGACGACCGGATTCTGCTCGGTGGCGGTGGCCCCCTGGACGCCACCAACTACTCCACGCTCGCCGGGTTCGTTGAGCCCGGGGAGTCCCTGGAGCAGGCCGTGGTCCGGGAAATCGGCGAGGAAGTCGGAGTCCGCGTCACCGCCTCCCAGTACCTCGGCTCCCAGTCGTGGCCTTTCCCGGCTTCGCTGATGCTCGGGTTCACGGCGACGACCGAGGACACGACGGCCACTCCCGACGGCGTCGAGGTGACCAGGGCGCGGTGGTTCAGCAGGAGTGAACTCCAGGATGCGGTTCTTGCCGGCGAAATCGTGATCTCCAGCCGGCTGTCCATTGCCCGGGCCCTGATCGAGCACTGGTATGGCGGCATCATCAAAGACCGTGCGGACGTCGGATGACGCACGGATGAAAGCCCCAGCCGCCGCGGGCGTACGCTGCGCCCGCCCATCGAAAACACCAAGTGATTAAGCACATGAAGTGACAACAGAGAACGTGAACACCAGTACCTTTCCCGGGCTCCTGCCCGACGCCGAAACCCGGGGCGGCGGGGCCGAACGGGTGTCCCCCGAGCCGGACAGCTCCCTTGAGGAGCGCATCCTCGGCGGCCTCGACGCCGAACAGCGTGAGGTTGCCAGCACGCTGAACGGCCCGATGTGCGTGCTGGCGGGCGCCGGTACCGGCAAGACCCGCGCCATCACCCACCGGATCGCGTACGGCGTCCACTCGGGCGTCTACAGCCCGCAGCGGCTCCTGGCCGTCACGTTCACCGCCCGCGCAGCGGCCGAAATGCGCAGCAGGCTCAGGGACCTCGGCGTCGGAAACGTCCAGGCCCGAACCTTCCACGCCGCGGCGCTCCGCCAGCTCCAGTACTTCTGGCCCCAGGCGGTCGGCGGCGCGCTGCCGAACCTGCTGGACCACAAGGCGCAGATGATCGCCGAGGCCGCGCGCCGGCTCCGGCTCAGTACAGACCGCGCCTCGATCCGGGACCTGGCCTCCGAAATCGAGTGGGCCAAGGTGTCGATGCTGACCCCGGCGAATTACCTCGAAAACGCGCAAGGGCGCGGGAACCCGGGCGGCTTCGACCTCACGGCGGTGGCCCGGGTCTTCCAGTCCTACGAGGACGTCAAGACCGACCGCAACGTGATCGACTTCGAGGATGTCCTGCTGATTACGGTGGGCATCCTGCAGGAGGACCCGAAGGTTGCCGCCACGGTCCGGGAGCAGTACCGGCATTTCGTCGTGGACGAGTATCAGGACGTTTCGCCGCTCCAGCAGCGGCTGCTGGAGCTGTGGCTCGGCGGCCGCGACGAGCTGTGTGTCGTGGGCGACGCCAGCCAGACCATCTACTCGTTCACCGGCGCCTCCCCGAAGCACCTGCTGGGTTTCAAAGCGATGTACCCGGGCGCCAATGTGGTCAAGCTGATCCGCGACTACCGTTCCACGCCGCAGGTGGTGAAGCTGGCCAACGACCTGCTTGCCGGCAGACGCAGCGGCGGCCAGGTGGCGGACGCGGCCTGGGCCACTCCCTTGCAGCTCGTGGCGCAGCGCCCGGCGGGTCCGGTGCCCCAATTCACCGAATGTTCGGACGACGAGGCGGAGGCCGCCACCGTGGCCGTCAAGGTCCGCGCGCTGCTCGACGCCGGCACCCCGGCGAGCCAGATTGCCGTGCTGTTCCGCACCAACGGGCAGTCCGAGGCATACGAGCAGGCCCTGGCCTCGGCCGGCATCGGCTACCAGCTGCGCGGGGGTGAGCGCTTCTTCGCCCGCAAGGAGGTCCGCGACGCCATCCTCCAGCTGCGGGCCGCCACGCGCGCCGTGGCTGAAACGTCCAGCCCCGAACCGCTCGGCCAAATGGTCCGCGACATTGTCGCGTCCCTGGGCTACACCGACACGGCGCCCCACAGCGGCGGGGCGCTCCGGGAGCGCTGGGAATCGCTGGCGGCGCTGGTCGCACTGGCCGATGAGCTCGTGCTCAGCCGCGGGGAACAGTTCACCCTGGCGGACTTCGTCAACGAACTCCAGGAACGCTCCCTCGCCCAGCACGCTCCGACGGTCCAAGGCGTGACCCTGGCATCACTGCACGCTGCCAAGGGCCTGGAATGGGACGCCGTCTTCCTCGTAGGACTGAGTGAAGGACTCATGCCGATCTCCTTCGCGGACACTCCCGAAGCCGTGGACGAGGAACGGCGCCTGCTGTATGTCGGGATAACCCGGGCCCGGGAGCACCTGTTCCTGTCCTGGTCCACCGCGAGGACCCCCGGCGGCCGCGCCAACCGGAAGCCCTCCCGCTTCCTGGACGGACTGCGCCCCGACTCCGTTGCCAGTTCCGCGGTCCGCGGCGCCGGCGCCGCGCCGCGCCGGAAGGCAGCCGTTCCCGCGTCGTGCCGGGTCTGCGGAAGCATGCTCTCCTCCGGTGCCGAGCGCAAGGTGGGGCGGTGCAGCCAGTGCCCGCCCAGCTACGAGGAACAGACCTTCGACGCGCTCCGGCAATGGCGCAAGGAGGTGGCCCTGGCCGCGGATGTTCCGGCCTTCGTGGTCTTCACCGACGCCACCTTGACGGCCATCGCCGAGGCCCGCCCCGGATCGCTCGAAGAACTGGCCAAGCTCGCCGGTGTGGGTCCGTCAAAGCTGGAGAAGTACGGTGAGGCAGTGCTGGCCGTTCTCGTCGAAAGCGCAAGCCTCTGATGGCCGCGGACGCGGCCCGCGCGGCTGGTGGACGGCCCGCACAGTACGCCGCCGCGCCGGGTGTCCCGCTGACCACGCCGGACGGAGCCCCGGTGGAGGTGCGGCGCTCGGCCCGCCGCCGCCGGACGGTCGCCGCCTTCTGGGAAAACGGCACCGCCGTAGTTGCCATCCCTGCGTCCTTCACCCGCACGCAGGAGCGCGAGTGGGTGCACCGGATGCTTGAAAAGCTCCGTCTTCAGGGCGAAAGAGGAACCCCCGGCGCCGGCAAGCGCAGGCCGCGCAGCGACGCCGCCCTTGCCGGCCACGCCGCGGAGCTGTCGGCCAAGTACTTCGGTGGCCGCGCCGCGCCGTCGTCGGTCCGCTGGGTAAGCAACCAGAACTCACGGTGGGGGTCGGCGACGCCCTCAGACGGGAGCATCCGGCTTTCCGAGAAACTCAGGCCCATGCCGCAATGGGTCATTGACTATGTGCTGCTCCACGAGCTGGCACACCTGCTTGTGGCCGCGCACAACGCCGCGTTCTGGCGACTGCTGGAGGCTTATCCCGACACGGAGCGGGCCAAAGCCTTCCTGGAAGGCGTTTCCTTCGCGACCTCGCGGGGCCTGGCTGAAGACGGCGACGCTTGCGGTTGCGGAGGCGCCGACGGAGGCACCGGTCCAGCAGGGATTGACTGACGAACGGTTGCCCGGGGCGGGAGCCCACGCAGGTGCCGAAAAGCCCCGGCGGGAACCGAAGTTCCCGCCGGGGCTTTTCGCTGTTACTGCGCCGCCCGTTGCCGGTGATCCGGCCGGTGCACTGCTACGGCTTGGGGCTGCCGCCTTCTTCCGGAGCGTCATCCGGGCCCTGTTCCTCGGACCGGTGTTCTCCGGATTCCGGAGTTCCGGCCTCACCTGCGGCAGACTCTCCGCCCGCAGGTTCGTCGAAGCCGCCGCTCAGCAGCTTCTGCAGCGCGTCGTCCACCTCAGAGTCGCTCGCCTCGGCGAGCTGCCGGCGGGCGCTGAAACCCTGTGGGTCATCCAGGTCCTCGGCAGTGGGAAGCAGATCGGGGTGCTGCCAGATGGCGTCCCGGCCCTCTGCGCCGCGCTCTTCTTTCAGGAGGGCCCACAGTGTGGCGGCCTCCCTGAGCCTGCGCGGACGCAGTTCCAGCCCGACGAGGGAGGAGAACGCATGTTCAGCGGGGCCACCGGTGGCGCGGCGCCGGCGGACGGTCTCGCGAAGGGCGCCGGCGGAGGGCAGCAGCTTTTCGGTAGCCGCCCACGTGAGTTCGTCGACCCAGCCCTCCACCAGGGCGAGGGCCGTCTCCAGCTTCTCCAGGGCTTGTTCCTGCGCCGGCGTGCGCTGCGGCATGAAAACGCCCTGCGACAACGCCTCCTGGATGCCCTCGGGGTTGCTGGGGTCCAGCTCCCGGGCGAGTTCCTCGATCCGTGACGTGTCGATGTGGATGCCGCGGGCGTAGGCCTCGATTGCGCCGAGCAGGTGGCCCCGGAGCCAGGGGACCTGCACGAAGAGCCGGGCATGGGCCGCCTCGCGGACGGCCAGGAACAGCCGGATGTCGTTCTCCGGCAGGCTGAGGCCTTCACCGAATTTCGCCACGTTGGAGGGCAGCAGCGCCATCTCAAGGTCGGCCAGCGGAACGCCGATGTCGGTGGAGCTGACAACGTCGGCTGACAGGGCGCCGATCGCCTGGCCCAGCTGCATGCCGAAGATCGCCCCGCCCATGTTCTGCAGCATGGAGGACGCGCCGCCCATCATGGACTTCATCTCTTCGGGCATCTGTTCCGTCATCGCCGAGGACAGCGCGTTTGCGATGCTGTTGGCGACCGGCTCGGTCAGCCGCTTCCACGTCCCGAGGGTCTCCTCGACCCATTCGGCCCGGGACCATGCCCGGCCGATCAGTCCGGTTGCCGGCAGGCCGGTGACCTGGTCAAGCCAGAGCTCGGCGAGGCGCAGGGCTTCGTCGACTTCGCGGTTCTGCTGGGCAGTGACGGAGGGGTCGGAACCGCTCGCAGCCACCCGCCGTGCATTCTCATGCGCCAGCTGCCAGTTGACGGGTCCTTCGGACGTGGCGCTCATCATCGCCTGGACCTGCGAAAACATCTGCGCGAGGAGGTTCGGGTCGTCCGGGAGACCGGCGGCCTTGGCGAGTTCCGCGGGATCGATATTGCCCATGCCCTGACCGCCCATCAGGTTCTTCAGCATCTCGGCCAGCGGATCCTTGGGTTCCTCGTCGCCATTGGACGGATTGAGTGGGTTTGAGGTCATGTTCCCGCCGATCGTCGGTGTGGCTTTTTCTCAACTTCACGGTACCCCGCAGCGAGAGGGGCTGTCTGCCGAAAGAGTGTCCCGTTCGCTCTAGGCAAAGACCCCATGCGCCGGGCCGCCGTAGCGGTGAGCGCGTACTGTTAGAAGCTGGAATATTTGCAGGCGGCGGCCGAGGCTGCGGCGGGGGTGCGCTGTTCACGGGGTCCGCAGGTCCCGGGCGCCGGCAGGGAGAGGTCTGACATTGACGATTACCCAGGGTGAGCAGCCCGCCAGTGAGCCGGCGCCCGGCCAGACGCAGGGCCGCAGGGCAATCCTCGGGGGAGGGCGCCCTCCGCGCACGAAGGACAAGCGGTCCTCGGCCATGCTCGTCTCGGGCCTCCTGGCCCTGGGGCTGGGCATCACCGCGGTGACCCTGCCCGTTCCCTACGTCGTGGAATCGCCTGGTCCGATCTTCAACACCCTTGGCGATGACCACGGTAAGCCGGTCATCAGCGTCACCGGGCACGAGAGCTTCCCCGCCAAGGGCAACCTTGACCTCACCACCGTGTATGTCGACGGCGGCCCCAACGGGCCCGTCAGCGTCTTCGAAGCCTTCTCGGCCTGGCTGGACCGTACGAAGGCGGTGTACCCCGAGGAACTGATCTATCCGAAGGGCGTGACCAAGGAGCAGTCCCAGCAGGAGAACGCGGTCGCGATGACCACCTCGCAGGAAAACGCGGTCGCCTCCGCGCTCAAGGAACTCAACATCCCGTTCGAGCAGAAGATGCAGGTCGCGGGCCTCTCGGACGGGTCCGCCTCCAGCGGGAAACTGCAGGAAGGCGACACGCTGGTCGCCATCAATGACAGGCCGATCACCGCCCTGGGCGTCGTCCAGGCGGAGCTGGCCGCCGGCAACGGGGCGCCGGTGACTGTCGCCGTCGACCGCGGCGGCAGCCGGATCCCTGTCGCCATCACTCCTGCCAAGGCCGCCACCGGCCGCTTCATCCTGGGCGTGATGCTCCAGTACAAGTTCACGTTCCCCTTCGAGGTCAAGATCTCGCTGGACAAAGTCGGCGGTCCCAGCGCAGGAATGATGTTCGCCCTGGGGATCATCGACACTGTCACCCCCGGCGACCTCACCGGCGGCAAACACGTCGCGGGTACCGGGACCATCACTCCCGACGGCGTCGTCGGCCCGATCGGCGGCATCAGCCAGAAAATGCAGGGGGCACGGTCCGGCGGGGCCACCCTGTTCCTGGCGCCCGCCGACAACTGCGAGGACGTCACCGGGCATATCCCGGCCGGGCTGCAGGTGGTCAAAGTGGAGAATCTGGGTGAGGCGCGGAAGGCGGTCGAGCTGGCCGCGTCAGGGGCCGACACATCCGGGCTTCCCGCCTGTCCGAGCAACTAGACTGGCCGCGGAACTAAGCTCTACCGCCACTCGTGGCACCTATGAGGGGTGCCTCCGCCTGCCCGGGCGGGTGGCCGCCGTCGATACAATGCAGCAACACATCTTGACCCGCACCGACTGATCACCACACCCAGCAACTGACAGCTATGAGGTACCGAGTTTGTCCCGTCCCGCCAGCACCGTTCCGCCCGGAAGACCGCAGACACGACGAGGCGCACTGACGCCGACGTTGATCGTCGTGGCCCTGATCGTGGTCGGGTTCATCTTCTTCGCCAATGTCTGGACGGATGTCCTCTGGTACCAGCAGCTGGGCTTCTTCGAAGTCTTCCTGACCGAAAACCTGGCCCGCATCGTGATCTTCCTCGCGGGCTTCGCCGTCATGTTCGCGGCCGTGTTCTTCGCCATCCGGATCGCGTACCACGCGCGGCCGGTGTACGCTCCGGACTCGGACATCCGGGACAACCTGAACCGCTACCAGGTCCAGCTGGAACCGGTCCGCCGGGTCGTCATGGTGGGGCTGCCGATCCTGTTCGGCCTCTTCGCGGGCAGCGCCGCGGCGAGCCAGTGGCAAAAGGTGCTGCTGTTCCTGAACCAGGAGCCCTTCGGCAAGTCCGATCCCCAGTTCAACATGGACATCAGCTTCTACCTGATGACCCTGCCGTTCCTCGGCTTCGTCACGGGCTTCCTGATCAGCGTCACCATAGTCGCCGGCCTCGCCGGGATCCTAACGCACTACCTCTACGGCAGCATCCGGATCATGGAACGCGGAATCTTCACCAGCCGGGCTGCCCAGATCCACCTTGCAGTCACCGGCGCGGCGTTCCTGCTGCTGCTCGGCGCTAACTTCTGGCTTGACCGCTACTCCGCCGTACAGAACAGCGGCGGCCGGTGGGCCGGCGCGCTGTACACGGACGTCAACGCCGTGATCCCCACGAAATCCATCCTTGCCGTGGCGGCGGCCCTCGTCGCCGTGCTCTTCATCGTCGCTGCCGTGATCGGAAAATGGCGCCTGCCCGTGATCGGCACGGCGATGCTCGTGATCACCTCGATCCTGGCCGGAGGCGTGTACCCCTGGGTGATCCAGCAGTTCCAGGTCCGTCCCTCCGAGCAGACCCTGGAAAAGCCGTTCATCGAGCGCAACATCAACATGACCAGGGATGCCTACGGCCTGGATAAGGTGCAGGAGAAGCGGTACAACGCCACGACCAACGCCGCTACCGGCGCCCTGGCTTCGGACGCGGAGACCACTGCCAACATCCGCCTCCTGGACCCGAACCTCATCTCCGATGCGTTCGCGCAGCTTGAGCAGTACCGGCCCTACTACCAGTTTCCCAAGGCCCTGAATGTGGACCGCTACGAGGTGGACGGCAAGGTCCAGGACACCGTCATCGCGGTCCGGGAGCTCAACCCGGACGGTCTTGCCACCAACCAGCAGTCCTGGCTGAACCGCCACGTGGTCTACACGCACGGGTACGGCGTCGTTGCCGCCAAGGGCAACAAGTTCACCGCTGACGGCAAGCCGGACTTCCTCCAGGCCGGCATCCCCTCCAACGGTGTGCTCGGCAACGACTCGACGTACCAGCCGCGAATCTACTTCGGCGAAGACTCGCCCGAGTACTCGATTGTCGGCGCCCCGGAGGGTGCCCCTCACCGCGAGCAGGACCGGCCGGCAGGCAAGGAAGGCGACGCGGAAACGCAGTACACCTTCACCGGCAACGGCGGTCCCAACGTGGGCAGCTTCTTCAACAGGGTCCTCTACTCCATCAAGTTCCAGTCCTCCGATCTGCTGCTCTCCGACGGCGTGAACGCCGCATCCCAGATCCTCTACGACCGCAACCCCCGGGACCGCGTCCAGAAGGTCGCCCCGTACCTGACGGTGGACGGCAACGCCTACCCGGCCGTCGTGGACGGCAGGGTGAAGTGGATCGTCGACGGCTACACCACCAGCCAGTACTACCCGTACTCCCAGCAGGAGCAGCTCTCCGCTGCCACCACCGACTCGCAGACGACGGCGGGCCGGGCCGTGGCCCTGCCGAACAACTCGGTGAACTACATCCGCAACTCCGTCAAGGCCACCGTGGACGCCTACGACGGCTCCGTGACCCTGTACGCCTGGGACGACCAGGACCCCGTACTCAAGGCCTGGCAGAACATCTTCCCGACCTCGCTGAAGCCGTTCTCGGAAATGTCCGGCTCCCTCATGAGCCACGTCCGCTACCCGGAGGACCTGTTCAAGGTCCAGCGCGAACTCCTGGGCCGCTACCACGTCACCCAGCCGGACAACTTCTACACGAACAACGACGCGTGGAGCGTGCCCAACGACCCCACGGTCCAGGACGAGGTCAAGCAGCCGCCGTTCTACATGTCCCTGAAGATGCCGGACCAGGAGGCGCCGGCCTTCCAGCTGACTTCCTCGTTCATTCCGCAGGTGGTTAACGGCACGGCCCGCAACGTGCTTTACGGCTTCCTGGCCGCGGACTCCGACGCCGGCAGCGAAAAGGGCGTGAAGGCCGAGAGCTACGGCCAGCTGAGACTCCTGCAGATCCCGCCGGAAGCCCAGGTGCCCGGCCCGGGCCAGGCGCAGAACAAGTTCAACTCGGACCCGACGGTCTCCCAGGCGCTGAACCTGCTGCGCCAGGGCGCGTCGGCGGTGCTGAACGGCAACCTGCTGACACTGCCGGTCGGCGGCGGGCTGCTGTACGTCCAGCCGGTCTATCTGCGTTCCACCGGTGAAACCTCGTATCCCACACTGCAGCGCGTGCTGGTGGCGTTCGGGGACAAGATCGGTTTCGCTCCGACCCTGGACGTGGCACTGAACCAGCTGTTTGGCGGCAACTCCGGCGCCACGGCCGGTGACTCGGCCAACAACGGCCAGACGCCGGCGGTCACCCCGCCGGACGGAGCTGCACCGCCGGCCGCGGGAACGCCTGACGCGAAAGCAGATCTGAAGGCCGCACTGGACGAAGCCAGCGCAGCCATCAAGGCAGGCCAGGAAGCCCTCGCCAGGGGCGACTTTGCCGCCTACGGCGACCAGCAGAGGCGGCTCTCCGCGGCACTGCAGAAGGCGCTCGACGCCGAGGCCAAGCTCGGTGCGACCCCCGCGCCCGCGGCGTCCCCCACGCCGAGCAGCTGACTCCGAGGACCCCGACCTCGCCTTCAAGCCGGGCCCCGCTCCACCGGAGCGGGGCCCGGCTTCATGTCCGAGACACAGATCACGCCACCGGAATTTGGCCTCAAGTTCACAGGCAGGTAGAGTTGTTCTTGCGACGCGGGGTGGAGCAGTTCGGTAGCTCGCTGGGCTCATAACCCAGAGGTCACAGGTTCAAATCCTGTCCCCGCAACTGAAGAGAAGGTCCGGAGTCCTGGAAAAGGGACTCCGGACCTTCTGCTTTAAGGCCAGCCTTTTAGAAACACGTGCGTCGGTGAGGTGGCGGGGAGTCCCGGAAAAGTGGCGGCGTCCGGGAGTTCCGGAAAAGTAGGGTAGTGTTGATCAAGCGACGCGGGGTGGAGCAGTTCGGTAGCTCGCTGGGCTCATAACCCAGAGGTCACAGGTTCAAATCCTGTCCCCGCAACTGAAAAGACAAGTGTAAGGCCCGGATCTGATGATCCGGGCCTTACTTGTTGTTCTGGCTCGTAGTGTCCTGGCTCTGTGGTTCGGGCTCCTGGTGGCCTGACTCTTGGTGTCCTGACGGACGGCCGGCTCAGTCCTCCTTGAGGCGCTGGTACGTGTCGAGGGCCCGGGCCCGGGACTCCGGCAGCCCGACGACCGGCGCGGGGTATTCAGGAACCGCGTCCGCTTTCCATGGTTCGTGGATTCGCTTGGCGTCTAGGGCGGACAGCTCCGGGAGGTAGCGGCGCAGGTAACGGCCCTCGGCGTCGAACTTCTTGCTTTGTGTGACCGGATTGAAAATGCGGAAGTAGGGGGAGGCGTCGGCACCGGACCCCGCCACCCACTGCCAGTTGGCCGGGTTGCTTGCAGCGTCCGCGTCCACGAGGGTGTCCCAGAACCAGGCCTCGCCCACCCGCCAGTCGGCCAGCAGGTTCTTGACCAGGAACGAGGCGGCCGCCATCCGGACCCGGTTGTGCATCCATCCGGTCTGCCAGAGCTGGCGCATGCCTGCGTCGACAAGGGGGTATCCGGTGCGGCCCTGCTGCCACGCCGTCAGTTCCGCGGCCGACGGCGTCTGCCAGGCGAAACGGTCGAATTCCGGCCGGTAGTTCCGGGTCGCTAACTCCGGGTTCTCGTATAGCAGCTGCCAGCAGAATTCGCGCCAGCCCAGCTCCGAGCGGAAGATGCCGACGCCCGCGGGGGGCTGCTGCGGAAAGTGTTCGCGCAGGGTGTGCCAGATCCGGAAGGGGCTGATCTCCCCGAAGCGCAGGTGGGGGGAGAGCCGGCTGGTCCCTTCGACGCCGGGGATGTCCCGGCCGGTGCCGTACGCCTCCGCCGGTCCGTCGACGAACTCCTCGAGCCTGCCATGGGCGCCGGCCTCGCCCGGGGTCCAGGTCGCGGCGAGGCCGGCGCTCCAGTCCGGAGTGCGGGGGATCAGCCCCCAGCTTTCCAACGGGTCACTGGCCGGCGGCTGTCCGGAGGTGCCGGTGGCCGGCGCGGGCAGGCGCCCGGGAGCGTCAAGCGGGAGTCGGGGTTCACCGCCGTCGAGGCAGGCCCGCCAGAAGGGCGTGAAGACCTTGTAGGGGCCGCCAGCGCCGGTGCGTACCGTCCAGGGCTCGAACATCAGGTTCGCCTGGAAGCTAGCGGTGGTGATGCCGTGTTCTGCCGCCCACTCCTTGAGTCCGGCGTCGACGTCGCGTTCCGGGCCGCCGTAGCGGCGGTTCCAGAGCAGCTGCGTGGTGCCGGTTTCGCCGGCAACTTCGGGAATGACGCGGGCGGCGGGGCCACGGCGGAGCAGCAGCCGCGAGCCTGCGGCCGCGAGATCGGCCCCGAGTGCCGTCAGCGAGTGGTGCAGCCACCACTTCGCCGCTCCGCCGAGCGGGCGCAGCCCCGGGGAGTCTTCGTCCAGCACATAGACAACGGTGAGCGGGGCCCCCTGGGAGAAGGCTTCGGCCAGGGCAGGGTTGTCATCGATGCGGAGGTCATCGCGGAGCCAGACAAGTGTCGAAGAATGGGATCCGGAGGACATGGGTCAACGGTACACGCAGGGCCGAAGGCGCATCACTCCGGGCACGCCTGGCACTCCTGGCACTCCTGGTACGGCAGAGGCCGGGTCCCCGGGAGCGTCCAAGGGATCCGGCCTCAGCGACCAGCATGTGCGGCTGCCTGCCTACTAGGGCGCAGCCGACGGTGCTACAGCTTGTCGAAGTCGGCCTCGTCGACGGTGGATTCGGTGCGCTTGCCCTCGCCGGCCCCGATGGCGGCGGGGGAGCCACCGGACTTCAGCGCCGCGAGCCGCGCTTCAATTTCGGTCTGCTCGCCGAGGTCCTCGAGCGAGTTGAACTGTGCGTCCAGGCTGGAGGCCGCGAGCTCCTGCTGGCCGCGGACCTTTGCTTCTTCCCGGCGGATCTTCTCTTCAAAGCGGCCCACCTCGGACGTGGGGTCCATGAAGTCGATGCTCTTGAGGGCGTCGTGCACCTGGGACTGCGCCGCGGCGGTCTTGGAACGCGCCACCAGCTCGTTGCGCTTGCTGGTCAGTTCGTTGAGCTTGCCCTTCATCTGGTCCAGGCCGTGCTTGAGCCTGTCCACAACCTCGCCCTGGGAGGCAATGCTCGGCTCGGCGGCCTTCGCCTCGTTCTCCGATGCCATCTGCCGCTGCAAAGCGACCTTGGCGAGGTTGTCGAATTTTTCGGCGTCGCCGGTGTCGCCGTTGGCGCGGTACTCGTCGGCCTTGCGGGACGCAGCGAGGGCCTTCCTGCCCCAGTCCTGGGCGTTCTTGACGTCCTCGTTGTAGTCGTCCTGCAGCATGCGCAGATTCCCGATGGTCTGGGCCACAGCGGACTCGGCCTCGGCAATGTTGTTCGTGTAGTCCCGGACCATCTGGTCCAGCATCTTCTGCGGATCCTCAGCCTGGTCCAGGAGGGAGTTGATGTTCGCCTTCGCCAGCTGCGCCATGCGGCCGAAAATGGACTGCTTCATGGTGTTACCTTTCGTCCTGCTCAGTGTTCCCACCGAATTCAGTGATTAGTGGATGTACCGCTTCTATCCGCCGGCCGGAACGCTTTCCGGCCGGCGCTTAGTCTGTGTGCCGGCCCGCGCCGGCTGCGCGCTTGCCCGGACGCCGGCTAGAAGCTGCCGGAGTCACCGCCGCCGAAGTCGCCGCCGCCGCCGAAGTCGCCGCCGCCGGAGTCGCCGCCGCCCCAGCCTCCGCCGCCGCCCCAGCCGCCGCCGCCACCCCAGCCGCCGCCACCGCTGTTGAAGATGGAATTGATCAGGATGCCGCCGAGGATTGCGCCGCCCAGGCCGCCGCCTCCGCCGCCGCCGAACATTCCGCCGCGGCCGTAGCCTTGCCCCTGGTTCGCATAGTCACCGAACTGGTCGACGTCGTACTGTGCCTGCTGGGCCGCCTGCGCCGCCAGGGAATGCGCCTGCTGCGCGTACTGCAGCGCCGTGACCGGGTCGTTGCGGGAGATGGACAGGGCATAGTCCAGGTTCCGCTGCGCTTCCGCAAGGCGCGTGCGCGCCTCGGTGCCGACGCCCCCACGGCGGGCCGTGATGTAATCCGACGTCGCGCTGATCTGTGCCTGCGCGGACATGATGCTCTGCTGCAGCGAGGCCTGCGCGCGGCGCGCCTGTTCCTGCTGGTCGCGGATGCCGGCCAGTGCCGAATCGAGCGACTGGTGCGCTGTTTCGACCCGTTCGAGAGTGGCAATCGGATCGATCTTGCCGGCCTGCATCTCTGCCTTGACCCGGGCGAGTGCAGCCTCCACTCCGGCAACCGGGCCCGCAAGCTCCGCGTGTGTTCCGGACTGGATCATGGCCCGGGCCTGCGCCAGGTCCTGGGACGTGTCAACGACGGCGGACTCCAGTCCTCGGCGCGCGTCGTCGAGGTTCGCGGCCACTTTGTTGATGGCGTCAATCAGGACGTTGGTCTGGTGCAGGCTCTCTTCCGCGGCGCGGACCGCCACTGCCGCGAGGCTGCCCTCGCCGGCGCCGAGCTTTTCCCGAGCCGTGGCCGAGGCGTTCTGCACAAACTCCAGCCGCTCCTTTGCCTGGGTGATGTTGTCGGCCACCTGTGCCAGCGCGCTCTCGGCGTACTTGGCACGCAGCTCGGTCAGAAGCTGTTCCGCACTGGCGATTTTCGCTTGGGCCTGCGACGCCCCGGCGCTGACGGCGGCAAGCGCCTGCGGGGCGTTCTTCTCCAGCTCGCGGAGGGAATCGAAGTCGGCTTTCTGCTCCTGGAGGGACGCCAGGGCAGCCTCGGAGCGGCGGATGATCTCGCCGAGCCAGGCGCGCTGCTGCTCCTCGGTGTCCGGGATGTGGTCGTCCAGCTGCTGCTGCAGCTTGAAGGATTCGGACATGTGGCCCTTGGCTTCCTGCAGCGCCTTGGTGAAGTTGCCGACGGCGGCGTCGCCGTACTGGGCCTGCGCGAAGCCGAGCTCCTGTTCGCTGGATTTGATGGCGTCATCCGCTTCGATCAGGAGCGAGCCGCCCTTGCGGCGCAGCTCCTCGACGCTCATTGATGCCAGCGGGTCCGGTGCCGCTGCCCCCTGCTGTTCACGGTCCGGCTCGGAGCCCAGGGCCGCTTTCTTCCGCCTGTTGCGCAGGAGCAGGTAGGCGCCCGCGCCGCCGACCGCTACGACACCTGCGCCCACGAGGACACCAGCGCCGGTATCGCCCGAGGAGACCGAACCGCTGCCGCCCCCGGCGGCGTCGCCGACCGCGGCGGCTGTGTCGATAGCTGCCTGGGCGAAGTCACGCTTTCCCCCGGCCAGATTCGCCACGACGGCGTTCTGGCTGATGTTGCTCGTCTTGGAAGCGATCGGGCTGGCCGAGTTGGGCGCAAAGTAGTACTTGCCGTCGTCGGACATCGCGAGGATGACATCGGCCCTGCCCATGCCCTTCTTCGTGGCCACCGCCTGAGCCCATGCTTTCGGGTCGGCGGGGTTTTCGAAGGTCTTCGCGGTGACCACATACAGGTTGTACTTGTGGTCCTTCAGGAGCTTCTGGATGGCGTCCTGGACCTCGGCCTTGCGGCTGCCGAGCACGTTGGCGCCGTCCACCACATTCTGTCCGGACGGAATCGTTACCGGATCTTCCGCCAGGGCCGGAGCGGCAGGAAGCGCCAGCAGTCCGGCCACGCCAAGAACAGCGAGGATACGTTTCAAGTTAGACCGCATGTGCAACCCTTCAGCACTTCTGCGACCGGTTCGGCCGAACCAATCGTTTTTGAATGCAGCAGCGCCCCCACGCAGAGATGAAGCCGCAGGTCGCTGTGGCGATTCAATTTGATTCTATGGTCCACCCCATTGGGCGTCCACCGGCGGGAATATGCCACCAGCGAAACGCGCTGAAGGGTAGGACCAGCCGGCGGCAGCCCGTCCCGCAGGCGTTCAGGAACCTCCCAGCAAATGTCCGCTCTAGTATCAGTGAGAGCGTCCATAGTTAACTCAGACGAGGATGAGAGGAAGACCCATGACTGAGAACCCAGTGCCCGGAGCGTCACCAGAGAACCGGGGGCCGGCAGGGCCGCACGAGGGCTCTTCGGAGCAACGGCAGGCCGCGACCGGGCCGGACTCAGCTCAAGAGAACCCGACCCTCCGGCTGAACCATGCGGAAGGCGCTGCCCCGCGGCCCGTGTACCCCGAACGCCAGCCGTTCTACGGCGGGCAGCCCGCATCGCAGCAGGGCGCGGCTCCCCAGCACGGCCAGCCGCAGTATCCCTCCCAGTACGGCCAGCACCAGCACAGCGGGGCCGGCTACGGCCAGCCGCAGTACGCCGGGGCCGCCAACGCCCCCAAGCGCAAGGCCGCGTTCGGCGTCCCCACGCTCGTCGCCAGCATCCTTGCTGCCGGGCTGGTCGGAGGCGGCGTCGTGGCGGGGACCACACAGCTTCTGGACGATACTCCGTCCCTCTCCTCGGCGAGCAGCAGCAACAGCCAGGCAGGCCCCGTCATCGTCAACAACAAGGATGACGTCAACGCCATCACAGCGGCCGCCGTCAAGGCGAGCCCCAGCGTGGTCACCATCAAGGCAACCAGCGGCAGCGAGGGCGGGACCGGTTCAGGAATCATCCTCGACGGCGAAGGCCACGTCCTCACCAACACCCACGTCGTGACGCTCGACGGGAAGGCCGCCAACGCCGCCATCGAGGTCCGCATGAGCGATGGCAAGGTCTACACGGCCAAGATCGTCGGGACCGATCCGCTCTCCGACCTCGCGGTTGTGCAGATCCAGAACGGCTCCGGGCTCGTCCCGGCAACGCTGGGCGACTCCGGCAAGCTTAACGTCGGGGACACCGCCGTCGCGATCGGATCGCCGTTGGGACTGACGGGAACCGTCACTGACGGGATCGTCTCCACCCTCAACCGCACCATCAGCGTCGCCTCCTCCGCAGCTCCCAAGGATGGGGCGGATGATTCCCAGGGCGGAGACCAGGGCTTCCAGTTCGCTCCTCCGGGCGGCGGCCAGGGCCAGAGCACCGCGAACGAGGGATCCATCTCCATCAACGTGATCCAGACGGACGCGGCCATCAACCCGGGCAACTCGGGCGGCGCGCTGGTCAACACCAAGGGCGAGATCATCGGCGTTAACGTCGCCATCGCCTCGGCCGGAGGGGACAGTGCGGGCAGCGGCAACATCGGCGTCGGCTTCAGCATCCCGATCAACAACGCCAAGCGCGTGGCGCAGGAGATCATCGCCAACGGCAAGGCCACCCACGGTCAGTTCGGCGTCAGCGTGAAGGCCAAGACCGCCAGCACCTCGGCCTCCGGGTTCTCGGTCGGCGCGGAAGTCGCCACCGTCGAGGCCGGCTCCGCCGCGGACAAGGCCGGCGTCAAGGTCGGTGACGTGGTGACCAGGTTCCAGGACCTGGCCATCAGCGATCCCAACCAGCTGACCGCCGCGGTCCGCGAACAGGCCGCTGGAGCTGCAGTGAAGGTAACCGTCCTCCGCAACGGCCAGGAGCGGCAACTCGACGTCACGCTCGGCGCCGCTGCAGAGCAGTAGGACCCGCCGCCAGGCCGGGCCCGCACCAGCAGGTGCGGGCCCGGCCTTTTGCGTTCCGGCGGCACTCTGACATCGGCGTTAACCCGGCCCGCGGCCGCACACCGCTATATGGTTAGCTAGGAGCAACCCCGGGCATCCGGGCGTTCCGTGGCCAGGACCCCACCCGGCTGGCTGTCCACCCGCATGGAAGGCTGCTGTACACACAGTGGAAGAGACTTTGAAGATCATCGTGCTGGTCAAGCACGTTCCTGACGCGCAGTTCGACCGGCACCTGACCGGCACCGCCAACACGACAGACCGTTCCGAGAGCATCCTCTCCGAGCTGGACGAGTACCCCCTCGAAGCGGCCCTGCAGCTGATCGAGGCCCGCGGCGGAGAAGCGGCCGGGAACAGGGTGATCGCACTCAGCATGGGCCCCGCGGGCGCGGTGAACGCGGTGAAGAAATCGCTGCAGATCGGCGCAACCGAAGGGGTGCACCTCAGCGATGAAGCACTTGCCGGCTCCGACGCCGCCGCGACCTCGCTGGCCCTCGCCGGGGCCATCCGGCACCTTGAGGCAGACGGCCCGGCCGACCTCATCTTTGCCGGCATGGCCTCGACCGACGGAGAAACGTCGCTGGTCCCGGCCCAGCTCGCAGAACGCCTGGACCGGCCGCAGGTCACCTTCGCTTCCGCACTGGAGCTCGACGGCCGCAGGCTCACCGCCCGCCGCGACGGCGGTTCCCACGCAGATACCATCGAGGCAACCCTGCCAGCCCTCGTTTCGGTGACGGACCAGATCAACAGCCCCCGCTACCCCAACTTCAAGGGCATCATGGCTGCCAAGAAGAAGACCATCACCACGCTGACCCTCGCCGACATCGGCGTCGACCCGGCCCTGGTGGGGCGCTCCGGTTCCTGGACCACCGTCGAAACCGCGGAGGCCCGGCCGCCGCGCACGGCCGGCACCATCATCACTGACGAAGGCGACGCCGGCATCAAGCTGGTGGAGTTCCTGGCCGCCCAGAAGCTGCTCTAAGGGGATCATCCGAACATGGCAAAAGTACTTGTATTCATCGACAATCCCGGCGAGACGCTGAAAAAGTCCAGCCTCGAGCTGCTCACCATCGCCCGTTCCCTGGGCGAACCGGCGGTTGCGTTCAACGGGGAACTGCACGACGGCGTGGCGAGCACCCTGGGCGCGTACGGCGTCCAGGCCTTGTACCGGCCCTCCGCCGCGGACCTGGACGATTACCTCGTCGGCCCGAAGGCGTCCTATCTGGCCGCCGCCGTGCAGACCGCCGGGGCCGGCATCGTGCTGGCCGAGAACACCGCTGATGGCAGGGAAGTCGCGGCCCGGCTGGGCATCAAGCTCGGCGCCGGCGTCATCACGGACGTCGTGGGGGTCGACCCCGACGGAACCGCGCACAAGTCGGTGCTCGCCGGTTCCTACATGACAACGGCGAAGGCGACCACGCCCGGTGGCCGTGCTCACGGTAAAGGGCAACACCATCACGCCGGAGCCGGCCGTCACCGGCACGGCGCCGCAGTCCACCACCGTCGAGGTGCCGGAGACGGCCACCGCCGCATCGGCCAGGATCACTGCACGCAATGAAAAGGCAGCCAGCGGACGTCCCGATCTTTCCGATGCGCGGATCGTCGTGGCCGGCGGACGCGGCGTCGAGGGGGATTTCGGTCCCCTCGAGGAGCTTGCGGATGTGCTCGGTGCCGCCGTGGGCGCTTCCCGGGCCGCGACGGACGCCGGCTGGATCGGTCATGACGCCCAGGTGGGCCAGACCGGAAAGACCGTCTCGCCCCAGCTCTACATCTCCGCCGGAATTTCCGGTGCCATCCAGCAGAAAGCCGGGATGCAGACCGCCAAGGTGATTGTGGCGGTGAACAAGGACGCCGAGTCGCCGGTGTTCGAAATCGCCGATTTTGGCGTGGTCGGGGACCTTTTCAAGGTCCTGCCGCAGGCCACCGAGGAAATCAAGAAGCGCAGGGGATGATTTTTTGACCAGCAATGCCGCTGCGGCGCAGAGCCCGTTCGACCCGGAACGCTCCCGGATCGGGCGGGTGCTTTGTTTCGCCGCGCATCCGGACGACATCGACTTCGGGGCCGCCGGCACGATTGCCGCCTGGACCGCAGCGGGGGTGGAGGTCAGTTACTGCATCATGACCGACGGCGACGCGGGCGGCTTCGACCCGGAACAGCGGGACGAAATCGTGCGGCTGCGGAACGAGGAGCAGCGCCGCGCCGCTGCCCTGGTCGGTGTCACGGACATCCACTACCTGCACGAGCGCGACGGCTACCTCGAGCCCACGCATGAGGTGATCCGGGAGGTGGTTCGGCTGATCCGTCAGCTGCGGCCCGACGTCGTGCTTGCCATGCACCCCGAACGGAACTGGGACCGGATCCAGAAGAGCCACCCGGACCACCTGGCCGTAGGGGAGGCGGTGACCCGGGCGGTGTATCCGGCGCTGGAGAACCCGTTTGCCTACCCGGAGCTGGCTGCAGCGGGCCTCGAGGCGTACAAGCTGCCGTGGCTGTGGCTCTTCGCCGGGCCGGAGGAGCGGGAGAACCACTTCGTGGACGTCACAGACCAGGTGGACGCCAAGCTCGCCGCGATCCACATCCACGTGAGCCAGCATCCCGACGTCGAAGCGATGGGGCGTACCGTGCGGAGCCTGATGATGCGGACTGCCGAGCGCGCCGGGCTGCCTGCCGGCCGCAGCGCCGAGGCCTTCCATGTGGTCACCGTGAACGGACCGGGCACCATCGCGGGCTTCTAGTGTTGCCCCCGGCCCGCGGCTGTTCTAAGCTGGCCTCGGTTTAAATCATATTTATTTTGGAAGGCAGACCTTTGATGGCGAAGACTGCGCAGCACCCCGTCCTCGTGGTCATGGGTGTGTCAGGATCGGGTAAATCAACCGTGGCCGGCCTGGTGGCAAGCCGGCTCGGCTGGGATCTCGCCGAAGGCGATGACCTGCACCCGCCGGCCAACGTGGCCAAGATGCACTCCGGCCAGCCGCTCACCGACGATGACCGCTGGCCATGGCTGGAGTCCATCGCCGACTGGATCAGGGCCCACACCGCGTCCGGAACCCCGGGGGTGATCACGTGTTCGGCGCTGAAGAAACGCTACCGGGACGTCCTGCGCGGTGAAGGCGTGGTGTTTGTCTTCCTGGAAGGAACCAAGGACCGCATCTCGGACCGGCTCGCCTCCCGCCATGGACATTTCATGCCCCCCGCGCTGCTCGCGTCCCAGTTCGAGGCACTCGAAGCCCCCACTGAGGACGAGAACTTCATTTCCCTGTCCGTCACCGCGACGCCGGCGGAGGAAGCACAGGAAGTCATCGACCGTCTGGGCCTGGAGGCCAGCCGCTCCACCCGCCCGTAGCCTTGCTTTGCTCGGAGCCTAGGCTCCGAGCGGGGCGGCCGCCACCGTCGGCAGGGTCGGCGCGGTCGAGCCGCCGGCCGGTTCCACCGTGATGCCCAGGGACGCCGCGGTGCGGATACCCGTGACCACGGCGGGCTTCGACAATGCCTCGGCGTCCATGAGGCCCTGCGATACCGGGGCGGAACCGTCCTTCGGGATCAACCACATCTGGTAGACCTTGCCCGGCGGCGGCGGCGGGACGTTGTTCATCTTGACCACCACGGCGTCCTTGGACGGGGAGACGGCCACGGTGGCGGTGCCACCGCCCGCCACGTCGACGGTAGCCTGGCGGACGTCGCCGGCCTGCATGACCTGGTTGAGGGGATCGTTCTGGTTCGCCATATAGGCGCCGACGCCGACACCGCCGACGGCGATAACGGCGGCGGCCGCGATACCCACGAGCCAGTTGCGCATACCCTGCGGCCGGCGTCGCTCTTCCCGGCGGCGGCGGGCCGCACTGAGTTCATCGGCGGGCAACCCGGGGGATTCCGCCGGCGGCGGGACGGCATCGGGCGCCGCAAGGCCGGGCTGCTGTCCCGGGCCGGCATCCTGTGCCGGAAGGGATGCGAGGATGCGGTCCAGGAGTCCGGCCGGCGGTTCTGCCTCCACGGCGAAGCTCGCCGCGAGGGTCTCCTGCGCCTGGCGGACGCGTTCGTAGAAGGCGGTGCGCTCCGCGGCCGGCGCGGCGGCGAAGTACTGCTCGATGGCTGCCCGCTCGGCGTCGTCGACGGCGTTGACGGCGTACAGCTCCGCGAGGTCCACGGCCCTGCCGGAGGAGAGGTCCGTGGCGATATCAGCCCCGAAGGGGCCGGGAACACGTGCGTTGTTGTGCGCATTCATGTCGGTCATCTCAACTCACCCCCAAGCAGGTCTTCAGTCGGATCAGTCCGTCGCGGATGCGGGACTTGATGGTGGGGACGGCCGCGTTCAGCTTTTCTGCTACTTCCCGGTACGTGAGGCCGCCGTAGTAGGCGAGCCGCACCGATTCCTGCTGCGTGTCCGTCAGCGTCCCGAGGCAGCGGGCCACCGCCTCGGCCTCAAGCCGGTTCCCGACCTCGTCGGAGACGGAATCGTGGGCGATGTCCTGGCTGCTGGCGCCGTACTTCGCTTCCCGGTCGCTGGACGACTGGGAGGAGCGGACCTTGTCCACGGCCCGCCGGTGCGAGATGGTCATGAGCCAGGCGAGGGGGCTGCCGGCGTCGGAATTGAATTTGGACGCATTCTGCCAGACCTGGAGGAAGACTTCCTGGGTGGTGTCCTCGCTGAGCTCGGGATCGATCAGGACGCGGCGGGCCATGCCGTAGACGCGCCGGGAGGTGAGCCGGTAGAACTCGGCGAACGCGGCCTGGTCGCCCTGCGCGATCTGTTCCAGCAGAACACCCAGCCGGCCGTTGACGTCGACTGAGGCGGCTGGGGGAGTGGCAGCCTCGGAATTCGGGGCGTTGGGAGTGTCCATCACCTCCAAGCATAAGGCGCCGGGCGACCCCGGGTCAGGACACTCTGCTCCCGGAGCGTCGGCGCCCGCGCGCCGGCGGGCCGGTCGCTGGTCCAATTGCACTATGGTCACCTGCCGTTCCTCGCTCCTTCCCCGTGCTCCTGCGGCTGCCTCCAGCGGGCTTCACAGGTGATTCGGCGCGGCGGGAGGCGCGGATGGGCGCAGGGAGGTGCACACTTCGCGCACTCCGGAGTTGCCGGCTAGATCCGCGCCCCGGCGAAGCCGTTCTGGCGCCAGGCCTCATAGACAGCGATCGAGGCGGCGTTGGCGAGGTTCAGCGAGCGCAGGGCGGGGAGCATGGGCAGGCGGACGCGGGAGGTCACATGGGGATCGTTCTTGAGCTCTTCGGAAAGCCCCACCGACTCGCGGCCGAACAGCAGGACATCCCCCGGGCGGTAGCTGATGTCCGTGTAGGAGACGTCGCCGTCCGAGGTGAATGCAAAGACGCGCTCCGGCGCCAGGGCCTGCCAGGCAGCGTCGATGTCCGGGTGGACGGTCACGACGGCGAGGTCGTGGTAGTCCAGGCCGGCGCGCCGCAGTTTGGCGTCGGAGAAATCAAAGCCCAGCGGTTCCACCAGGTGCAGCTGTGCCCCGGTGATTGCGGCAAGCCGGATGGCATTGCCGGTGTTGCCGGGTATTTCGGGAGTATGGAAGAGGATTCGGAACACCGTTCCATCCTAGCGAGCCCTTGCCGCGTCAGACGCCGCTAGTGCATTCCGCGCAGCAGCCGCGCGAGCACCGGCACCGCGACGGTGTTGGGCGCCGGGCCGGAGCTCAGGAACTGCTTCAGCCCCCGCGCCAGGCCTGCCCCGTTCACCACCTGCACTGTGTCGTGGGCACCGGTGCGGCGGTGCCGGTCGATGACGGGTTCGTGCAGGTTGCCGTCGGTGCTGTGCACCACCGTCCAGCCCGTGACATTCAGCTCGGGGAAGATGTCCTGCATCCGGCGCACCACGTGGGCCAGCTGCGGCGGGGCAATCGACCGGCCGCCGTGCGTCAGGGAGCTGCCGTTCCAGGCGTAGGCCCCCGGTGGAAGCAGCATGGAACCGATCACCGCCATCCGGTAGCCGGCGAGGACCACGTGGTCAATGGAGCTGTTGTCTGCCGGTGACCGCAGGCCGTTGAGGAGGCGGGCGGCAGGAATGGCGGGGAGGATCTGGCGGCTTATCAGCTGCACGGTCCGCATTTCCCGCTGGATCCTGGCCTCTGCACCGAAAATGCCGCGCTTCCGGGGCAGCCCGTGCACCTGCTGGCGCGCCAGTTCCTCCGGGATCAGCGGCACCTCGCCGGTCTGGGCGTACTGCTCAAAGGGCGGAACATACACGGGGGCGTCCGCCGCGGTGTTGCGGGGGGTGTTCGGGCGCCGGACATTGGCGGAAGCCCGGCTGCCGGCCGCCGGGGCATCGAAGTGCGCATCCTCGTGACCGGAGGGCCAGGTGTCTGAGGGTCCGGGATCCGAGGTCCCGCCAAACGGGCCGCGGCCTCTGCCGTAGGAACGGTCGTAGTCGGCACGGCTCCGGGCATCGATCAGTGTCTCGTAGGCGAGGGTCACCCGCCGGAAGGCTGCGGGATCGCCGCCGTGGTCCGGGTGCGCGGTACGGGCGGCCTTGCGGTAAGCCACCTTGATTTCCTTGTCCGTCGCCGTCACCGGGATGCGCAGGACCTGGTAGTGCGAGCTGTTCCCCTGGGTCAACCAAGAATCCTTTACGTTGATGGTGCCGGCCCGTCCTGGACGGCCGGCACGGCCAGTTTAACCGGCTAGGGGAACAACGTCTCCGCGGTCCCGGATGGTTCCCCTGCGCTGGCCCGCCCCGCCCTTGTCGGGTGGTCCCGGGAACCGTCCGGCACCGCTGCTCCGGATAACCACCGGCAGCCCCGCGGCTACCGGGGCGACTTCGGGGAGAGCCGGTTCAGCGCCAGCGCCCCGACCAGCAGGCCGAAATCACGAAGCGCCACGTCGAAGAAGGACCCGAGCACGAGCAGGTTGACGATGATGCCGAGCAGCCAGGCGGCAACCAGCAGCGATCCGAAACGCGGGCGGAACGCCACTGCCAGTCCGGCGATGATTTCGACGACGCCGACGACGTACATGAAGGTCTGTGCCGGAAGCGGGACCACGGACGTCGCTACCGGTGCCAGATAGACGTTCCAGTCGGTCAGCAGGTTGGTGAACTTGTCCAGGCCGAACAGGATGGGCGCGACTGTGAAGACGGTCCGCAGCAGGAGGAATGCCTGCGGTTCCCGCCCCCGGCGGGCCGTGCGGGTGTCTGCACTGTGGAGTGTTGAGGATTGCATCAGAGGCTCCTTCTAAAAGTAGGTAGCTTGATTTTAGAAGCATCCGATAATTTAAACAATGATCTTGGTTTTAGAACTAGAATGGCCGCATGAGCAGACTTTCGTGGGCGGGCAGGATTGCAGCGCTTGCGTCCCTGGGTGACGGCACCCGGAGAGCGCTGTTCGCCTTTGTTGCCGCCGCAGACGCCCCGGTGAGCCGTAATGACGCAGCCGAAGCGCTGGAGCTGCCGCGGAGCACTGCCTCGTTCCACCTGGACCGGATGGTGCACGACGGGCTCCTGGCGGTGGAGTTCCGGAAGCTCGGGGGCCGCGAGGGGCCCGGTTCAGGCCGTCCCGCCAAGCTCTACAGGGCCGCAGTCCAGGAAGTGGCCGCCTCCGTCCCGGAGCGCAATTACGATCTTGCCGCGGAACTGCTGGTTTCCGCGATCGAGGAGTCCGCGGCGGGGGGCGTCCCGGCTCGCGACGCGCTGGTCCGGTCCGCACGCGCGCGCGGCCAGGGGGCGGCCGGCGGTGTGCAGGGCGCGGCTGCATTCGAGCAGCTGCTCACGGCGGAGGGTTACCGGCCCGAGGACGACGGCGAGGGCGGGCTCGTGCTGCTGAACTGCCCCTTCCACCGGATCGCTGCGGGCCATGCGGACGTGGTCTGTGCCATGAACGGTGCCTTCCTGGGCGGCGCCGCCGAAGGCTGCGGCATTCCTCCCGAGCGCGTGGAGGCGCTGGCAGTCGAGGAACTGAGGAAGAGCGGAGCCGCGCGGCCGGGACAGTGCTGCGCCCGGATCCGGCCGCAGTGACCGCGCGGCTTCAGGCTGCGTTGAGCCCGGCCTTGCCCTTGGCCCTGGCCCTGCCCTTGGTCCCGGTCAACAGGACGCCGGCGACCACCAATGTGCCGCCGAGAACCTGGACCAGCGTCAGGGGTGTGCCCAGCGCGACGGTGATGATGGCGGTGAAGACGACCATCAGGTTGAGGTAGTTTCCTGCCGTGCCCGGCGGGATGGACTTCAGCGCCAGGTTCCACAACAGGTACGCGCCCAGGGACGGGAAGACGGCAATGTAGGCCATGGACCAGCCCTCGGCCGGCGTATCGGGGAACTGTACGTTCAGCGCGAGGGCGAACGGTGCCAGGGTCACTGCCGCCATCACCACCTGCACGGCGGTGGCTGCGATGGCCGGCACGTCCAGCCGGCGGGCAATGATGGTGTAGAAGCCCCAGACAATGATCGCGCCGATCATCAAAAGCTCTCCGGTGTTGATGGAGAGGCTCAGTACCCGCGAGAGCTCGCCCTGGGTCAGCACAAGCAGCACGCCGAATAGGCCGAGGCAGATGCCGAGCCAGCCGAGGCGGGTGGTCTTCTCCCCGAGCAGGACGATAGCCATCACGACGATCAGGGCCGGGTTGGCCGCGGTGATGAGGGAGGCGTTGAGGGCGGAGGTGTAGCCGAGTGCCCCGTACAGCAGCAGGGTGTAGCCGCTCATCCCCAGCGCACTCAGGAACAGGAGTGCGGGCCAGCGGCGCAGCACGGCCCGCCAGTCCGGCTTCTCGACGAACTGGGCCAGGAACAGCAACGGCACGGCCGCCAGCGCCCAGCGCCAGAAGGTCAGCTCCAGCGGGGCCATCGAGGCCACGGAGGCCTTGCCCACCACGTAGTTTCCCGACCAGAACAGGGTGGCCAGGACAAGGTAGAGGGACGCCTTCACCCGCTCGAATGTACACCAGCACGCGGGCCCCGCCCGGCCGCTTCGCCATAGGCCCCGCGGGTAGAATTGGGTTTGTGCCTGTATACCTCGACCATGCCGCCACCACCGCCCTCGCCCCGGAGGCGCTGGCTGCCCTGACGCGCGAACTGGCCCGCACCGGAAACCCCTCCTCGCTCCATGGCTCGGGCCGCCGCGCCCGCCGGGCCGTCGAAGACGCGCGGGAAATGCTGGCGGCGGCCGCCGGGGCCCATCCCTCGGAGGTCATCTTCACCTCGGGCGGGACCGAGTCCGACAACCTGGCGGTTAAGGGTCTGTACTGGGCCCGCCGCTCCGAGAACCCTGCACGGACGCGCATTCTGTGTTCCGCCGTCGAACACCATGCGGTGCTGGACGCCGTCGAGTGGCTGGAACGGCACGAGGGCGCGGAGGTGTGCTGGCTGCCCGTTGACGGAGCAGGAGTGGTGGACCTAGGCGTGCTGCAGGCCGAGCTGTCCCGGGATCCGGCATCGATCGCCCTGGTGACGGTGATGTGGGCCAATAACGAAGTCGGCACCATCCAGCCGGTCGGCCGGATTGTCGAACTGGCGCACGCGGCCGGAGTTCCCGTGCACTCCGATGCCGTACAGGCCTTCGGCTCCCTGCCCGTGGATTTCCGCGGCAGCGGCCTTGATGCCATGTCCGTCTCGGGGCACAAAATCGGCGGACCTGTCGGCGTCGGCGCGCTCCTCCTGGGCCGGGCGGTAAAGCTGACCCCGGTCCAGCACGGTGGGGGCCAGGAACGGGATGTCCGGTCCGGTACCCTCGATACTGCCTCGATCGCCGCCTTCGCCGCGGCTGCCGAGGCCGCCTCGGCAAAGCTGCCCGGGGAGGCCGCCCGGATAGCCGCTCTGCGGGACCGCTTGATCGACGGCGTTCTGGCCGCGGTTCCCGAGGCCGTGCTGCGCGGCGCCCCGGGGGCCGGGCGGCTGCCGGGCAACGCCCACTTCACCTTCCCCGGCTGCGAGGGCGATTCCCTGCTGTTTCTGCTGGACCTGGCGGGCGTCGAGTCCTCCACCGGTTCGGCGTGTACGGCAGGCGTTCCGCGGCCCTCCCACGTGCTGCTGGCCATGGGCCTGGACGAGTATACGGCCAGGGGCGCGCAGCGCTTCACCCTGGGGCACTCCTCGACGGATGCGGACGTCGACGCCCTGCTGGCTGCCCTGCCGGACGCCTATCTCCGTGCCCGCCAGGCGGGCATGGCCGGACACGAATCAAGCATCCAGACCGCCGCAACCGTTGCCCGTCAATCCGCCCGTCAGGCTGGCGGCAGCAGCTGATCCAGCGGGATGTCCGCGTTCGCCAGGACTGCGGCGCAGAAGGCCCGTCAGGCTTTTGGGGAGGAATCGGCGTGGCGATAGAATGGTCGGCGGGCATTGTGTTATCCCCGGCCGCCCAACCGGCCCGGGGCAAGCGCCCGACAAAGCCTCCCGCCTAACGAAAGCCAGTATGCGAGTTCTTGCAGCCATGAGCGGCGGCGTTGATTCCGCCGTCGCCGCAGCCCGCGCCGTCGAAGCCGGCCACGACGTCGTCGGTGTCCACCTGGCGCTGTCCCGGATGCCGGGCACCCTGCGTACCGGCAGCCGCGGGTGTTGCACCATCGAGGATTCCCGCGACGCCTGGCGTGCCTGTGATGTCCTCGGCATCCCGTATTACGTCTGGGACTTCTCGGAGCGCTTCAAGGAGGACGTGGTCCAGGACTTCATCGACGAGTATGCCGCAGGGCGCACCCCGAACCCGTGCATGCGCTGCAACGAACGGATCAAATTCGCGGCGCTGCTGGAGAAGGCGATCGCCCTGGGCTTCGATGCCGTCTGCACCGGGCACTACGCCAAGGTGATCACCGATGCGGACGGCAACCCCGAGCTGCACCGGGCCGCCGACTGGGCGAAGGACCAGAGCTACGTACTCGGGGTCCTTACCCACGAGCAGCTCAAGCACTCCATGTTCCCGCTGGCCGAGACGCCGTCCAAGGCCGAGGTGCGCGCCGAAGCCGAACGCCGTGGCCTCTCCGTGGCGAACAAGCCCGACAGCCATGACATCTGCTTTATTCCCGACGGCGACACCGCCGGCTGGCTTGCCGAGAAGATTGAGATGACGGCCGGCGACATCGTGGACGAATCCGGCGCCAAAGTCGGCGAACATCCGGGCGCCAACGCGTTCACCGTCGGCCAGCGCCGCGGGTTGAAGCTGGGCACTCCGGCGGCTGACGGCAAGCCCCGCTTTGTCCTGGAGATCAGGCCCAAGGAGAACAAGGTGGTGGTCGGCCCCGAGGCCCTCCTGGCCATCGACGAAATCCGCGGCATCAAGGTCTCCTGGGCCGGGCTGCCGATCGCTGCAATAGCCACCGGTGAGGACTTTGACTGCTACGCGCAGGTCCGCGCGCACGGCGACCCCGTCCCCGCGACCGCCCGGATGGAGGCGGCAGCCGGGGCCGGCGAGCCCGGAAACCTCGTGGTCACGCTGATGGAACCGCTGCGCGGCGTTGCGCCCGGACAGACGGTGGTCCTCTACCAGGGCAGCCGCGTCCTGGGACAGGCGACCATCGACGCTGCGCGTTCGCTGCAGCGCGAGGCGCTCTGACAGCACGGGGCCGTCAGCCCCCGGCGCGCCGGCGCCACGTCCCTTTAGGACCTGATTCCCAATAGGAGCACCGCACATATTCGATGTGCGGTGCTCCTTGGCGATTAACGCCTTCCTCCGGCCGGGTGCGGCCGTCCGCGTGCGTGAAAACCGGGCCAAAACCTGAAGATGATGCCGGCGCCCGCATATTCGTGTAAATTTTGTGTCTCATCTCACAGGATGCAGCGAGTCGCCACGCGGTCTTCTGGTTGAATCAAGAAATCAGGACAGTGGCTGCCCGCCGGGCCTGCTTTTGCACCTCAGGGCTGCGCACGTACTCATCGAACAGAAAGTTCACAGATGGCAATGAACAAGAAAGCCCTGCAGAGCGCCATCGCGCTCGCCGGGGTATCGGCCTTCGCACTGACCGCCTGCACCGGGCCCTCCGGCGGCACGACGGCTTCCGGCAGCGCCGCCGGCGGAGGCACCATTACCTACGGAACCACCGACAAGGTCGTCACCCTCGACCCGGCCGGTTCCTATGACGCCGGCTCCTTCATGGTGATGAACCAGATCTACCCGTTCCTGCTCAACTCAAAGCCGGGTACGGCGGATTCCACTCCGGACATCGCGGAGTCCGCATCCTTCACGAGCCCGACCGAATACACGGTAAAGCTCAAGTCGGGGCTGAAGTTCGCCAACGGCCACTCGCTGACTTCCTCCGACGTCAAGTACTCCATCGACCGGGTGGTCAAGATCAATGACCCCAACGGCCCGGCGTCGCTGCTCGGCAACCTGGCTTCGGTGGAGGCCAAGGACGACAGCACTGTGGTCTTCACCCTCAAGCAGGGCAACGACCAGGTCTTCCCGGGCGTTCTGGCCGCGAACTCCGGCCCGATCATCGACGAAGAGGTCTTCCCGGCCGACGCGGTGATGAGCGACGACGACATCGTCAAGGGCAAGCCGTTCGCCGGCCCCTACACGATCGAGAGCTACAAGAAGAATGAACTGGTCAGCCTGAAGGCCAACCCGGACTACAAGGGCCTGCTCGGCAAGCCGGCCAATGACGCCGCCACGATCAAGTACTACGCGGATTCGAACAACCTCAAGCTGGACGTCCAGCAGGGCAACATCGACGTCGCCGGCCGCAGCCTGACCGCAACGGACGCCGCGGACCTCGAGAAGGATTCCAAGGTCAAGGTGCACAAGGGCCCCGGCGGCGAGCTGCGCTACATCGTGTTCAACTTCGACACCATGCCGTTCGGTGCCAAGACAGCTGAAGCCGATCCCGCCAAGGCGCTCGCCGTCCGCCAGGCGATGGCCAATGTGGTGGACCGCGACGCGATTGCCACCCAGGTCTACAAGGGCACGTACCTGCCGGCCTACTCCGTCGTTCCCGACGGCTTCGTCGGAGCGATCCAGCCGCTCAAGGAAATGTATGGCGACGGTTCCGGCAAGCCCAGCCTCGAGAAGGCCAAGAAGGCCTTTGCCGACGCCGGTGTCACGGCTCCGGTCACCCTCAAGCTGCAGTACAACCCGGACCACTACGGCAAGTCCTCGGGCGATGAGTACGCCATGATCAAGGAGCAGCTGGAGAAGTCGGGCCTGTTCAAGGTCGACCTGCAGTCCACGGAGTGGGTCACCTACTCCAAGGACCGGACGGCCGATGCCTACCCGGTGTACCAGCTGGGCTGGTTCCCCGACTATTCGGATGCGGACAACTACCTCACGCCCTTCTTCATCCCGAACAACTTCCTGAAGAACCACTATGAGAACCCGGCTGTCACGGACCTGGTCGGCAAGCAGCTGACCACGGTGGACAAGTCGGAACGCGAAAAGGTGCTTGGCGAGGCCCAGACGGCCGTGGCCAAGGACCTCTCCACCCTGCCCCTGCTGCAGGGCGCCCAGCTGATGGTCGCGGGGAAGGACGTCAAGGGTGTCGAAAAGACCCTCGACGCCTCCTTCAAGACCCGTCTTGGAGTAATTTCCAAGTAGCGCACATCCCCATCCGGTTCTAACCAGCCACGGAGGCGGGACGCCTGCACGGCGTCCCGCCTTTCCTGCCGGTAGGAACAACAGATTCCCGACGCCCACGAGGCCGGGGGAACCGCACATTTAGGTACCAATGACTACACTTATCGAGGCGCCGCCAACTGACGCCGACGGCCTTCTGCCGACCAGGAAGAAGAAGTCCGGTGGGGGACTGGGCCAGTACATCCTCATCAGGTTCCTGCTGATTTTTCCGACGATCCTCATCCTCGTCACCATGGTGTTCTTCCTGATGCGGATAACCGGTGACCCCATTACAGCCGCCCTCGGCGGCCGCCTTCCGCCGGAACAGCTGCACGAGCGCATCATTGCCGCCGGTTACGACCGGCCCATCTTCGTGCAGTACTTCGAATACCTCGGCCAGCTCGTCACCGGAAACTTCGGCACGACCCTGTCGGACAACCGCAAGGTCTCGGAGATGCTCACCACCTACGGCTCCGCCACGCTGGAGCTCGCCATCAACGCCGTCCTCGTGGCCCTGGTCGTGGGCATCCCGCTCGGCATGCTCGCGGCGCACCGGCGTGACAAAGCCCCCGACGCCGTCCTGCGGATCTTCGCGATCCTCTGCTATGCAACGCCCGTCTTTTTCGCCGGCATGCTGCTCAAGCTCACCTTCGCGGTGTGGCTGGGCTGGCTCCCGGTCGCGGGGCGCGCGAAAACCTCCAGCGAACTGGCCCTCACCGCGCTTCAGGCGCCGACCGGCATTTACTGGCTCGATGCCATCCGCAGCGGCAATTCGGCGGCGCTGGGGGACGTGATGGCGCATGCCGTCCTTCCCGCCCTCGCCCTGGGCCTGCTGACCGCCGGGGTCTTCCTGCGGCTCGTCCGCACCAACGTGATCGGGACCCTGGGGAAGGACTACGTCGAGGCCGGCCGGTCGCGCGGGGTCAGCGAGTTCCGGCTGGTCACCAAGCACGCCTACAAGCCGGCCCTGATCCCCATCATCACCGTGATGGGGCTCCAGATTGCCGTGCTGCTGGGCGGGGCGGTCCTGACGGAGACCACCTTCGAATGGAAGGGGCTGGGATTCCAGCTCGCCACCTACCTGACGGCACGGGACTTCGTGGCCGTCCAGGGCATCGTGGTCCTCCTCGCGGTGATCGTGGCCGTGACCAACTTCATCGTGGACATTGTCGCCGCGCTGATCGACCCGCGCGTGAGGTACTGAAATGACCATCGAACCCACCATTGCAGCGGAAAACCGCCGCTCACCCTGGTACCGCCGGCTCCCGGTCGTATCCCACTTCAACAAGAGCGTCGGCCTGCAGCGGGGCATGCTCGTGGCCGGGCTTGTCCTGACCGGCGTCTTCCTGCTGACGGCGGTCTTCGCGCCCCTGATCGCCCCCTACGGCTTTTCCCAGATCTCCGACGCCGGCGGGGGCTTCCCCGCGCAGGAGGCGCCGGGCGGCCGCCACTTCATGGGCACCACCGTCGGCGGCTATGACGTTTTCTCCCGGGTCGTCTGGGGCGCGCAGACCGCCGCCCTGGTCATCGTCGTCGCGGTCATCATGTCCATCTTCATCGGCGTCATCCTGGGTCTGGTCAGCGGCTACATCGGTGGCTGGCTGGACCGGATCCTCGTGGTCATCGCCGACGCCGTCTACGCGTTTCCCTCCCTGCTCGTGGCGATCGTAATGGCGATCGTGATCAGCGGAGGACGCTCAAGCCTGTGGGGCGGCATCCTGGCCGCCGCGATCTCCATCACCGTGGTCTTCATCCCGCAGTACTTCCGCGTCATCCGGGCCGAAACGATCCGGCTGAAGGCCGAGCCCTTCGTGGAATCGGCGAAGGTCGTGGGTGCCTCCAACGTCCGCATCATGAGCCGCCACATCTTCAAGAACGCCACCCGGACCCTGCCGCTGATCTTCACCCTCAATGCCTCCGAGGCCATCCTGACCCTCGCCGGCCTGGGTTTCCTCGGTTTCGGCATCGAACCGACCTCCGCTGCCGAGTGGGGGTTCGACCTCAACAAGGCCCTTGCTGACACCACCTCCGGCATCTGGTGGACGGGCGTGTTTCCCGGCTCGGCGATTGTGCTCACCGTCCTGGGGCTGACGCTGGTCGGGGAAAGCATCAACGACCTCAATGATCCCCGCCTCCGCGGCCGCAAGCGGGCCTCCGCCGGCAAGAACGGCCCGGAGGCTCCGGCAGCGGCCCAGGCAGCAATCGACGCAGAAGTGAGAAGTTCATGACCACCAACATCGACAGGCAGGGCCGCGGTCCCGGGCCCGTGCTGGACATCGAGAACCTCAAGGTCACGTTCGCGACCGACGCCGGTGACGTGCATGCCGTCAAGGACGTCAGCTTCGAGGTCAACCCCGGCGAGGTCGTCGCCATTGTGGGCGAGTCCGGCTCCGGCAAGACCGTCACGGCGAAGACCATCCTGGGACTGCTCCCGGAGACCGCGCTCAGCTCCGGGGCGGTCCTGATCAACGGCAACAACGTGATCAGCGTCAGTGCCTCGAAGCTCCGCCAGATCCGAGGGCGCGACGTCGCCATGGTCTTCCAGGAGCCGTCCACCGCCCTCAACCCGGTCTTTACGGTGGGCTGGCAGATCGCCGAAGGCATCCGCGCCCACGCGGGCCGCGCCGGAACCGGGCGCATCAGCGCCAAGGATGCGAAATCCCGGGCCGTCGAGGCCCTCCGCAAGGTCGGCATCCCGGATCCGGAAACCCGGGTCAACTACTATCCGCACCAGTTCTCCGGCGGGCAGAAGCAACGCGTCGTCATCGCGGCGGCGTTGGCACTGAACCCGGGGCTCATCGTTGCCGACGAACCCACCACCGCCCTGGACGTCACCGTGCAGGCGGAGATCCTGGAGCTGCTGCGCGATCTCCGCGACCAGTACGGCACCTCGATTGTGCTCATCACGCACAACATGGGTGTAGTGGCCGACCTTGCGGACCGCGTGGTGGTGATGTACCAGGGCGACGTCGTCGAAGTGTCAAGCGCAGTGACCCTCTTCGCGGAGCCCAAGCAGGACTACACCAGGAAACTGCTGGCCGCGGTGCCGCACCTGGGCCGGAACTCGGCCTCGGCGGGCCTGGTCGAACGGGCCCACCAGGGCGGAAGGGTGCTGGTCGAGGCCACGGACCTGACCATCGAGTACCCTGGCCGGCTGGGCAGTCCGGCGTTCAAGGCCGTGGACGGCGTGAACTTCACGCTGTCCGAGGGGGAGGTCTTCGGCCTCGTGGGCGAGTCCGGCTCCGGCAAGACCACCATCGGCCGCGCCATCGCAGGGCTCAACAAAACCACGGGCGGAAGCCTGAAGGTGCTCGACTACGAGATGCTGGGCCTGAAGGAGCGTTCCTTCAAGCCGCTGCGCAAGCAGATCGGCTTTGTGTTCCAGGATCCGGCCGCATCCTTCAACCCGCAGCTGACCATCGGTGACTGCATCGCGGAGCCCCTCGTCGTCCATAGCCGGCCGACCCCCGCGCAGGCCCGCCAGCGGACCCGTGAGCTGCTGGAATCGGTGCAGCTCCCGGCCTCCTATGCCGAGCGGTTCCCGCACGAACTCTCCGGCGGCCAGCGGCAGCGCGCCTCGCTGGCGCGGGCGCTGATCCTGAACCCGAAGCTGCTGATCGCCGACGAACCGACGTCGGCCTTGGACGTTTCGGTCCAGGCGAAGGTGCTGGAGCTGTTCAAGGAGATCCAGGCCGAGTTTGGCTTCGCCTGCCTGTTCATCAGCCACGACCTGGCCGTGGTGGACATCCTGTCCCACTGGGTGGGGGTGCTCTACAAGGGCAAGATGGTGGAGCAGGGCCTCGGGAACCAGGTGATGGGCAACCCGCAGCACCCCTACACCCGGAAGCTCATTGCATCACTGCCTGTCCCCGACCCCACCGAGCAGGCGCGGCGGCGGGCAGAATTCCGTGCCGTGCTGCACAGCTGAGGCTCCTCCCGCACCTGCCGCGAGGGACATGCCCACCGTTTTAGCGAACGGTGGGCATGTCCCTTTTCCGGCGGGAAGCGTGCCCTGCCGGGGCCGGCAGCGCAACGCTTAACAGCAGGCAGGATTAGCGGCGGTGCCCCTAGACTGGGTCAATGACCGAGCAGAACCAGACTCATTCCGATGCCGATTCCTACGATCCCGGTGCCAGTTCACTCGCTGGCCACGTCGATCCCGCGGTGATGGCGGAACTGTTGTCGATCCGCTCGAGCATCGACAACATCGATGCCACGCTGGTATACCTGCTGGCCGAACGTTTCAAGGCAACCCAGAAGGTCGGCTTCCTTAAGGCGGCCCACAAGCTGCCGGCAGGGGATCCCGGCCGGGAGACGGCCCAGATCGCGCGGCTGCGACGGCTGGCGGCGGAGGCGCAGCTGGATCCGGCCTTTGCCGAGAAATTCCTGAACTTCATCATCGGCGAGGTCATCCGCCACCATGAAGCGATCGCGGAAGACCATGAGGCAGCGAAGGTGCAGGGTTCCGGGCGCGTAGCTCCTGCCGGCCCCGCCGTTTCCGCCGACGCCTGAGATGGCCGGTCCCGAAATCCCCGCTCCCGCCCAGGTCACCGCCACGGCCCTCGGCCCGTGGCCCGGAGAGGACCCGCTGGAGGCCGCCCGGATCATCCGCGGTGAACTCGGCAGCCCCCACCTGCCCTTCCTTGCCGAGCTCCCGGACCGCGGCGTGGGCTCCGACGCCCTCGGCCGGACCGCCTCGCTCCTTGTGGAGCTTGCCGTGGACGTCCAGCCCCACGGCTGGCGGATCGTGGACCGGCCCGGCAGGGACCTGATGCGGGCGCGCTCGGCCCTTTCCACCGACATCAACATCCTCGCTGACGTCATCGGTGCCGAGGACGCCCCGGCCGCCGAGCTCAAAGTGCAGCTCCGCGGTCCGCTGAGCCTGGCCGCCGGCCTGCACCTGCACAACGGGGAGCGGGCGCTGATCGACTACGGTGCCCGGCGTGACATCGCTGCCTCACTGGCGGCCGGCGTCGGCGGCTACCTCAAAAGGGTGGCCGCCGCGGCCCCCGGGGCCCGGCTGGTCGTACAGATCGACGAGCCCGAGATCGCGTCCGTCCTTGCCGGCACCATCCCCACCTCCAGCGGCTACCGCACCCTGCGCTCCGTGCCGGGGCAGGAGGCCACCGACTCCTGGCAGCTGCTCGTCGACGCCCTGCGTGCTGCCGGCGCCGCCGAAATCGCCGTCGCCGTCCCGGAGATCGAGGCGCCCTTCGACCGGATCCTCGCCTCGGGAGCGGACGCGATAGCAGTACCGCTGCGTGCCCTCACCTCGCGGCAGTGGGAGCAGCTGGCCGGGGCAGTGGAAGCGGGCAGGCGGCTGTGGGCAGGTGCGCTGGACGTGGGCTCGCCCTCAGGAGCCCTGCCGCGGGTAGCCGACGCCGTCGAAACGGTGTGGCGGCCATGGCGCCAGCTCGGGCTGCCGGCGTCCACGCTGGGCGCGCTCCGGGTCACGCCCGCGGAAGGACTGGAACGGCACTCGCCGTCGTCCGCGACGGCAGTGCTGACCCGGCTGACCCAGCTCGCGGACGGGCTCAACCAGCTCGCGCTGGGCTAAAAGCCGGGCTCAAGGCAGCAACGGCTCACATCCGCTGTTCCCAGCGGTCCGGCCGCGCAGGGTCCGGCAGATAACCCGGGCCGGACCTGCCGCCGGAATACTGTTCCAGCCGATAGTCGAAGTGCCCGGCATAGACCAGCACCATGCCGAGTTGCGGTTGGATCACCTTGACCTGGATCCGGTGCCGGCCTGACCCGTTTTCCTGCGGCTCCCACCACTGTTCGGCATAAGCCTTGGCATCGACGACTCCGGGCAGGTGGAGCCGCAGCGGCCCGAGGAACAGCCTCGATGCCTCGGAGACGCCCCGCAGCCTGCCATCCTCCGTGACGCTGAGGTTAAGGTCGGTGGCCAGCCGGCGGTACCGGCCAAGGTAGTCGACGAGCCCCCGCCTGGCGCCGGAGTCCACGTAACTGGTTGTGTCATGGAAGAGCCGCGTGCGGCCGGGAAAGAAAATCTCCCGGCGGGCAGTCAGGCTCGGGCGTCCGAACGGATCCAGGTGCGCATGGTTCTCGATCCGGAACGGGATGCGCTCGCCGTATTCGGGAAAGAAAGCCTGCTCCGAGCCGGTGAGCCGCAGCAGGGGACGCAGCCAGGGCTGCGGGCAGCCCACCACGTCGAACGTGCCGACGCCCACGCCGAACCGGCCGTACCCCGGAGCGAGCGAGAAGTATTCCTGCAGCTGCGGTTGCAACCTGGTGAACGCATCTCCAAGGGCCAGCTGATAGATCGGTGTGCTCACGGGAGCCTCCTGCAGGTTGGGGCCGGAATGTTGCCTGTGCCCAGCATGCAGGACCGGCGGCCGCTTGTCACAGCAGCCTGGCGCCGTCCCGGCTCACGCACGACGGCACCGGACGGGCGCCGTCCGCCATGCCCGGGAACCGCCGAATACGACAAAGCCAAACCAATAGGGGAATATATAACTATGAAGGCACGCATTCTGGTAGTGGACGATGACGAGGCGCTGGGGGAGATGATCGGCATTGTGCTGCGCAATGACGGTTTTGAGCCCGTCTTTTGCGCCGACGGCGGGCAGGCCCTTGAGGTTTTCCGTTCGTCCAAGCCGGACCTCGTGCTGCTCGACTTGATGCTTCCGGGCATGGACGGCATTGAAGTGTGCCGCCTGATCCGTGCCGAGTCGGACGTCCCGATCGTCATGCTGACGGCAAAAGCCGACACGTCCGACGTCGTCCGGGGACTTGAATCGGGCGCGGACGACTACGTGCCGAAGCCGTTCAAGCCCGCCGAACTCGTGGCCCGCGTCCGGGCCCGGCTCCGGCCCGGAGACCAGAAGGCGCCGGAAACACTTCGTATCGCCGACGTCACCATCGACGTTGCCGGCCACCTCGTCAGCCGGGGCAGCGAGAGGATCTCGCTCACGCCGCTGGAATTCGACCTGCTGGTGGCCCTGGCGCGCAAGCCGTGGCAGGTCTTCACCCGGGAGCTCCTGCTGGAGCAGGTCTGGGGCTACCGCCACGCCGCTGATACGCGCCTGGTCAACGTCCACGTCCAGCGGCTGAGGTCAAAGATCGAACGTGACCCGGAAGCCCCCGAAGTTGTATTGACGGTCCGTGGTGTCGGCTACAAAGCAGGTTCCTGAGCCTGCCGACGGCAGGCCCGGGGAAACGCCGGAACGCACGCTGCCGGCGCAGGCCGCTGTCGGCACACCCGCGGAGCGAGAACCGCACCACGAACCCGAGCGAGAACCGCACCACGAACCCGCCTCCGCACCCGCCTCCGCACCAGGCGGCGGGCGGCAGGGCGCGGCGGGTTGGTCTCTTGTCCGCCTGCGCGGCAGGATCTGGCTCCGCCGCGCCCTGATCATGGCGGTCCGCGTCGCACGGCTGGTGCGGACGGGGATTTCGCGGCTGTTGCCGGGCATCCGTTACCTGTTGCAGTCCCTGCACAGCAAATGGCGGCGCTCGTTGCAGTTCCGCACGGTGCTCACCACGCTGATGCTCGCCGTCGGTTCCTTCGCCGTTGTCGGCGCGTACCTGTCCAACCAGATCGCGAACAATCTTTTCCAGGAGCGCCTGGTCCAGGCGGAGTCCGAGACCCGCTACAACGTGAAGCAGGTCCAGGACACGTTCGACGGCGCCCAGGTCACCGACCAGTCCAGCGTCATCACCCTCGTCTATGACACCCTGAACGCGGTGGAGGGCCGCGGTTCCGTGATCCAGCGCCGCTACGTCTTCGAAGCCATGCCGGAACAAACCAAGCCCCGCAACCGGTGGGTTGAATCCAGGGCGTCGGACCAGCTGACCATCAGCGTCATTCCGCCCGAGCTGCGCAAGGCAGTCCAGGACTCCGGCAAGGAGCAGTTCTGGGCCTCCACGCAATTTCCAGTGGGCACCGAGGACCGCCCCGGCATCGCCGTCGGCAACAAGGTCACCTTCAACGGCACCGTCTACGAGCTCTACCTCATCTACGACCTCAACACCGCGCAGAAGACCCTGGACGAGATCCAGAACGTCCTGCTCGCCGGCGGGGCGGTGCTGGTGCTCATGATCGGCGCCGTCGCCTGGTACGTGACCCGAAATGTCGTCAGTCCCGTCAGCCACGCCGCCGTCGTGTCCGAAAAGCTGGCCGCCGGCCAGCTGCAGGAACGCATGGTGGTCAAGGGCGAGGACGAGGTGGCGCGGCTGGGCGCTTCGTTTAACCACATGGCCGCAAGCCTGCAGGAGCAGATCACCCAGCTCGCGACCCTCTCCCAGATGCAGCAGCGGTTCGTTTCCGACGTCTCCCACGAACTGCGCACCCCGCTCACCACCGTCAGGATGGCGGCGGAGGTGCTTTACGATGCGCGGGAGGATTTCGACCCCATCAACAAACGCTCGGCGGAGCTGCTCTACAACCAGGTGGAACGCTTCCAGTCACTCCTGGCGGACCTGCTGGAGATCTCCCGCTTCGACGCCGGTGTGGCAACGCTCGACGCCGAGCCTTCCGACATTGTCCAACTCCTCACGCAGGTGATCGAGGCCGTCGGCCCGGTCGCGGCCGAATACGGCTCCGAGGTCACCCTCAACGCCCCCGAGGGCAGCATCATCGTGGAGATGGACGACCGCCGGATCGACCGCATCCTGCGGAACCTCATCCTGAACGCCCTGGAACACGGCGAGGGCCGCCCGGTGAACGTGTCCGTGGCAGCCAACGGCACCGCGGTGGCAGTGGCCGTCCGCGACCATGGGATCGGGATGAGCGCGGCCGAAGCCGCGCGCGTGTTCGACCGGTTCTGGCGCGCGGATCCCGCCCGCGCCCGGACCACCGGAGGCAGCGGCCTGGGGCTTTCCATTGCCGCTGAGGACACCAAGCTGCACAACGGGTGGCTCCAGGCGTGGGGGAGCAAGGGCCATGGATCGAACTTCCGGCTGACCCTGCCGCTTCGCCAGGGCGAGAGCATCACCAGGTCACCGCTGCAGCTCGAACCGGCCGACGTCGGGCTGCCCGGTTCCGGGCCGCAGCGGACCATGCTGCTGCTGGACCCGTCCCCAGTACCGGAGGGCTGGGTTGCGGTTCCGGGAACCGAGCTTCCCGCAGGCGACGGTGACGACGGAAGAGAGGGTCAGTCGTGAGGGTTCCCTCGAGCAAACTCACCGCGGCGTGCGCTGCCGTGCTGGCCGTCGTCCTGTTCCTGCTGACGTCCTGCGCCCAGATCCCGCGTTCCGGGCCGGTGGGGAAGAGCACCGACGAGAGCGCCGGAAACCCCAACAACGCGCCCGTTTTTTTCCCGTCCGCGCCCCGTCCGGGCGCCGGACCCGAGTCCGTGATCGAGGACTTCTACCTGGCCGGCAGCGGCTATGAAGACGACTACGCGGTGGCCCGCCAGTACCTCACCCAGGCCTCCTCGGTCACCTGGAAACCCGATCAGCGGGTCCTTGTGTTTCGGTCGGCACGGGTGGTGCCCACCGCCGTCGAAAATGTCTTTAACTATGAACTGGACGTCGCCTACTCGGTAGACGCCGACGGCGTCGCCACGCAGTTGCCGCCGGGCACCACGGAGAACATCGCGGCGACCCTGACGCAGGTGGACGGCGAATGGAGGATCGCGGAAATCGCGGACGGTACGGCCATTCCGGAAGAGACGTTCAAGGTCATCTACGGTGCCTACCCGATCTACTTTTACGATCCCACGTTCACTTACGCGGTCCCGGATGTCCGCTGGTTCATCAAGAAGAAAACTGTCAAAGCCATGACCAGCGCGCTCCTGGGAGGACCGGCCCCCTACCTCAAGGGCGCCGTCGTCAGCGCCTTCCCCTCTGGCGTCAAGCTCGCCCGGGAGTCGGTGCCCGTCGTGTCCGGCGCAGCCCAGGTGGATCTCACGGCGAAGGATCTCGTTGAGGCATCCAACGAGGACCGGCTGCGGATGCAGACGCAGCTGGCACTGACATTCCGGAGCCAGCCCGACGTCATCAACGTTGAACTCCGGGCCAACCAGGATCTCGTGCGGGTCGAGGACAACGGATCGGTGCTGCCGCCGATCCGCGACAAGAACGTTCCGCCCCACCAGATCGCGGTCAGCAACAATGACCTGGTCCGGTATGAGAACAACAGGATCTCGCCGCTTCCGGATATCCAGTCCGTCGCGGCCCTCGCACCCCGGGCACCGGCGGAGTCTCCCGTGTCCCAGTCGGCGGCTTTCCTCAGCGCGGACCGCACCACCTTGTACTCCATCGGACCCGGCCAGCCGGCCAGGGCACTGACCACCCGGGCCAGCCTCTCCCGGCCCTCTTTCGACCGCTATGACTGGGTGTGGACGGCAGGTCCGGGAGCCAGTGGCGCCACCGAGGTCGTTTCCTACCGGCCGGCTGGAGCCGCCGAGGGAGCGCCCGTTCCGACCGTTTCACTTGCTCCGGGCTGGCTGGCCGGCCGGACCGTCAAGGAGTTCAGGGTGTCCCGCGAGGGAGCACGGGCACTTGTCATCTCGGAGCAGAACGGCAAGACCAGGGTCCAGGTGACCGGCATCATCCGCGGCGCCGACGGAACGCCCCGGGACCTGACCGCGCCGATGACCCTGCTGACGGTCCGTGATCCGGACCAGGGCGTCTGGGTTGACGACTCCACGGTGGCTGTCATGAAGGGCTCCCCGAGCGAAACGGTGATACCGGAGCTGCTGTCACTGACGTCCGCGCAACCGGACCTGCTAGCCCAGTGGCCGGGGCTTACGGCGCTGAGCGCCGGCAACGGGCCGGAGGAAATCTTTGCCCAGTCCGCCGAAGGTATCTTCCAACGGCTCGGAAACGGCTGGTCGCCGCAGCTGAAGGGCCCCGTCGATCCGGCTTTCCCAGGCTGACCCGGAGCTGTTGTTTGGCAGTGTTGTCCACATAGCGCTGTTTCCGGTTCCCGCAGCCTTTGGAGCCGCGGGAGCCTTGCACCATGACAACGCACGGCGAACCATGACAAGGCACGGGCCGGACGGAGCCCAATCCCGCCGGAAGGCCGCCGATCCGGACCTGTCCCCGCTTGCTTCGCCGGTTTCAAAGCATCGGGGTGACTATGCTCGCGGGCCTGCACGTCTGGCTGACCGGACTGCGGCTGCGGCGGCCGAACTGCTTGCCCTCGCCGCTCCCGTGGCGTGCGTGTGCTGCGGCGCGGAGGATCTCGTACTTTGCGGGGCCTGCGCGCAGCAGATCCGCCTCCTGACCCGGCACCCGTTCCGGGCCGAGGCGCAGGCGCCCGCGCTGATGGACATGGACGGCTCGGTGCTGCTTCCGGTGGTGGCCGCCGGCGTCTACCGCGGCGAACTGGCGCAGGCCGTGCTCGCATTCAAACGGTACGGCCAGGCGCCACTCGTGCACATACTGGCCCGGGCGCTCGGGCAGGCGGTGAGCGCCGCGTCGGGCGGGACAGCGGACGTCTGGCTGGTGCCCGTGCCCACGAGCAACAGCGCGTTCCGGAAACGGGGTTTCAGCCCGGTCCATCTGCTGCTGAAAAGGCTCAGCCGGAGCCGGACGTCCGGCGGCTCCGGGCGGGACGGGCCCGGGACTATCGACGCGCTGCGGAAGGTAGGGGCCCTCCGGAGGGTAGGGGCCCTGGCGACGTCCGGGGCCCTGCGGGGGGCGTCGCCCGCGCGGTGGCCGGTATGGATGCTGGCGTTGCCTCTGGCCGCCGGCCAGAAAGGTCTCGGGCGTGGTGCCCGGTCGCGGCGCGTACGCGGGTCGATGCGTGTCCGGAGCGGCCCGTGGGCGCCGGACCTGCGCGGGCAGCCCTGCATCATCGTCGACGACGTGCTTACCACCGGCGCCACCCTGGCCGAGGCCGCCCGCGCCCTGACGCTGGCAGGAGCGCAGGTCAGGGGTGCCGTGGTCCTGGCGGCGACACGCCCGCCGGCCACATCCGACCTCCCCGTCCAGGGCCGCGCGGTGGCGGGGAAGAGCGCCGTCGAGGAAAAAAATAAACCAAAAAAGGATGAATAACAGGGGTCTATGAACTAACGTCGAACATGGGTACCAAGAATAGATGTACCTGTCGATAGCGGCTCGGAAAGGGGCTCGACTGTCAGTCAGAACAGCCCCGGGAAGTGCCGCCGTCGTGTCACCGAAGTCATTTGGAGGGCACCATGGAGTTCATGATCAGCGGACGTAATTTGACGGTCTCCGACCGCTTCCGCGAGTACGCAGACGAGAAGATCTCGAAGATTGCGTCATTGGGGGACAAGGTTCAGAGGGTGGACGCGAAGGTTTCCAAGGAAACCAAAGCCCGCCAGACCGATGAAATGCTGACTGTTGAGCTGACAGTTCTGGGCCGCGGTCCCGTGATCCGGGCCGAAGCCAGCGCCGCAGACAAATTCGCCGCGTTTGATCTTGCCTATAACAAGCTTCTTGAACGCCTGCGCCGGGCGAAGGACCGCAAGAAGGTCCATCATGGCAGGCATACCCCCGTGGCGGTGCGCGAGGCCACGGCGACGCTGGAACCGGCCAGCACCAGCGCCCCCCTCTACGAGGAAGCAAGCCGCCGGCAGGAGGCCACGACCGCGGATACCGAGAAGTCGCCGTATGAGGTGGAGAACGACATTCCTGCCGGGGATTCTCCCGTACTGATTCGCCGGAAGGTTTTCACCGCCGCGTCCCTGACCCTGGACGACGCCGTCGACAACATGGAGCTCGTGGGTCACGATTTCTATCTTTTCGTGGACAAGGAGACCAAGGCGCCTTCCGTGGTCTACCGCCGTGAGGGCTGGACGTACGGGGTAATCTCCCTGGACCAGACCTGTGAGCCGGGAGAGGCTCCGCTGGAGCCGAAGGTTATCGCCTACCGTTCCGAGGATGAGCCCGCCACCGCCTAGACTGGTGCGGACCATCCACTGAAGGGACTGACGTGCCTGAATCGCTGAGCCTCAAGCAGGCCCGGCGGATCGCATTGGCAGCCCAGGCATTGGACAAGGTACGGCCCGCCGGACCCGTGACAGCACGGGCGGTGGGCCGTACCTTTGCCCGCCTGCACCTTGTCCAGATCGACTCGGTCAACGTGCTGTCCCGGAGTCACTACCTGCCGTTCTTCTCGCGGCTGGGCAATTACGACCGAGGCATCCTGGACCGGATGGCGGGCACACATCCCCGCCGCATGATGGAGTACTGGGCCCACGAGGCAAGCTTCATCCGCCCCGACCACTTCCCGGACCTCGTGCAGTGGCAGAGCCGGAAATGGGTGGGAGCGCATGCCATGGACCCGGACCTGAGGAGCGGGGTCGCCTCCCGGGTACTGGAGGCACTCGCGCAGAGAAAGCCCATGACCGCTGCGGAACTCACGGCCCGGCTTGGCCACGTGGAAGACCAACAGCAGGACAACTGGGGCTGGAACTGGAATGCCGTCAAGAGGGTGCTGGAACACCTCTTCGAGGAAGGTCTTGTCTCTGCGGCGTCCCGGACCGAATCCTTCGAGCGCCGCTACACCCTTACTGCCAAGGTCCTGCCGATGGCGCCGGAGGGCCGCGGTGAAACCAGCCAGGATCCGGCAGCAGCAATGGACCGCTTGATTGACGCGGCGGCACAGGCCCACGGCATCGGTACCATACGCTGCTTCGCGGACTATTTCCGGGTGCCGGTCAAAGCAGCAGCAGTGTCCGTGGGGAACCTCGTCGATGCCGGACGGATACGGCCGGTCCTGGTCACCGGCTGGAACCGGCCGCTCTACCGGCATGTGGAGGCAAAGCTGCCCCGCGCGGCCACCGGCAGGGCGCTGCTCAGCCCGTTCGACTCGCTGGTCTTTGAACGCCGGCGGCTTGAGGCCCTCTTCGGCTTCCACTACCGGATCGAGATCTACACGCCGGAACCGAAGCGCCGCTTCGGCTACTACGTGTTGCCGTTCCTGCTCCGCGACGGGATCGTTGCCCGGGTTGACCTCAAGGCTGACCGCGCCAACGGCCTTCTCCTGGCGAGGGCCGCGCATGCCGAGCCCGGCGCGCCGGCGGACGTCGCCACTGAGCTTGCCGCGGAGCTGCGGCTCATGGCCGAGTGGCTCCAGCTGGACGGGGTGGTCGTTTCCCCGTCAGGTGATCTGGCGCCGGCGCTGGCCGATGCTGTCGACCGGACAGGCGACGCTGTATCCGCTGTCAGGGAACAGGCATAGCGGCCCCGCAACTCTCCCGTAGACTAAACACGCCAGAATTCGGCGGCTTGAGACTGGGAGCATCTTCACGTGGCATCACTTATTGAAAAACTTCTCCGCACGGGTGACAAAAAAACCCTGAGGCAACTGCGGAACTATGCCGACGCTATTAACGCCCTCGAAAGCTCCTTCAAGACCTTCACCGACGCCGAACTGCGCGAAGAGACCGACGTGCTCCGTGCGCGCCACCTCGACGGCGAAAAGCTGGACGACCTCCTGCCCGAGGCGTTCGCCGCCGTCCGGGAAGCCGCTTCCCGCACCCTCGGCATGCGCCACTTCGATGTCCAGCTGATGGGTGGTGCCGCCCTTCACCTGGGCAACATCGCTGAGATGAAGACCGGTGAAGGCAAGACGCTGGTGGCCACTGCTCCGGCCTACCTCAACGCCCTCACCGGCAAAGGCGTGCACGTCGTCACCGTGAACGACTACCTCGCTGAATACCAGTCCGACCTCATGGGACGCGTGTACCGGTTCCTGGGCCTGACCAGCGGCTGCATCCTCGCCAACCAGGACCCCGCCGTGCGCCGCGAACAATACGCCGCGGACATTACGTACGGCACGAACAACGAATTCGGCTTCGACTACCTGCGGGACAACATGGCGTGGGACAAGACGGAACTCGTCCAGCGGGGCCACAACTATGCGATCGTCGACGAAGTGGACTCCATCCTCATCGACGAGGCCCGCACCCCGCTTATTATTTCCGGTCCTGCGCAGGGCGACACGAACCGCTGGTACAGCGAGTTCGCCAAGGTCGTGTTGCGGCTCCAGCCCGAGGTCGATTACGAGGTCGATGAGAAGAAGCGCACGGTCGGCGTCCTCGAGTCCGGAATTGAAAAGGTGGAGGATTACCTTGGCATCCACAACCTCTACGAGTCGGCCAATACGCCGCTCATCGGCTTCCTGAACAACGCCATCAAGGCCAAGGAACTTTTCAAGCGGGACAAGGATTACGTCATTCTCGACGGCGAAGTGCTGATCGTGGACGAGCACACAGGCCGCATCCTGGCAGGCCGCCGGTATAACGAGGGCATGCACCAGGCCATCGAAGCCAAAGAAGGCGTCGAGATCAAGGCCGAGAACCAGACGCTTGCCACCGTGACCCTGCAGAACTATTTCCGCATGTACGACAAGCTTTCCGGCATGACCGGTACGGCCGAGACCGAAGCCGCCGAGTTCATGAGCACCTACAAGCTCGGCGTCGTCGCCATCCCCACCAACCGGGACATGACGCGTATTGACCAGGCGGACCTCGTCTACAAGAACGAAGCCGTGAAGTTCGACGCCGTCGTCAAGGACATCGCGGAACGGCATGAACTGGGCCAGCCGGTTCTGGTCGGCACCACCAGCGTCGAGAAGAGCGAGTACCTGTCGCGGCTGCTGGCCAAGGAGGGCGTCCGGCACGAGGTCCTGAACGCCAAGAACCATGCCCGGGAAGCTTCGATCGTCGCCCAGGCGGGCCGCAAGGCTGCAGTCACCGTGGCAACGAACATGGCCGGCCGCGGCACCGACATCATGCTCGGCGGCAACGCCGAGTTCACCGCCGTCGCGGAACTTGCCAGGCGCGGACTGGACCCGGAGGAAAACTCCGAAGAATACGAGGCAGCCTGGCCGGAGGCCTTCGAAGCGGCGAAGCAGGCGGTCAAGGACGAGCACGAGGAAGTCCTCAACCTCGGTGGCCTCTACGTTCTCGGCACCGAACGGCACGAGTCCCGCCGCATCGACAACCAGTTGCGCGGCCGCTCAGGCCGTCAGGGTGACCCGGGCGAATCCCGGTTCTACCTGTCACTGACCGACGACCTGATGCGCCTGTTCAACTCCGGCGCGGCGGAGCGGCTGATGAACAGCTCCGTGCCCGACGACGTCGCGCTGGAGTCAAAGCTTGTCTCCCGCGCCATCGCCTCGGCCCAGGGCCAGGTGGAGGGCCGCAACGCCGAACAGCGCAAGAACGTCCTGAAGTACGACGACGTCCTGAACCGCCAGCGCGAGGCTATCTACGGCGACCGGCGCCGCATCCTCGAGGGCGATGACCTCCACGAGAAGGTTCAGTTCTTCATCGAGGACACCATCACGGCCTTCATCGATGAGGCGACGGCGGAAGGAACCGGCGACGACTGGGACTTCAACCTGCTGTGGTCCAATCTCAAGACCCTTTACCCGGTGAGTGTCACCCCGAGTGATCTGATCGACGAGGCCGGCGGCAAGTCGCGCATCACGGTGGAATTCCTCAAGGACGAAATCCTTTCCGATGCCCGGCTGGTCTACCAGGCGCGTGAAGAGGCGATCGGGTCCGAGAGCATGCGCGAACTCGAACGCCGCGTGGTCCTGTCCGTGATCGGACGCAAATGGCAGGAACACCTGTACGAGATGGATTACCTGAAGGAAGGCATCGGCCTGCGGGCGATGGCCCAGCGCGACCCTCTGGTGGAGTACCAGCGCGAGGGGTTCATCATGTTCCAGGCCATGATGGAGGCCATCCGCGAGGAAAGCGTCGGCTTCCTGTTCAACCTGGAGGTCGAGGTGACCCCGGCCGAGGACGTCGTCGTGGCGGATGCCGGCGGCCAGCACACGGAGCACCACGAGCCGCAGATCCGCGCGTCGGGACTGGAAGCTCCGGAGAAGCCCGCGCAGCTCCAGTACACCGCTCCGGGTGAGGACGGCGCCGCCCAGACCCGGGTCGAGGCCAAGACCTCGGGCCGGTCCGGCAACCCTGCCAGGGCCGCCGCTCAGGACGCCCCTCGCCGTGCCAACAAGAAGAAGCGCCGCTAAGCCAGCTGCCCTGGAGGGCGACGCAGAAAGGTGAGAGGACCGGAACGTGGTTCCGGTCCTCTCACCTTTTTCCTGCCCTCCTTCCCTTGTATCCCCCCGCAGCTCTCTGTCGTCCCGTGCCCGTGCCCGTCTCCGTGCCGGCGCGCTTGCCGGGAACCCGTTCAGCCGATCTCCAGCACCGTCACCCGCCAGAGGAACTGGGTCCGTTCCAGCCGGAGTGCCACGGCGCGGACGCGCAGTTCGTCCACGACCACGGCACTCGCCTCATAAACGTCCTCCGATACCTTGCAGGCCCGGACCGAGCGCACCGAGGGGTTGCGGTGCAGACGACCGGCCGTGGGTGAGTTTCCCGACGCTACGCGCCGCGTCAGGGCCGCCCGATGCTGCAGGGCGGTGAGACAGCGGTCGTCGAGTCTCCTGGCCAGCTGCTGGGCAGGCCGGGTACCAGCCAGGACCTCGATTGCGGCCTGCACCGTGCTGCGGCAGATGGTGCAGATTTCCTGACCCTCGTCCACCAGCTGCAGCGGCACACGCCGTGTCGCCGGCGTGGACGTCGGCGGAGCAGGGGGACCCGGGGCCGGTGCGACGCCGGCGTCGACCAGGCGGAGCGGCGTCCGGGGGGATGCTGAAGGTTCTGCAAGGGCGCGACGCCCAGTGGGTACGGTCATGGTGGTTTCCTTCGTGACGTTGTCTTGACGCGCTTGGCGCTTGGTTGTTGCCGGGTGGTTGCAGCGCTTGGGGCACTGCTGGGGTTACGTGCGGTTGTCTTGTTGCAGTGCCGGGGGCATTGCAGGGTTCTGCGCGGTTTCCGGTTCCCTTCCGGACAATCACTCGCGCGCCGGAAGTCGAAGAACCTGGCCGGGATGAAGGAGGTGGGGGCTCTCACCAATGACTTCCCGGTTCTCCCGGTACAGCCGGGGCCATTCCCGGGCGATGTCGACATCAGAGGCCAACGGGCCGAGCCGTGAGGCGGCGAGGCTCCAGAGGGTGTCCCCGGCCCGGACAGTCACTTCAGCGACGCCGTCCGCGGGTTCCTGCACCCGGAGCTGGCCCGCCACCAACGCGCCCGGATCCACCGTCGGAGACTGCGGAGTCCAGGACGGGGGTGCCGGGGGTCCTGGTCGGGAGCTCCATGAGGCGGACGCCGAAGCTGACGAGGCGGACGCCGGAGCGGGCGCGGCCTCGGGGACGGGGCCCGGCGGTGCGGCGAGGCCCCGCAAGGGCAAGGGCAGGACCAGTCCCTCGGCGGTAGCCGTCGTCGGTGTCCACAGCGCGGAGACCGCGGGGCTGGGCAGGGGATCCGGGCCGGCCAGCGACGCGGCGGTGGCCAAGGGCGCGGAGAGCAGCTGGAAACCCAGGGCAGCAAGGGCCAGCCGGCGCATGAACGCCGGGCTGAACCTGGCTGTCACCGCAGCGGCCCCGATTCGTCCGCTGCGCTGCAGCAGAGCCGAGACCACCGCGGACATGAGTGAGATCAGCCACCACAGGATCAGAATCAGGCCGGCAGTGTTGGCGGCCAGCCCGAGTTGGTCCTCGAAAGACAGCGACTGCTGCCGGGCCGAGGAGGAGCGCCAGCGTTGCACCAGGCGGTCTCCGGATCCTGCCAGGAACAGGCCCAGCAACAGAATCGCGGCAGCCATGGAGGCGTCGGCCGCCGGGAGATATCGCCCCGCGCGCGCACCCTCGGATGCAGGCTTTGCTTTCTCCACGACGTCCTCCTCGTTTGAGCCTTGTCCATACGTTTTGATGTTGTTTGATGCACTTTGACTCTGATTTCTGAGTGTGGCCCTCAACCGGCGGTTTGTCTAGGGTTGGGTTCGTCCCTGTTGATTGACCGCGGACGGGTGCCCGCCTACGCTGGCGCCATGCGGTGGGACGCACTCTTCTCCGACCTGGAGGCACAGTTAGCTGCACGTTCGCGGCTGGATCTGGACGCGGATATCGCGGAGCGGATGCGCGTGGAGGCGTCGACAGTGGAGCTCGCCGACAGGCTGCGCGGCTCGCTAGGTCTCCCCATCGGCGTCCAGGTCACAACCGGCTCCGTGTTCGAAGGAACCCTGAGTCATGCCGGCAGCCAGGCGCTGGTCCTGCAGGGCCAGCGCCACCAGTTTCTGGTCCCGTACGCGGCCGCCGTCCAGTTCACGGGACTGTCCCGACTGGCCGTCGGGGAGCCGTCCAAAGTGCGGCAACGGCTCGGGCTTGCGAGCGCGCTACGGGGGCTGGCGCGGGACCGGACACGGTTGTCGGTTCTGGCAGGGCGGGGTGCAACGGGGGAATCGGTCCTGCACGGCGTGATCGACAGGGTTGGGCGGGACCACCTGGACCTTGCCGTGACGGAGGACGGCGAGGACCGGCGGGCGTCCAACGTCCGCCACGCGGTGACCATTCCGTTTTCCGCTTTGGCCGCCCTCCGGTCAGAACGGAATGCGGATGACTAAGGCCTCCGGGCGGGCCGGCAGGCCCTTTGGAGCAAGGACGCGCCAGCCCGGCGGCCTAGACCGACTTCGATTTGGCCTCGGCGATCATGCGGCTCGCTTCGGCGTAGCGCTCCTCGATGTATTGCTCGAGCATTTTCTCCTCCACGCGCCACTGGCCACGGCCGCCCACCTGGATGGCCTTGAGTTCGCCGCTACGGACCAGCGCGTAGGCGGCCGGAGCGTTGATCTGGAGCTGCTCGGCAACGTCTGCGAGGGTGAGGAATCGGGGCATGCCTCCATTTTGCCACCGACGGGGTTCGTTCGGCGCGGTTATCCACAATTTGCAGTTGTTTGACCCCGCATCTTCCCGACAATGCCAGGAGACGTAACAATGGGAATTCCCGGCATCATTCGCCGGACGGTGACGACAGGGGGAGCGGCGCATGAGCGTGGGCACGATGAGCGGCGGCGCGCGGCTGAAGAAGCCTTCCTGGAAGGACCCACGCCTCGTCGTCGGAATCCTGCTCGTGCTCGCCTCGACGGCCGGCGTCGTCTCTTTGCTCGGCGCCGCCGACCAGACCACAGAGGCGTATGCAGCCCGGGAGGCCATCGCCGTCGGAGAGCGCCTGACGGCGGACAAGCTGCACCGCGTCAAGGTCCGTCTCGGCGACCTTGAGCAGCGCTACCTGACGCCGGAATCAGGGCTGGCCGAAGGAGCGGTGGCGGTCCAAAGGATCGGCCAGGACCAGCTGGTGCCGCGCGACAGCCTGGGGGAGCTCGACGTGCTGGACCGCAAGCCGGTGGCCGTCACCGTCGATGAGGCCCTTCCAGCGCAGGCAGTGGCCGGGTCGAGGGTCGACGTCTGGGTCGCCCTTCCCGACGCACGTAACGGCTACAGCCAGCCCACCCTGCTGCTGCCGGGGGCGGAAATCGCCCAGCTTACCCCCGGCAGCACCGCCTTGGGGTCCGCGCGCTCAACGGTGGTGATGGTGTTGGTCACCGACAGCCAGATGCCACAACTACTTGGCGCCCAGGCCAACAAGGCCAAAATCTCCGTCGTCTGGAATCCTGGCGGAAACTCACGATGAGCATCCCGGTCGTGACGGTCGGTCATGCACGGGACGACCTGGTTGGCGGCCTGGAGCGCCTCCACGGACCGGTGTCCGTCGTGCGGCGTTGCTCGGAACTCGCGGAATTGCTTGCCGCATGCCAGAGCGGACTGGCGCGGGCAGCCGTCGTGGCGGAGGGAAGTGAAGAGCTGACGGCGTCATTGGTGGACCGGCTGTCTGCGGTAGGGGTAGCCGTCGTGGCGCTGACCGAAAAACCCGAGGAGACGGCGAGACTTCGGGGGATAGGTGTGGCTGCCGAGCGGCCGGGGATCGGGGCTGCCGCCCTTGCCGGGACAATTGCGGCGGCGGTGGCGGAACTCGGTGACGCGGTGCAGCGGTCACGGATAGGGGCGGAGGTTTCCCCCGGCGGTGCCCGAGGCGCCCCGCAGCCCGTAGGAGGCGGTGCTGGCCTGGCCCCGAGTCCCGCCGGTGCGGGCGAGATCATTGCTGTCTGGGGCCCGGTCGGATCGCCGGGCAGGACGTTTGTGGCGGCCAATATTGCCGCGGAACTAGCCGCCACGGGCAAGTCCGTGCTCTTAGTCGACGCGGACAGCTATGGTGCCAGCGTGGCGGGCATGCTCGGATTGCTGGACGAAGCGGCAGGCCTGGCGCAGGCTTGCCGGCTGGCGGATCAGGGTCTGCTGGATGCTGATGCGCTCCACAGGATCGCCACTCCCGTGGCAACCAAGGCCGGGACATTCCATGTCCTCACGGGGATCACCCGCGCGGACCGCTGGACGGAACTTCGCGCTGCGGCGCTGTCCCGCGTCCTGGACCGGGCGCGCGAGGTGGCCGACGTGACAGTCATAGACACCGGGTTTTGCCTGGAGGCCGATGAGGAGCTGAGTTTCGACACTCTTGCCCCGCGCCGGAACGCCGCCACTCTGCGAAGCCTGGAACTGGCCGACACGGTGTTTGCTGTCGGCTCTGCGGATTCCGTCGGCGTGCCGAGGCTGGTCCGGGGCCTCGCACAGCTGGAAGCCGCGGTCCCCCACGCGACGCCGCGGGTGGTGGTGAACAAGGTCCGCCCGGCAGCCGTGGGGCGGTCTCCGGAACGTCAGCTGCGTGACGCCTGGGAACGGTACGGGCCCGGAAGCGGCTTGTCCGCTTTCCTCCCAGCGGACCCGGACGCCGCCGATGCGGCATTGCTGGCAGGCTCGCTGCTGCTCGAGGCGGCCCCCGAGTCCCCGCTCCGCAGGGCGATTGCCGACCTTGTTTGTGCACCTGTCCAGCGAAAGCGCCGATCCTCTGTGTTCGCATCCACAGCAAAGCGGTGGTCAAAGAGTTAGGCTCGCGTTGAGGCCGCAATGATGCGGCCCCCGAACTCTTGTGATGGAGGCTTTCTCGATGTCGTCTGGGCCCAGCGTGGAGGACCACCCCGTTTCGATCATTTCCGGGGAAGGGTTTCTCGGGGACTACTACGAGCACCTGGCCGAAGAGGATGCCCGGGGGTATACGCCGGAGGCGTTGACCGCCAGGGCCGAGACGCACCGCCGGGTCGGTGCCAACCGGCAGCCGGGTGTCCCCAACATTTCCATTATCGACGAACCGGACTGCAGCGTCGTCTATATCGTCACCGACGACATGCCGTTCCTCGTCGACTCCGTCAACGCGGAACTTGTCCGGCAGAAGTCGCCGATCCATCTGGTGATGCATCCATTGTTCGTCGTGACGCGCAACCGGTCCACGGGCGAGCTCGTCAAGATCGCGCGCGTGCCTTCACACCTGGGCATCTCCAGCGGCGACACGGCAACCATGCCGAACCTGTCCCACCTGATTGCCGAAGGCGACAACGCCTCGCACATGGAGTCGTGGATCGCCGTCGAGATTGACCGGGCGAGCGAGGCGAAGCACGCAGAACTGGTGGAGGGCCTCGGCCACGTCCTGGGCGATGTCCGTGCCGCCGTCGAGGACTGGCCGAAGATGCGGAACAAGGCACAGGAGATTGCCCGGGACCTGGAAAAAGTCGCCAACCCCGCCCAGATCGTGGAGCTGCGCCAGGCCCAGGAACTGTTGCGCTGGCTCGACGACGGAAATTTCACGTTCCTTGGCTACCGTGAGTATGACCTTAAGAACGAATCCGGCGAGGACGTCCTGGAACCCCTGGACGAAAGCGGCCTGGGTCTGCTGCGCGGCGGCCCGCAAGTGCCCCACCAGATCCAGCACCTTACCGAGACCGGGCGGAAAAAGGCGCGGGAGAAGCGCGCACTCGTGATCACGAAGGCGAACTCCCGGTCCACCGTGCACCGCCCGGCCTACTTGGACTACATCGGCGTAAAAAGCTTCGATGCGGCCGGCAACGTGAACGGAGAACGCCGTTTCATCGGCCTGTTTGCCACGACCGCGTACGCCGGCTCGGTCCGCGACATCCCCGTGGTCCGCGAGAAGGTGGCCGCAGTGCTGCGGGATGCCGGTTTCCCGGCGGATTCCCACTCAGGCAAGGACCTGCTGGGCATTCTTGAGACGTATCCCCGAGACGAACTGTTCCAGATCGAGGTGCCCGACCTGGCCGCCATCGCCACCGGCATCCAGCGGTTGCAGGAACGACGCCGGACCCGCCTTTTCCTCCGGCCGGACATCTACGGCAGGTTCATGTCCGCCCTGGTCTACCTTCCGCGGGACCGCTACACGACGAACGTCCGCCTCCGCATCGAGGAGGAACTGCGGGAGTCGTTCGATGCCGTGACCATCGACTACGAGGCCCGGATGACCGAGTCCGCGCTGGCACGGCTCTTCTTCCGCATCCGGCTCCCCAAGGGCGCCGACGTCAGCAACATCAGCAGCGATGAATTGGAGAAGCGCCTCGTCCGGGCCGCACGGTCCTGGGGCGAAGGCATTTCCGAAGTTCTCCGCGCCCGTGGCGATGGTGCGGGACCAGTGACCGCCGTAGCCGCCCAAACAGTAGGCGGCGAAACAGCAGCCGCCGAAACAGCGGGAGAACCTGCAGCAGGCAAAACCGCTACCGGGGCATCAGCCGCGGGTGTTACCAGCGCGAAGGAACTGGCAGAGATCTGGGCCGAGGCCTTCCCGGCCAGCTACCGGGTGGACTACGAGGTGGAAGATGCCCTGGAGGACATTGCGCGCTTCGAGAAGTACGGGGCGGCTGCCGAACGGGCCGGCGAGGGCGTCAGGGAAGAACCGGGCGTCCATGTGTATCTTCCGGAAGGCGCCGGCGCCACGCTGGAGGAGGACGCCCGTGTCAAGCTCTACATGCTGGAGCCCAAGAGCCTGAGCCAGATCCTGCCGTACTTCCACAACCTTGGCCTGGAAGTCCTGGACGAACGCCCCTTCGAGATCGAGACGGCAGACCAACGCGACTTCTTCCTGTACGACCTGGGCCTCAAGTACCCGGCCGGTGTCGATCCCCTGACAACGGGGCACCTCCTCGCCGACTCCTTCGGTGCGGCCGTGTCCGGCGCCGTGGAATCGGACAGCTTCGACCGCCTGGTGCTGCGCGAGGGCATGCAGTGGCGGCAGGTCATCGTGCTGCGTGCCTACGCCAAGTACATGCGGCAGATGGGCAACACGAACTCCTTCGAGTTCATGTCTGACACCCTGTTGGCCAATCCGGACGTCACCCGCGCCCTCAGCGCCCTGTTCGCGGTACGGTTCGACCCCTCGCTGGACGACGACGAGCGCGCGGGCCGGCAGCAGGAGGTCCGGGCGGCGCTGGACGCCGCGATCGATCAGGTTACGACCCTCGACGCCGACCGCGTCCTGCGGACCTTCGCCAACCTGATCCAGGCCACCCTCCGGACGAACTACTACCAGAACAAGACCCACGTCAGCTTCAAACTGGATCCCGCAAGCATCGACGGCCTGCCGTTCCCGAGGCCGATGTTCGAGATCTGGGTCTACTCGCCCCGGGTCGAGGGCGTGCACCTCCGTTTCGGGAAGGTGGCCCGCGGCGGCCTGCGCTGGTCGGACCGCCGCGAGGACTTCCGGACCGAAATCCTGGGCCTGGTCAAGGCACAGACCGTCAAGAACGCCGTAATTGTTCCTACCGGAGCCAAGGGCGGCTTCTATGCCAAGCAGCTGCCTGACCCTTCCTCGGACCGTAGCGCCTGGATGGCCGAAGGCATTGAAAGCTACAAGACCTTCATCCGCGGCCTGCTGGACATCACGGACAACCTCATCACGACGCCGGAGGGCGAAACGCTGGTCCCGCCGGCCGACGTCGTGCGCCACGACAGCGACGACTCCTACCTCGTGGTGGCCGCCGACAAGGGCACTGCGTCGTTCTCCGACATCGCCAACGGACTCTCCGCCGAATACGGCTTCTGGCTCGGCGACGCGTTCGCGTCCGGCGGCTCGGTCGGATACGACCACAAGGCCATGGGCATTACCGCCCGCGGGGCCTGGGAATCGGTCAAGCGCCATTTCAGCGAGCTCGACCTCGACACCCAGACCGAACCCTTCACGGTTGTCGGCGTCGGCGACATGTCCGGCGATGTGTTCGGAAACGGCATGCTGCTCTCGGAGCACATCCGCCTTGTGGCTGCCTTCGACCACCGGCATATCTTCCTCGACCCCAACCCCGACGAGGGTGCGTCATACGCCGAACGCCAGCGGCTCTTCGAGCTGCCCCGGTCCTCCTGGGACGACTACGACAAGTCACTGATCAGTGAAGGCGGCGGCGTGTTCCCACGCCAGGCCAAGACGATCCCCGTGTCAGCGCAAGTGCGGGCGGCGTTGGGGCTGCCGGAGGGCACGAAGCAGCTCAGCCCGCCCGAACTGCTGCGCGCGATCCTGCTGGCTCCCGCCGATCTGCTGTACAACGGCGGCATTGGCACCTACATCAAGGCGAGCACCGAAACCAACGCCGAGGTCGGCGACAAGGCAAACGACGCCATTCGGGTTGACGGCCGGGAACTCCGGGTAAAGGTTGTCGGTGAGGGCGGCAACCTGGGCATGACACAACGCGGGCGCGTCGAGGCCGCGCTGCAGGGCGTGATTCTGAACACCGATGCCATCGACAACTCGGCCGGTGTTGACTGCTCCGACCACGAGGTGAACATCAAGATCTTCGTGGACCGGATGGTGGCCGCAGGGAAGCTCGATGCTGCTGAACGCGCGGGGTTCCTTGCCTCCATGACGGATGAAGTCGGCCGGCTGGTGCTCGAGGACAACATCGACCAGAACATCCTGCTGCTCAATGACCGCATGCGCGTGACCGAGTGGAGCCCCAGCTACGAGCGCCTGATGGACTGGCTTGAGAGGTCGGCCGACCTGAAGCGCGACCTTGAGGCGCTGCCCTCGACCGAAACCCTGCACGAACGGCTCGAGCAGGGCCAGGGCCTGACATCGCCCGAGCTGGCGGTCCTTGCCGCCTACGCCAAGATCGAGCTCGCGACGGCGCTGCGGGACAGCACGCTCGCAGACGATCCCTGGTTCCGCGAGACACTCCGGGCGTACTTCCCCAGGCAGTTGCGGGAAAGGTTCGACGCCGAACTGGACAGCCACCCGCTGCGCCGGGAAATCATCGCCACCGTCGTGGCCAATGACATGATCAACATGGGCGGCATCACCTTCGCTTTCCGGGCGATGGAGGAGACCTCGGCGACCGAGGCCGCCGTCGCCAGGGCCTTTGTTGCGCTGCGCGAGGTCTATGAACTCGGGATTATGGTCGGTGAACTCAACGAGCTGCCGGCTTCCTTCCCGACAGAGCACTGGAGCACGGTCCACCTGGACATCCGCCGGCTTCTGGACCGGGCCGTCCGTTGGCTCCTGACCCAGGGCAACCCGTCCCGGCCCATTGCCGAGATTGTGGGCGAGTTCAAGCCGCTGATGGATCCGATGCGTGCCCGGCTGCTGGACTACCTGCGGGGAGACGACCGCGCCCGGGTGGAGGCATGGCTGGAAAAGGCCCGGGGCTGGGACCTGCCGGACGACCTTGCCCACCGGTGGGCGGAGCTGTTCGAAAGCTTCGTACTGCTCGACATCGCCAGGATTGTCCACGTCAGCGAGGAACCCGTGGAGAGCATCGCACACGTCTACTACACCGTTTTCGACCGCTTCCACGCGGATTCGCTGCTGGAACGCATCACCAAGCTGCCCAGGAACGACCGCTGGCAGGCCCTGGCCCGGGCGGCCCTTCGTGACGACCTGTACTCCACCGTGTCCGACATGACGACGGCGGTGCTCGAGACCACGCCGGCCGGAGCGCCCGCAGAGGAACGGCTGGGCCTGTGGGAAGGGCAGAATGCCGAACAGCTGAACCGGGCCAAGAGCATGTTCGACGAGGTCAATGCCCTGGAGGCCGACGACATGGCCTCGCTGTCGGTAGCATTGAGGCTCTTGAGGTCAATCGTTCGACGCTGACTGCACTTTGGTGCGGCAGCGTCGCAAATGGAGGTTTTGTGGCAATCTTTACGGACCCTATCAGGGAGCATGCTGATTTTGGCCCGGGGGATGCTGAATGGCTGCACCTCCTGGTCGGCGACTGGCAGATGGTCGCCGACCTTGCGTTCGCGGACCTGGCGCTCTGGTTCCCGCACCCCGAATTCGGCTACGTGGCGCTCGCGCACGTCCGCCCCTCCACCACGCACACGGTGTTCCACTCCGACTTCGTGGGGGAGGGGATCCGTTCCGACTTGAAGCCGCTTGTCGACAAGGCGTGGGAGAGCCGCACGATCGAGCGCTCGAATGAGACCAACTGGAGCAGCGAGATGGCGTTGCGGGTCGAAGCTGTGCCTATGGTCCGCAACGGCCGGACCCTCGCTATCGTCACGACGCACATGGATCTGTCCAGCTCGCGCATGCCCTCACGGCTGGAACTGACCTACCGGCAGTGCGCGTACGACCTCTTGCGGATGGGGACCCTGGGGCTCTGGCCGGACTTCGCCTCGCCTACCGGCTCCCGCCGGGGGGCACCGCGCGTCGGTGACGGCCTGATCCGGCTGGACGCCGAAGGTATCGTCCAGTACGCGAGCCCCAACGGCGTCTCTGCTTTCCGGCGCCTGGGCGACGGCGAATCCCTGGAGGGCCGCAGCCTCGCCGAGGTGGCCGCGGGGCTGCTGAAGGACCGGCGCCTGGTGGACGAGACCCTGCCCCTGGTCGTTACCGGCCGGATGCCGTGGCGCAGCGAAATCGAATCCCGCGGCGTCAGCCTCTCGCTGCGCGCGATCCCGCTGCGGGACGAGGAACACCGCTTCGGCGCGCTCGTGTTGTGCCGCGATGTTTCGGAGCTGCGGCGGCGGGAGATGGAACTCGTCACCAAGGACGCCACGATCCGCGAGATCCACCACCGGGTCAAGAACAACCTGCAGACCGTTGCAGCGCTGCTGCGGATGCAGTCCCGCCGCATGGTCAGCGACGAGGCCAAGCAGGGGCTCGAACAGGCCATGCGCCGGGTGGCGACCATAGCCCTGGTGCACGAAACGCTGTCGCAGGGCTTGACCCAGAGCGTTGACTTCGATGAGTTGATCGGGCGGCAGTTCCGCCTGTCCGCCGAAGTGGCTTCGCCGTCCCAGCAGGTGCGCACGCAGCGCTCGGGCCTGTTCGGCGAACTGCCGAGCGACTTTGCCACACCGCTGGCCCTCGTCATCAACGAGCTGGTGACCAACGCCGTCGAGCACGGGCTGGAAGGGCGGGCAGGGACGGTCTGGCTCATCGCGGACCGCTCCGAAAGCGAGGACGGCGACGAGCTGCTGACAGTTACCATCGCGGATGACGGCGTAGGCATACCGGAGACGCCCTATGTGGAAGGCTTGGGCCTGCAGATCGTCCGCACCCTCGTCACCAGCGAACTCGGTGGCAGCATCAAATGGACTGCGCGCGAAGGAGGCGGCACGGCCGTAGAGATCGTGCTGAGCCTGGCCGCCAGCTAGGGGATGCCCGCGTGGTTAACTAAGGAAGGGCCGCAGACCTGGGTCTGCGGCCCTTCCGTCTGTCCCGCCGGGGCAGGACATCCGCCCGAAGGCTGAAGTCAGGACGCGCGGCGGGCGCGTGCTGCGCGGCGCTTCAGGGCGCGGCGCTCGTCCTCGCTCATGCCGCCCCAGACGCCGGCATCCTGGCCGGACTCGAGCGCCCACTGCAGGCAGGTGTCTATGACCGGGCAGCGCCGGCAAACGCTTTTGGCTTCCTCGATCTGCAGGAGGGCCGGTCCGGTGTTTCCTACCGGGAAGAACAGCTCCGGGTCCTTGTCAAGGCACGCTGCGCGGTTACGCCAATCCATGCTGATCAGTCACTCCATTCCTGGGAACACGTTAGAACGCCCTTGTGAAATTATTCACTAGGGGCTACATAAGAAAGGGGCCCACTGGGCCCCCTTGGTCAACTGAATTAAGCGTGTCATGTTAACGCCGTGTAAACAAGGGGTAATGGGATCCGAATAACGCGTGGATCGTGAGCGATGCATCACATTGTCTGGCGGCGCCCCCACCTTTAGGGGACTATGTCCGGTACTCTGCCAGTGTGTCAAGACCCCCTGAAAACCCACGCCAAGCTCCGGGACCCGGCGCTGGCGGCCCGGACGGACGCCGCGCCCGGGATGTCCAGAGGCCCGCCGCCGTTGCCGTCATCGCCGCAATAGTGGCGGTCGAGGCTACCGCCTTGCTCACCGCCGCCGGCTGGTACGGAAGTCAGCTGATCAGCGGAGCCCCGGTTCTCTCCTTTTGGGGAGCGGTGTTTACGCTGGGCCTGCTCCTCGGCTTTGCCGTCTGGCTCCTTGCCGTCGCCCGGTTCCTTTTCCGCGGGTACCGCTGGCCGCGGGCGGGAGCCCTCGTGGTCCAACTCCTGGTCCTCACGATCGGCTTTCCGACACTGACGGGCGGATACCCCTTGGCCGGCCTGGCCATGCTGGTGCCCGCGGCGATAGTAATCGTGCTGCTGTTCGACAAGCGTGTCATTTCATTTGCTTCCCGGACCGGCGGTGCGCCTCCTGCCCTGTAGCCGTGTCGCGTTACGAGGCAATATCCGGCCTGGCGCTGCCGGCTGCGGGATCCGCAAGCTGCACAGCCGTTGCCTGTCCATTCAAAACCACCACGGCCCGTCCGGGCGGCGGATTGGCTTCCGGTTCGAATCGCACCCCGAAAAAATCGCTGTCCAGAAGACTCCGGGGACGGATCAGGATTCCTGCTCCCTGGCGGCGCGCACACTGCGCAAGCGGGACGCGCTGCTGAAACACCGGGCCGAAACCGGCCGTCAGAACCACCGTCCAGCCGAGGGTGTTGAGCCCGGAGAGCTGGCGGTTGCAGTCCTCCGACTGGAGGTCGAGGTCATCGGCGAGCAGCACGGCCTCCGGATGCAAAGCGCCGGCGCGGGCCTTAGCGAGAAGCCCCGCCCAATATCCGGCCGGATCTTTGCCTCGCCCGGGCTGCAGGCAGCCGCCCGGCGGAGAGTTCAGCCCGGGTAGTGCCGCCAGCAGGCTCGTCTTGCCTGAGCCCGGACCGCCCAGGGCGGCCAGGACGCTCCCCGTCGGGAGCGTCAGCGAAACCGGCCCCAGTTCATCTCCTCCCACTCCAAGGAACAGCCGGACGTGTGGCCGTGAGCCAGAGGCCCTCGCGTCCGTCCCTTCCGGCTTCGGTATCGGCGAGCCTGCGTCGAGGCCCTTTGCTCTGGGACGGTCGCCGATTCGGGCCAGGACGTCCGCTACGCCGACCCGGGAAGGCAAGGCGTCGACCCGGAACGGCGCCTGCCGAAGTGGCGTCAGAAGTGGCGTCAGAAGTGGCGTCGGGAGCGGTGCCGGGAGACCTGCGGGGGATCCGGGCAGGGGCGCCCGGTAAAGCTGGGCGACGTGGGGCGCATCCGCCGGGGTGCCGGTGAAGGGCCCCTGAGCGGCAACCCGACCGGGAAAAACCGCGATCTCCGGCAACCGCGGCCAGGTAAGCCGGACGTCATCCGGGCTTCCTGCCGGAAAGAAGAGGCGGTTGGCAATGTTGCCGTAGAACCTTGAAGTGGTCAGTTCCCGTTCGCCGGAGATAAGGACCGCGATGCCGGCCTTGGCCCCGTCGCGGACGATGTCATGGACCAGCTCTTCGCCTCGGATCAGGGGGCCGGAGCGGAAGGCCGAAACCCAGGAGCCCCAGCCGCACACGGCCAGCACCAACCGCGGGGCAGGCACGCGGGGCATGCTCAGCCTTCGCGCCATTTCGCCGGCCAGCCTTTCCAGCACCCTGACCGCGCGCCCCTGTTCGTGTGGTCCTGCCACGGCCCCGACCCGGGGCGAGCCGGCGGCCCGGTGAAAAGAACCTGCGGCGTCAAGGATGTAAAGATGCGATTCCTGTTCCGCAGCCAGCAACTGGGCCACCGCGAGGGCCAGGGCTTCGTCCGTGCCACCGACGGCATTGCTGTCCGCATCACCGGCCGCACCGTTGAATGCCATCCCAGCGCCCGCACCTGCTCCGGTGGGCCGGCCGATGAAGCCGAGGTGGCCATCGGCGTCCGGGTGCCAGCACAACTCCGCGAGGCGCTGCTGTTCCGGCATGTCCAGCCACCCCAGACGGACAGCGCCGGTTCGGCCGGAGCCGGAGGGTGGCGGGCTGGCCGGAGGTGGACCGGAGGAGCCGGAGGGCGGAAACGGCAGCAGCGGCGGGAGCGGCCCGGCGACCGGCCGGCGCGGGGGCAAGCCTCCGCTCGCCGTCCATATCGTGCGCGCAACGTCGGCAAGTGCGGCAGCTTCCGGTGATGGGGGTTGGACGGGCCGCTCCACTGCTGTCCGGACTTCCGCAGGCTGGCCGCTTAGCCAGTCCGCGGCAGCCAACACGGTCACTGCTTGCCCCGCCGGCGAAGGCCGGTCCGGGGTGAGGGTGGCTGTCTGGAACTCCGTCGGCACTTCGGTCCCTTTGACCAGGAAGGCACGCCCGGGAGCCGCGATGGGGATGTCCGCCGCAAGCGGGGAATTCAGAACGTCGACCGATTCCATCCCGGACTGGACCCGCAGGGCGATCCGGCTGGTCACGTTTGCCCGGATGTCGGCGTTGATCGCGCCCTGCGGACGCTGTGTAGCCATGACGAGATGGATTCCAAGAGACCGGCCGATGGCTGCAATTCTCATCAGCTCGGCCAAAGCGCGCGGGGCCTCCTCAACCAGAATCCTGAATTCGTCGATGACGACGACGAGGTGGGGGAGGGCAGGAAGAGCCCGGCCCAGCGACCGGTAAGCTCCGAGGTCGCCAACGTGGGCGGCGGCAAGCAGCTCTTCCCGGCGGCGGACCTCGGAGCGCAGGGACACCAGGGTGCGGTCGACCTCCGGTAATCCGAGATCGGTCAGCATTCCCACGCAGTGTGGCAGCCCTGTAAGCGGACCGAGGCCCGACCCGCCCTTGAAGTCGACAAAGAGAAGGCTGATGCGGTCCGGCGGATAGCTTGCGGCAAGGGCGGCGGCCAGGGTCCGGAGAATTTCCGATTTGCCCGAGCCGGTGGTGCCAGCAACCAGGAGGTGCGGGCCGTCATGCACGATGTCCACCAGGACGGGTCCGGTCTTGCTGACGCCGACGGGAACAGGCATCCCCATGGTGTCCGCCGACCGTACCCAGCGCCGGGCGACGTCCGTGGCATCGAGCGGCAGGATCCGCGCCAGGGGGACGGTGGCGGGCATAGCGTCTTGCGGGTCCGCGTGCGCGGTTCCGGCCGACCCCAGCCGGCGGCAAAAGTCGTCAAACACCGTGCAGGGGACGAGGTCCGGGAGGAAGGGGATCATGCTCCGTCCGCGTCGCAGCCAGGCAGTGCCCCCTCGCAGGACGATGGCGGCGTCCGAGGGACCCGGCAGCGGTCCGAATTGCAGCACCTGCCAGCCCTTGCTGGCGGCCAAGGAGCCCAGGCCGGCGGCCCAGGAAGTGTCCTGCACCCGCCCGGCCGATTCTGCGCCAGCAAGGGTGAGGATAATCAGCACGCCCCGCTCGCACCCCGACCCGGGACCGGCCGCGAGCCGGGCGGCCGTGGCGGAGAGATGGCAGGAAAGTGTCACCCGGGGGAGGAACCGGGCGGCGAGCGGGAGGTTTTCCGGCGATCCGTGGACCAGGACGTGCGTCCGGCAGGCGGCGGGATAGCCGGCGAGCTGCATGAGTAAGGAGTGCACTAACCCGGCGACAGCAGCCGGCGGACCATCGACGGCGGTAACGGCGACAGCCGGGTCCAGAGTCAGCGGCATCAGGCCAAGCGATGGTGGGAAGAGCCCGGAGGCCCCAGGCGGCAGGCTGAGGTTTGCCCGTTGCTCGGAGAGCCCGAGCCGCAGCCATACGGCATCCGGTTTAACGGCCGTCGGCCCGCGGTCCTCCACGGGACGGGCGGCGCTGGAGTACAGCTGGGCTGCCGACGGCGCCGACAGTCGTCGTCGCTCCGTGTCCTCGCGTACGCGCTCGTCGAGGCTGGCTTTCAGCTCCCGGCGTTGCTTCCTGCCGGTAACAGCGGGGACCAGGAGGGATGCCGCCGAGGCCAGGCTGAAGGCGAGGAACATCCATGAACCGGCGAAGACAGCGAGGCCGACGCCGGCGGCCAGGGGCAGGGCCGCCACCAGCAGCATTGTTGCGCGGCCGGTCCCGGAGGCAGCGCCGTTCGAGGGGCCGCCTACGGCGAGCGGTTCGGCCACGCTGCGGCCCGCAGCGTCCGACACGCCGGCCGCCGCGGAATCGACGCCGAAAAACAGGGACATCGTCGAATTGCCGCAGCGGATCAGCGACTCGGTGGTCACGACCGCCCGGCGGATGCGCCCGCCGTCGACGGTGGTTCCGTTTGCGCTGTTCAGGTCAACGAGGGTCACCGTCGAGTCCGATATTTCCAGCCGCGCATGTTCGCGTGACAGCTCGGCGTCCGGTATAGCAAGGTCCGTCCCGCTGCGCCCGATCCGGAACCGCCCACGAACAAGTGGAACGATGGTGCCGGCGGAGGCGCCGCTGTGGACGGCAAGGAACAGCTGCGGGGCCGCCCGACCGCCACCTGTAGCCCCGCCGTCGACCCACACGCCGCCGTCTGCCCGCACCCCGCCGTCGACCAGTACTGCCCCGTTGCGCAGCGGCGGATCACCGACCCGCTGGGCCCGGACGGGGGAACCGTTCACGGTCAGGTCGCCCGTCCCGTAACGGCGAGAGATGGCCCTCTGGAAGTCCGCGCCGGAACATTCCGGTGGCGCCTCGACGGCGAGCTCGATCGGGCCGGGGAGCCGGGAACCAGGTGCCGGTACCAGGGTGCAGTGCAACATTTCTCCGCCAAAGATCCTTTCCGATGGAGCGGGCTGCAGTCCACGCTAAAAGAGGCATCGGGACGGCGGCCGGACGAAGTCGGGCCATGTGGATAAGGCCTGCGCGCGAGGGCCGAATCAGCAGCGCCAGGACCACCGCCGCCCCGCCACCGGAACGCCCGGCTCCGCGGCCCTCGGCGCCGGTTCCGATCACGCCTCGGGTAGGCTAGAGCAGCAGCCAATGCGCAACGTTGTGCTGCCCGTATTCGAACCAGGAGATCTTGTGACCGTTGACCTTGTCATCGTAGGGTCGGGCTTTTTCGGCCTGACAATCGCAGAACAGGCCGCCACTGAGCTGGGCTTGAAGGTCGTTGTTCTCGACCGCCGCCACCACATCGGCGGCAATGCCTACAGCGAAAAGGAAGAGCAGACCGGCATCGAGGTGCACCGCTACGGTGCCCATCTTTTCCACACGTCCAACGACCGTGTGTGGGAGTACGTGAACCGGTTCACGACGTTCACCAATTACGTGCATAAGGTCTATGGCGTGCACAAGGGCGAGGTTTACTCGCTGCCTATCAACCTGGCGACCATCAACCAGTTCTTCCGGGCCAACCTCACCCCCGGGCAGGCGCGGGACCTCATTAAGGAACAATCCGGTGAACTGGCCGGGACGGATCCGCAGAACCTGAACGACAAGGGCATCCAGCTCATCGGCCGCCCGCTCTACGAGGCGTTCATCAAGCACTACACGGGCAAGCAGTGGCAGACGGATCCCAAGGACCTCCCGGCCGGGATCATCTCCCGACTTCCCGTGCGATACAACTACGACAACCGGTATTTCAACGACAAGTACGAAGGCCTGCCGACGAACGGCTACACGGCCTGGATCGAAAAGATGGCGGACCATCCCAACATCGACGTCAGGCTCAACACCGACTTCTTCGACGAAACCCACGAGTACAGCAAGAACAAGGTCGTGGGCCACATCCCCGTTGTCTACACCGGCCCCGTGGACCGGTACTTTGACTACGCCGAGGGCGACCTCTCCTGGCGCACTATCGACTTCGAGGAGGAAGTCCTGGACGTCGGCGACTTCCAGGGAACCTCCGTGGTGAACTACAATGACGCCGATGTCCCGTACACCCGGATCATCGAGCCGCGCCATTTCCACCCCGAACGCGAGTACCAGACGGAAAAGACCGTCATCATGCGCGAATTCTCGCGGGCCGCGGAGAAGGGCGACGAACCCTATTACCCGATCAACACGTCCACGGACCGGGAACGCCTGCTGAAGTACCGCGACCTGGCGGCCGCTGAGCAGGATGTCCTCTTCGGCGGGCGGCTCGGCACTTACAAGTACTTGGACATGCACATGGCCATCGGCTCGGCGCTGACCATGTTCGACAACCAGATCCGGCCGCACTTCCAGAGCGGCACCAAGCTCGAGAGCGGGGGAGTCGACGCATGACGGGCTCTGCAGCGACGTCCACCTGGAGTACTCTTCAGCGGGTGATCCTTCCGTCCGCGGATTCATCGGACACCATCTCCCTCTACGTGGACGCAGGAACGGCCAGCGGCATCCGGCTGCGCGAGAACGACGAGCTTGCCCGTACGCCGAAGCTGCCCGAAGAAAAGCTGCAGATGTTCAGCTCCGGCGGCCGCGAAGCCCACTTTGAAGATCTCCTGAGCAGAAGCTCCATGCGGGTTCGCTCCGGCGAGCAGATCTCCTTTGGCACGTACTTCAATGCCTTTCCCGCCAGCTACTGGCGGCGGTGGACCTCGGTCCGGGACATCCGGCTGGTCGTTAAAACCAAGGGTTCCGGGACTGTCTCGGTGTTCAAATCCAATGCCCGGGGATCTGTCCAGAGGGTGGACGGCAGGCATGTGGAAGGCGCCGCAACCTCCGTTTTCGAACTGTCATTAAAGCCGTTCGGCGACGGCGGGTGGTACTGGTTCGACCTCGCGGCCAGCTCCCAGGAACTGCTGCTGGAGAGCGGGCAGTGGGAGGCGCCCGGTCCGGACGCGGTCCACGGCGAGGTGACCATCCAGATCACCACGATGAACAAGCCCGACTTCTGCCTGAACAACGCCCGGATCCTGGCCGAAAATCCGGACGTCCTCACCAGCGTCAAAGAGATTCTCATTGTGGATCAGGGAACGGTGAAGGTCGAACACCAGGAAGATTTCGCGGACGTCAAGGCGTCCCTCGGCGGAAAGCTCCGGGTGATAAACCAGGCCAACCTCGGCGGGTCCGGCGGCTTTGCCCGCGGCATGTACGAGGCCGTCGAAAACGGCAGCGATTACGTGTTGCTGCTGGACGACGACATTGTGGTGGAGCCCGAAAGCATCCTCCGGCTGCGCACCTTTGCCGACCATTGCCGCAGGCCGACGATTGTCGGCGGCCACATGTTTGACCTCTACAACCGCAGCGTCCTGCACACCTTCGGCGAGGTCGTCGATCCTTACCGGATCGTTCCGGCAGTGCCGCACGCTGACATGGACGTCCGGCACGACTTCAGCATCGCCAACCTCCGGCAGACCGCGTGGCTGCACCGGCGCGTGGACGTCGACTACAACGGCTGGTGGATGTGCCTTATCCCCACCAAAGTCATCAAGGAGATCGGCCTCTCGCTGCCTCTGTTCATCAAATGGGACGATTCGGAGTACGGTCTACGCGCCCGTGAGGCGGGAATTGCCACGGTTTCGATGCCGGGCGCAGCCGTGTGGCACGTGTCGTGGATGGACAAGGACGACCTCGTCGGATGGCAGGCATACTTCCACGCGCGCAACAGGCTGATCACCACGCTGATCCACAGCCCGTACCCCAAAGGTGGGCGCGTCCTCCGGGAATCCGTCCAATCCGATGTCAAGCACCTGGTCTCGATGCAGTACTTCACCGAGCACGGCCGCATCGAGGCGCTGCGCGACATCCTGAAGGGCCCGGAGGGGCTGCACGATGTGCTGGCCACCAAGCTCCCCGAGATCAATGCGCTCAAAGCACGGTACAGCGACGCCGAAGTGAAGGAGGACGTTGACGACTTTCCGGCGCCAAAACTCGGCAGGGGCCCGATGGGCGGCAACGTCGTCGCGATGCCAAGCAAGAAAGAGATTGTGCCGTGGGGCATCAAGACGGTTGCCCGGCAACTGATCAAGGCACCCGGCCCTGAGAGCGCGCAGAGGCCCCAGGGATTCCTGGCGCACCGCGACAACCGCTGGTTCCGGGTGGCGCACTACGACAGCGTCGTGGTTTCCAACGCGGAAGGAACCGGAGCTTCCTGGTACCAGAGGGATCCGAAGAAACTCAGGTCCATGCTGACCGAGGCGACGGGCCTGCACCTGCAGCTGTTCCGGAACTGGGAGAAACTGGCCGAACAGTACCGGGCAGCCGTGCCTAAGATCAGCTCGATGGACGCGTGGAAAAAAACCTTCGAGGCAAACTCCGAAGATGGCAGCTAGATGGCCACCACCGAGATTGACCAGCTTGTAACGCCGGGCAGCGGTCGCGGACTTCTGGACGTCTACCGGGACCGTTTCCTGCTGAAACTGCTGGTGCGCAAGGAAATCAAGGTACGGTACCGCGGCTCGGTGCTTGGGCTGCTGTGGTCCTACGTCAAACCGCTGATCCAGTTCCTGATCTATTTTGTGGCACTGGGCATTTTCCTGAACCTCCAGCGGGGAACGCCGAACTACGCAATTTACCTGTTCGCAGGCATCGTTCTGGTGAACTTCTTTACGGAGTCGCTGTCCAACGCTACGCGCTCCATCGTGGACAACCGTGATCTGATTCGAAAGATCTACCTTCCGCGGGAGCTTTTTCCGGTCGCGACAGTCTGGGTTTCCGCGGCCCATTTCCTACCGCAGCTGGTCGTTCTCGTCGGAGCGTGCCTCATCGTGGGGTGGACGCCGTCGGTGCTCCAGCTGGCCGCCTTCTTCCTCGTTTTTCTGATCGTGGCGGTTCTCGCTACTGGGTTGGGACTCCTGTTCGGGGCGATGAACGTCTATTTCCGTGATTCGGAAAACATCGTGGACATGATCGTCATGGTCGTCACCTGGGCTTCTCCCGTGCTCTACATCTGGTCCATGGTCGAGCAGGTTATGGGACCCTGGTACTGGATTTACCAGCTCAATCCGATGACGGTCGCCGTCGAGGTCTTCCACTGGGTGTTCTGGGAACCGACGCTTAAGACCGACCAGTACGTGACCGGAACGATGCCCCCGGAGTTGCTCACGCTCTGGCTTCCTGTGTCCATCGGCATCACCCTCGTCGTGCTGTTTATCGGCCAGCTGACGTTCCGCCGGCTCGCCGTCCACTTCGCTCAGGAGCTTTGAGATGACGTCGGAGAAGACGATGCTGGGCCAGGTGGCCATCAGCTGCATCGGGATACGCAAGCAGTTCGTTTTGCGCCACACCCGCTCCCTCAAGGAGGCCGTGGTGTGGCTGGTCAAGGGCAGGAAAGGCGACTTGTCGAAGAAGTTCCTGGCCCTGAAAGATGTCTCCCTTGAAGTCAAGCAGGGGGAGACGGTCGCGCTTTTGGGCCTGAACGGATCGGGAAAGTCGACGCTCCTGAAGCTTATTTCCGGAGTGCTGCAGCCCGACGGTGGAACGGTGCGCACCCGGGGGCGCGTAGCGGGCCTGATCGAGGTCGGAGCTGGTTTCCACCACGACCTCAGTGGGCGTGACAACGTTTACCTGAACGGCGCCATCCTCGGAATGACCGAGCAGCAGATCGATGAGAAATTCGACTCAATCGTGGAGTTCTCGGAAATCGGGGAGTTCATCGACACGGAAGTGAAGTTTTATTCGTCGGGTATGTACTTACGGTTGGCCTTTTCGATCGCCGTGCACACCGATCCGGAGGTGTTCCTCATCGACGAAATTCTCGCCGTCGGGGACGAACCCTTCCAGCGAAAGTGCATCGCAAAAATTAAAGAACTGGCAGCCAAGGGCAAAACGCTCTTCGTGGTAAGCCACGACCTGGACCTGGTGGCCACTGTCTGCGAGCGGGGTGTGCTCCTTGAGCATGGCCGTGTCGTCATGGACGGCCCAGTCGATGAGGTCGTGGCCGAACTTAGGCAGCGATCCGCGAAAATCGGCTGACACGGGCGAACCGCGTTAGTAGCCATGGCAGCGGTGCGGCTAATCCGACGCTGCAACGGCACAGCAGTGGAGTATTGGGCCGCTGCAGAGAAAAGGGAGTTATGACAATTGCAGTGGCTTAACGCCGTGCCCGCCATCGTGATCGCGTTCACCGTGCTGATGGGTCCCGGAATTGTTTTGGCATGGGCCCTGAGGGCCCGAGGATTCGCCCTTTGCGCTTTTGCGCCGCTCTTCTCCGTGTCGCTGGTCGTGGTGGCAGCCCTCGCTTGCCCCCTTCTCAACGTTCCGTGGTCGGTAGTGCCTGTCTTAGTCCTTACCGTCGTCGCTTCCGCGACGGCGTTCGCGGTCTCGCGGCGTGGCCGGGCATCCTGGACCCCTCCGCGCGGTGCAGGTTCCCGGTTCGTATTTGCCCTGCTGGGGACTGTGCTGGCGGCCGTACTCATTGGTGCGCGGCTGATTTACGTGTTCGGTTCTCCCGAAAGCATTTCGCAGACCTACGACAACATCTTCCACCTGAATGCCGTCCAGTACATTCTGCACACGCAGCAGGCTTCGTCGCTGACGGTTGGCGGCATGACGGGAATTCCGTTTTATCCTTCCGGGTGGCATGCCGTGGTGTCCTTGACGGCCCAGCTGTCCGGGGCCAGCATCCCTGTGGCGGTCAACGCGACCAACCTGGTGATTGGCGCCGTTGTATGGCCTCTGTCCTGCATCCTGCTCTGTCAGCAGGTGCTCGGGCAGTCAAGGGTGGCGGCCGTCCTGGCTGGCGTCATCTCAACCGGATTCGGTGCGTTCCCGCTCATGATGGTCGACTTCGGTGTGCTTTATCCGAATCTGCTGTCCATTTCGCTGCTCCCGGCGCTGCTGGCCCTGGGCGTCCAAGTGCTGAGATTGTCCGCGGTCCAGGACTTCCCTCCGCTGGCGCGTGCACTGGCCCTCTTGATAGCCCTCCCAGGAATTTCCTTTGCGCATCCCAGCACGGTCATGGCGTTCTTCGCCTTCCTGACGCCGGCGGTCGTCCTGGTCTTTGTGAAGTCCTGCCGCGGTTGGCGTGCAACGTGGCAGGTGGCCAGGAAAAGGGCGGTGCTGTGGAGCGTTGCCCTCGGGGCAGGCTTTGGGGTTCTCGTTTTGGCGTGGCAGACCGTACGGCCCCTAGCCGAAGCTGCATTCTGGCCGCCGATCCAGTCGCCCCTCGGTGCGTTGTTCGAGCTCGCGACCAATTCGGAAATGAACCGGCCTCCCGCCATTGTGGTTTCCATTTGCATGGCCGTCGGACTGCTCGCAATGCTGAGGCGACGGGATCTGTGGTGGGCGCTTGGAATGTTCGGAATGGCTTGCGCACTCTTCCTTGTCGTCTCATCGTTCCGGCCGGGCCGCCTCCGGGACTTCGTGACGGCCATCTGGTACAACGACAGCTACCGGCTGGCCGCATTGGTTCCCACGGCGGCTGTGCTGGTCGCAACTTTTGGCGCTCACTGGATTGTCCGTCGGGTTCAGCGGTATGTCGCGGACCGGAAGGCGCGGGCGGCACGGCCGGGCGGGGCCGGGCAAACGCCCAGATGGCTCGGGGCCGTCACCATTGGAGCAGTCCTGCTGCTTAGCCAGGTCGGCGGCGTTCAGTACGCCACGGATAAGGCGCGCGTCAGCTACGAACTCCGGGATGACTCGCCGCTTATCACAACGGATGAGATGGCAGTTCTGCAAGACATGCAACGCCTTGTGCCTGAAGACGCCGTGGTGGCGGCAAACGCATGGAATGGCAGTGCTCTTGCGTATGCCTTGTCGGACCGGCGAACCATTCAGTTGCACGTCCTCAGCAGCAGCTTCACCCTCAACGACAAGATAGTGCTGGACAGCTTGCGGGAGGCCGGCACCAATCCGGAAGTCTGTGGCGCGGTTCGCGCACTGAACGTGACCTATGTCCTCGACTTCGGCGGCCAGGAGATCAACAACGGGTCCCATCCGGCCCCCGGCCTTGCGGATCTGGAGCACTCAGGCGTTGCAACGCTGCTATCGCGGCACGGGGACGCCAAGCTCTTCAGCTTTGACGGGTGCTAGGAGCGGCCTTGCCGCCAGGGCAACTCCAAGGACTGGGTAAACTGGGCAGGGCTCCGAACCAGGTGATTCCTCCGGGCGATGCCCGTTTAGATGTCGTGGCGTTGGTACTTGCCGGTTGATCACGACGACGACACAACAAGATTGGACCGAGCACGATGGCTGGAACGGACCGCGGAAGCAATCCGCTGACTGGACGACGGCAATTTCTGGCGGGTTTGGCCGTCCTTCCATTGGGCCTGGCCAGCTGCCGGTTCATATCGCCAGCTGCTCCGACCCCTGTGACGGAAGCCGACGCGAATTCTTTCCCCGTGAATCTCAAGCATGTGTTCGGTACTACCGAGATCCGGAGTGAGCCAAAGCGAATCGCGACGCTCGGCGTGGCCAGCAACGACACATGCCTCGCTCTGGGTGTCATCCCGGTCGCGATGTCGTTGTCCAAGGCCCAGCCCAATGGCTCCACCCCGTGGTTCGACTTCAGCTGGAAGAAGTTCGGAGTGGAGTTGCCACTGCTGCTCGACGAGTCCAAGGGACTTCCCACCGACGACCTCCGCGGGTTGCAGCCGGATCTGATCCTTGCTGTCAATTCCAAGCTGACGCGCAGCGAATACGAGGATCTGTCGAAGATCGCCCCTGTCGTTGCGTTCCCGGACAGGGCGTTGGCGACCGACTGGCGCACCTCCCTTGCCCTGATCGGAGAAGCGCTGGGACGTTCGTCCGAAGCGGCCAGGATCCGGACGGAAACAGAAAAGGCCATATCTGCAGAGCTGGGCAGCTATCCTGACCTGGCCGGAACGAGGTTCCTGTATGCCAAGGTGAGTGCGGCTCCTGGTGCCGACTTCGAAATTTTCGGGGACGCCTCCAACCCGGTGCGGATTCTGCGGGAGTTTGGACTTCAGCCTGCGGCGGCGCTTTCGCAGGTCGCTGCCCAGGGACGCGCCGTTGGCACTTCGTCGAGCGGGCCTGAGACGTACGCCTGGCCGCAGGAGCGCGCTGCGTCGTTGGACAGCGACATCGCAGTGTTTTCCGTCGTCCGCGAAGAGGCCACCGAGGTCAAAGGCAACGGCACGCTGAGGGAGGTGCCGGCCTACAAGGCCAACAACTATGTGTTCGCGGACTCCAAGGACAGCGGGCTGGCGCTCGAGACGGGGTCCTGCCTTTCCGTTCAGTGGCTCTCCAGGACGATGGTCCCGGAGCTCGCCAGGGCCGCGTATGGGGCAAAGCACGGTGCTTAGGACGCCGCTGAACCTGGGGGGCTCGGCTGGCCGGCCGTGGCGCACCAGGGCATCGTACGGGACGGCTTGCCCGACCAACACCACTGAAAAGGAGACCGCGTGACCGCCGGGGCCGTGACCACGAGGGCGGCGCAACGCCGGGCCGAAGCAACCAACAGCACCCGGAAGGACATCCAGGCCCTGCGCGCGCTGGCCGTGGGACTGGTGGTCCTCAACCACCTGTGGCCGACGCGGCTGACCGGCGGGTATGTTGGCGTAGACGTCTTCTTCGTCATCTCGGGTTACTTGATCTCGAAGCACGTCCTGGGTGAGTTGGAGCGAACCGGCAGCATCCGGCTCGGAACGTTCTATTCGCGGCGCATCAAACGGCTGCTGCCGGCGGCCATGGTCGTGGCGGTAGTCGCGCTGATTGCCGCTTGGATCATCCTGCCGTTCTCCCGGTGGCTTGCGGTTGCCCAGGAGACCATGGCCGCCATGCTGTATGTCGAGAACTGGATGCTGGCAGCCAAGTCGGTGAATTATTCGGCTCACAACAATGCCGCGTCCACGGTCCAGCATTATTGGTCGCTTTCCGTCGAGGAACAGTTTTACCTGTTGTGGCCGGTGCTGTTCATGGTGCTGTTCGTACTCGCCTCCCGGTTGGGGCTGCCTCGCAGGTCAACACTGGCTGCGGGAGTGGCCCTAACGAGCGCCGCTGCGCTGGGGTTCTGCATCTGGGTCACGTACGCAGAAAGAAGCCAAGCGTACTTTGTCACGCCCGCCCGGGTCTGGGAGTTCGGGGCCGGTGCCTTGATCGCCGTTGGCGGAGCGCAGGCCTTGGCGAGGATCCGCCTCGCGCTTCCGAGTGCCCATCTGGCGCTTTCCGGGATCGCCCAGTGGCTCGGGTATGGCATGATCGCCTACTCAGCCCTGGCCTACAACGAGCAGACATATTTCCCGGGCTTCGCGGCGGCGCTGCCGGTTGCGGGAACGCTTTTGGTGATCGCGTCGGGCCCGGACTGCCCGGCCTGGTCGCCCAATGCCGTACTCGCCGTCAGACCGGTTCAATTCGTCGGTGACGTGTCCTATTCCCTCTACCTGTGGCACTGGCCGCTTATTGTCCTGGCACCGACCGTCCTGAGCCGGAACCTGGGGACAGTGGACAAGGTGGGCATACTCGTCGTCGCCGTCGTACTGTCGTATGTCTCCAAAGCGCTTATTGAGGACCCCGGCCGCACCCGGCTCCTTCGCGGGGCGAAACCGGGCCGGGTCGTAGCGGCCATGGCCGCGTCTGTGGTCCTGGTCTGCGCACTTTGCGGTGGGCTCTTGCTCGCTCTTGGGCAAGCCGAGGATGCGGAGGCGGCCCAGTTGCGCGGTCTCGCCGGGCAGCCATGCTACGGCGCGCGGAGCCTTGACCCGGCGAATAACTGTGAGCATCCATTCGGGGCCGCGCAGGTGGTGAACGTAGGAACCGACGAAGCGCCGTGGTTTGACGCTCGCGAATGTTCCGACGCGGAAAATCCGATCGTCGTCCAGAACCGAAAACTGCTTTTCGACTGCGATTTCACTGGAGGCGCGGCGACTACAGCCACTGTTTGGCTCGTGGGGGACTCCCACGCCGAACAGTGGAAGGCCGCGGTCTTCGAGCTCGCCCGGCTCCACAAATGGAAGATCAAGGAATCCCTGTTGGGGGGTTGCCCGTTCATCGACGCTAAACGGGTTGCGTTCATGGGGATCCCCAGCACGGAACCGCAGCTCCAGCAGCGTTGCCTGGAGTGGAGCAAGGAAGTCTCACAGCGGATCGTGAAGGAGAGGCCCGATATGGTCTTCACCTCGGCTTTCGGGGCGGGGGAGCAGATCGAGGACGGCACCGGTCGACCGCAGAGTGAGCAGTACCAGGAAGGCGTCACTGAACGCTTCAGGGAGTGGACCCAGGCCGGGACAGAGATCTACGTCATAAGGGACACGCCCCTCACCCTAAACCGCAGCGGGCCAGACTGCGTGGCGCTGAACCCGGAAAACCCGGTGGCCTGCGCGAACGCCCGTGCTGAGGCCCTCGTGCGGGACCCCGTTGCGGATGCGGTCCGCGGCATGGCGAGCCCGAAGATAAAGATCCTGGACCTGTCGGACCAGTTCTGCAACGAACAGAGCTGCCACGCCGTTATTGGTGGGCTGCACGTGTACTACGACACGGACCATGTCTCGCGGAGCTACATCAAGTCACTGGTGCCGGTGCTTGCCGAGCGGTTCAACGAAGCACGGCGGTAGAGGCCCGTCCCCGTGCCCTGCCGGGCCAGCCCTTGCTGCGGACTCGGCTACCGCGCCGGGATCCGAGGGGAAGAGGGCAGGGGTGAGCGGTCCACGGCTGGTTTGTCGTGGACCGCTCTTTTGTGCTCGTTCCAGCTTCGTCCGGGGGTGGCTCGCGCGTCGTGATCGACGCGGAAGCGACACCCGACCTGCGCACCGGTGAGTAGCCGCGCAAAACCGAACCTGGTGCCGCACCAAACTGCGGAAAAGGCCGTAGACCGGCAACCCAGGAACCTCTTTGGGCCCGGGGTTCCAGTCCTACGCCAGGTGACAACCCCACTTCATACCGTCTAGCCGCAGGCAGTCACGCGGAAGAGGCTGGTCTTTCCGACGCTCGCGACCCGTTCTATGCCGGGGACTGAGTCCTCGCCCAGATGCCTAAGGCCGATGAACGGCTCGTCGCCGGGGACGACCTCGAAGTCGCCGAAGTCGAGGGCCCAGTACGCATTCAGGTCCCGGACAATCGGGCAAACCCTGCTGTTGTAGGCCGCCTCGTCCCAGTGATCCAGCAGGTACTGCTCGTCGGGCGTCCTGTCACCGAAGATGTGCGGCGCAAGTGTGCGCCGATCAGACACGGCATAGACGAGGGATCCGCCCGTCCGCGGGTTGGCGACCACAAGGTCGGACTCCGGAACGAAGTCGGGCACTTTCTGCAGAAGCGCCGCTTCATCGCTCGTAAGCAGGTACGAATTTTGGGTGGTCGCGAATATGGTGTCGAGGCGCTGCTGCACGTTGGACAACGTGCCGCCTTGGGCCCCCAGCCCGAGAAAGAGGACAAGGACTACGGACGCCGCGACGCCGGTGACCTGCGGCAGGCGCGCCGCTACGGGCCGCGCGAAGGGCGCCAGCTTCTCCGGGTTCGAGTGGCCGGCCGCCACCAGGTAGTCGCTGAAGGCCCTAATACGCCAGATAAGCCATTGGGCGCCCATCACGGCGATGGGCAAGGTAACTACTGGCAGCAGGGCCGCGAGGCGGAAGCTGTCGTTATACCAAACCCCGGTCCAGAAGGTACGGAAGTCCCCGACCCCCCATGCCGACACGATGACGTACAGGGCCCCGCCCACAAAGTACATACCCATGACCCACCAGTACCGGCCAAGGTGGCGCGTAATGACGTACAGCCCCAGGACCGTGAGCGCCAGCATGACCCACGCCGCGGTTGTTCCCATGGGGGCGCTGGCGAGAATCTCGCCCAGTGCCCTCGCGTTGGATTGGAACGGGGTCCACGGAGCGGCGGCAAGGCTGGGCCGGACGAAGACCCATACGACGAGTCCAAAGACCAAATAGACCACGGTGGCCGATGCCCACAGCACTGTGGACCGGCCCGCTTCCTTGCCTCGGCGGTAATTCCGCCACGACAAAAGTAGTCTGGCCACGAGCGGCGGAGTGCTGAAGGCAATGAGTGCCACAAAGGTGCTGGGGTGCGCCAGCACCAGGCCCGGGCCCACAAGGGCCAACGCGATCAGCGGGGGCCAGAAGGAGGAAGGGCGGGACCGGGCGAGCCCTAGGACTTCGATGACCAGCCCTAGCGCGACGGGGAGGATGGCGATGGCCGCGTGGTTGGGGTAGAGGACGCCGAAGGCGACCATCAGATAAGGAAAGGCGCTGAATCCGGCGGACAGCACGCCCGCGCAAAGTACGGCCGTCGCCTGGCTGCCCAGAATGCGCGTGACCAGGAAAATGCACGACAGGGGCCAGATGACGGCTCCGATGACGATCGTGCCAATGTTAACGACTTCCATCACGGAGGCGCCGCCGAACATGAAGACGAGCGCCATGAGGTCGTGCATCGCGGCAGGGTAGAAGCCGGTTGATGATTCGGTAAGGTTGCCCAGCGTCAGCGAGGAACCGTCATGCAGGCTTGCGATATGACGGATCGCGTTCAGGTGATAGACGTTGTCGAATGTTTGCGACAGGTTGTCGGGCTGGCCGAACCCCTTTACGTAGCGGGCGGTGATAATCAGGGCGGGTATCGCAACGGCGGCCGCCACCACCAGGGGCCACAGTTTTTGGCGGGAAGACGCAAGAGGAATTGCACCGTTCGCGCCAAGCACGCCCCACTCAGCTGGGGCGCCACCCGGCGCCGTGCGGCGCAGCAAGACCGACCGGAGGGTGAGGGCTACGGCGGCTGCAACGGCACTGGCCAGGAGGTAGGTGGCGGGATTGTACGGAAGACCGAGAATCCTAAGGACGATGCCCAGCACCGACGCCATGGAGAAGGACACCGGTGCGGCAAGGCAGACCAGATTTAACCTGCGTACACCGGCCGCGGCCAGGATGGCGAGACCCGGACCAAAAAAGATCAGGATAGTGCCCGCGAGCGTAGGGCCGGTTTGCCACCAGGTCATGAATCAGTTCTCCTCTTAATGCAATCGAACGGTTCAAGTATGCCTTGTTCACGGCGCAGGACAGTCGTCGGGCGGCCCTACGTGTGCAGTTCTGAGCCCGTGGGCGTTGATATAGTGGAGCACCATGGGCAAATCAACGACTTCCGGCGTCCTCGTCATCATGCCGGCATGGAATGAGGCCGAAGCCATCGGAGACACCATCCGGGAGGTGCTGCGAACTGTACGGCACGACGTGCTCGTCGTTGACGACGGGTCCAAGGACGACACGGCCCGGGTAGCGCACGAGGCCGGCGCTACCGTCCTTAAGCTGCCGTTCAACCTGGGGGTCGGGGGCGCTATGCGGACGGGCTTCAAGTACGCTATCCGCCATGGCTACAAGGCGGCCATCCAGGTCGATTCCGACGGGCAGCATGATCCGCTTGACATCGATAGGGTGCTGGCGGGGCTTGAAGTCGCCGATATTTCCATTGGTGCCAGGTTCGCCGGCAGGGGCAGCTATGACGCGAAGGGGCCCCGGCGGTGGGCAATGTCGGTACTCGCCAAGGTAATTTCGGGCGTCGCCCATACCGAACTGACTGACGTTACTTCCGGTTTCCGCGCCGCGAACGAGCGTGCCCTCCACCAGTACATCGACCATTTTCCGGCCGAATACCTCGGTGATACGATCGACTCTTTGGTCGTCGCCATTAAGTCGGGTTGCCGGGTCACCCAGGTTCCAGTCGAGATGAAGGTCCGCCAGGCGGGAACCCCGAGCACCGGCCCGCTGAAGTCGGCCATTTACCTGGCGCGATCCGGGCTGGTGCTTTGTTTCGCGCTGGCCCGCCGCAAGACGCCAGCCCCCGAATTAATCCGCGCCCCGGAACTGGGTGCAATAGCAGGCGAAGGCAGTATCTGATCATGAGCGTTGCGTCTGCACTGGTGATAGCCATTGTGATGGTCCTCGCCGTCCTTCAACTGCTGCGGCAAGGAAAACTTCGGGAGAAGTACACCGTCCTGTGGCTTGTAGTCGGCGGACTGACCATTGTCCTGGGTATCTTTCCCCAGCTCCTGGACTGGGCTGCGTCCATGGTCGGGATCCGCGTTCCGGCCAACCTGCTCTTCGCCTTGGCCATCGTATTGTTGGTCGGCGTCAGTTTGCATGTTTCGCGTGAACTGACGATTCTCGAGGACGAGACACGGATTTTGGCCGAGGAAGTCTCCATCCTCCGTGCCTCCGTGGAGGCGCTGGAACGTGCTGCCCCCTCCTCACCCCGCGAACACCCCCTCGACGACGATCCGGCCGCACTAGGCCGGTCCCCACGGAAAGAAACCAATGACCATTGATGTAATGCTGCCGTACTACGGCGACGTGGCCATGATGAAAGCGGCTGTCGACTCGGTTCTGAGCCAGAATGACCGCGATTTCCGGCTGACAATTGTGGATGACGGCTATCCGGACGAGAACCTGCCGGCATATTTCGCAGCCCTCACAGCCGGTGACAGCCGCGTCCGGTACCTTCGCAATGAGATCAACCTGGGCGCCAACGGAAACTACCGCAAGTGCCTGGGACTGATAGACCACGAGTTCACGGTGATCATGGGCGCGGACGACATCATGCTACCCAACTACATCGAAACCATTCGGAAGGGCTTTCAGAACCCGGACGTCGACCTGGTCCAGCCCGGCGTCGAGGTCATTGACGAAAACGGGGAGGTCTACAAGCCCCTGGGCGACAATGTCAAGGACTTCCTGCGGCGCCGTATCGTCGGCCAGAGCACCGACGCTGTCCTCGCGGGTGAGCCGATCGCCAAGAGCCTCATCACAGGCGACTGGCTGTACTTCCCGTCTGTGGCCTGGCGCTCAGAAGCGATCAAGAAGCACAGCTTCCGGGAACAGTACAACGTCGTTCAGGATCTCGGCCTGGCAATGGACATCATCATGGACGGCGGAAAGATGATGGTCTCTGACACCATCTGCTTCCAGTACCGCCGTCACCGGGAGTCCGATTCCTCCGTACAGGCCCTCGACGGGCGCCGTTTCGCCGAGGAGCGCGCGTTCTTTGACGAGTGCGTCCGTGACTTCGCCAAGCTCGGCTGGCACGCCGCCGCCAAGGCTGCCCGGCTGCATGTTTCATCGCGGCTTCACGCGGCAACGCTGGCCCCCAAGGTCATCCAGAAGCGGATGTGGCCGGGCCTGAGGAAGCTTGCCGCCCACGTCGTCCGGCCCTAATACCCCGGCTATGGTCGCGGAAAACGTACCGGAGTCCGAAGTCAAGGCCGCGGACCGGCCGACGGCCGGTCCGGGGGCGGCGTTACTGTATCTCGTCGGGTCCCTGGTCCAGGGCCTCGGGCTGCTGCTGATCCAGCCGTTCGCCATCCGGTTGCTCGACCCGGTGCAGTGGGGCCAGGTTTCGACGTCGGTCGTTGCCATCCAGGTGGTCGTGGTCCTCATTTCGGCGGGGCTGCCGCTGGCCATCACCCGGTTATGGTTTGACCGGGACGACGGTAAGGTGCGCTCCCGCGCCATGTACGGTTTCCTGGCGCTGGCGGCCGTGCTGTTCGGGGCGGCCGGGGCGCTGATCGTGGCGTGGATCACTATGGCATCGGACGGCCGGGTGGCATGGCCGTCGGTAATGTCGATGCTCGCCATCGGCCTGCTTGGCCCCGTTTTGGGCGCACAGGCGGTCCTGCGTGCCCAAAACCGCCCGCTCGCATTCGTCGCCCTGAGCCTGGTGTCCTCCGTGGCAGCCAACCTGGCGGGCCTCGGCGCCATACTGCTG